>JBAUEL010000054.1:0-21705 GCA_049678585.1 Dehalococcoidia bacterium
GCCCAGCGCGGCGGTCAGAGCCGTCTTGCCCGCTGGGGAGGCCGCGGAGGCGATGAGGAGGTGCTTCACGGCTTGTTGCTCGACGAGCGCTCCTAATGGCCCGGCTGGAATCGCCCGCATTATAGCAGCGACTCAGCCTTAGCGCAGCGGGAGGACCTCTCCCTCGCCTTGACACCAGCGAAGGGCAATTCCTAGAATGACCACGGGCCGAGGTAGCTCAGTTGGTAGAGCACATGACTGAAAATCATGGTGTCGCCGGTTCGATTCCGGCCCTCGGCACCAGCCCCCTCTAGAGCGACCGTCTCAGATTAAGATCCGGCCGTTCTGCCGATTTCTTGGGTAGAACGGCCTTCGTTTGCCTGCGCTAAGTCTCCGAGCCAACCCATCAGCTAGCGATGTGACGTCGGGAGAGCTGGATGGCATTTTGGCGCACCACAGGACTAGACCCGCCTCCGCACCTCGTACAGGCGCACCGGGTCCTCAAAGCCCCGCAGCGCTACGTCTCCCCGGTCCGAGAACAGGAACCCCTTGCCCGCCACGAGCTGGCGCACCACGTCCGAGGCCAGGACCTCGCCACCCTCCGCCTTCGCCGCTATGCGCGCCGCCACGATCACCGCCGTCCCGAACAGGTCCTCCTCCTCCGCTATCGGCTCCCCGGCATTCAGACCGACGCGCACCCTTATGGGCTCCGCAGCCTCTTCGTTGTGCTCAGCAAACGCCCTCTGCATGGCGATGGTGCACTCCAGCGCCCGCGTCGCCGAGGAGAAGGAGGCCATGAACCCGTCGCCCATGGTCTTCACCTCAGAGCCGCCGTGGGAGCGGAGGGCGTCTCTGACGATGCGCTCGTGGGTACGCAGGACGTCCCGCGCCCCGGCGTCGCCGAGGCGCTGGGTGAGGGATGTGGAGCCCTCCACGTCGGTGAAGAGGACAGTGCGAAAGGCGCCCGCCTCGGGCGGCTCAGCCCCAGGTCTAGCTTCCTCGCCCTCGCCTAGGAATTCGTCGATGGCGCGCGATACCTCCTCCTCACCGCCTAGCTTCGGTCCTTCCAGGACGAGTAATCTGGCATCCGGTATTGCGGAGGCAATCTCCCGCGAGATGTCCGCACTGGAGAGCGGGTCCTGGCGCTGGTGAAGTACCAGCGTCTGAGCCCTGATCTGCGGGAGTACGGACGCGACGTCGAATCCCTGGAGCTCCCGGATGGCGGCCTTTGCCCCCTCATGAGTCACGCACTCCCGCAGCCATTGAGCGAACCAGCGCGCTGGCTCCCCGGTTCCCCAACCGAAGTAGACCTGTGCCGTCGCCTCCGTAAACATATTCCAGTCACGATCGAGAAGCGCTAGCAACGTCTCTATCTGCGGCGCTGACCAGTAGTCAGATGCCCGCGCATGGCCGGACTGAATGACGAGGTGCGACAGTCGGTCGGGGTGCCGCGCCGCATAGGCCATCGCAATCGGCGCCGAGTGTGCGTAGCCGTGCAGCGCGAAGCTCTGAAGATTCAACCGGTTCGTCACGGCGTCCAAGTCCAGCAAATGCGCATCTAGGGAGTAGTCACTGACCTCGCGAGCGGACAGTCCGCTTCCTCGATTGTCATAATTAATGAGCTTTCGTCTAGCTGCGAGAGCCTCATAGAAGCCACGCCAGTTCGGGTCCTGCCACTCCATCTGGATGTGGCTGAACGGAGGATTCGGCATGGACACCAAGGGCATCCCTTCCCCCATCGCGTAGAAGACGATGCTCACCCCGTCGGCGGTCTTGGCGTACTGGATGCGCGGCTCCATGGTGGCACTATCCTACACTGTCACGGCAACAGCTGCTCTTCGCACTCCCGTAGCCGACGGCTCAGCACAGGGAGGATGGCGAGCGCCACCTCGGGGCTGGTCCTAACGAGAGCCAGGAAATCCCAGCGCACCAGCAGGAGACATTCGCAGTCGCTCACGGCGCGCACGCTTGCCGAGCGGGGAAAGCCGTCCAGCAGGGCCATCTCCCCGAAGAAGTCTCCTTCACTCAGATGGCCCACTACCTGTTCTCCCTCCTGCTCGAGCCGCTTCACGACTTCAGCCTGACCCTCGCATAGCACGTAGAAGGCCGTGGCGTCCTCGCCTTCCCTCACCAGCAACTCGCCCGGCGAGAACCGGCGAACTTTCACCGAGCGGGCAAGGGTATCGAGAACATCCCCCTTCAGATTCGAGAACAGTGGCGCCCTGGCCAATGCCTCCCTAGCTTCCATCATGGTCTCCTTTCTGCGATCACTCCCACGCCACTATGAACACCCGCTGCCCGCCCGAGAGCCCCTTCAGCTCCACCTCTCGCCCTTCCCCGAACCGGATGTCCCCGGCGCTCTCCGTCAGCTCCTTGAGCAGCGACGACACCAGTATCTCGCCGCCCTGCGCCTCGTCGGCGATGCGCGACGCCAGGACCACGTGCCTCCCGTAGAAGTCCTCCGCCGAAGGGCGGGCGGCCCGTCACCATCTCGTAGAGGACGCAGCCCAGCGAGTAGAGGTCGCTACGGGCGTCGGCCTCGCGGCCGGTGATGGCCTGCCCCGCAGCCTTTCGCGGATGGAGCGATCTTGTATCACGCTGCGGACGATGTCAAATGCGGCGAGACTTTGCGCACGCGGATAACGCTCCGTTGCGTCCGCGGCCTGCGCAACGGCGCCAGCTCAGCCGCTATTAAGGCCGGACAGGCTTGACTTGATGAGCGCAATATGGCACTGTGCCGGAGCCGAAAGCCGGAGATTCCAGGGGAGAAGCCCATGGACGACCTCGCCTTGCTCGATGCCACTGCCCAGGCCGACCTCGTGCGGCGAAAGGAGGTCAAGGCGATTGAGCTCGTCGACGCCGCCATCGACCGCATCGAGCGCCTGAACCCCACCCTCAACGCCGTCATCACCCCCATGTACGACCTTGCCCGCAAAGCAGCCTCCGGCCCCCTCCCCGACGGGCCTTTCGCCGGCGTCCCGTTCCTGCTCAAGGACCTGCTGGCATCCTACGGCGGGGTTCGCTTCACCTCAGGCTCGGCCTTTCTGCGTGACAACGTCGCGGACCACGACAGTGAACTGGTTGCCCGGCACAAGCGCGCGGGCTTGATCGTCCTTGGAAAGACGAACACGCCGGAGTTCGGTATTCTCCCCACGACAGAGCCGCGCCTTTTCGGCCCAGCTCACAACCCCTGGGACACCGGCCGCACCCCGGGCGGCTCCAGTGGCGGCTCGGCGGCGGCCGTGGCCGCTGGACTCGTCCCGATGGCCCACGGCAACGACGGCGGCGGCTCGATCCGCATCCCCGCCTCTTGCTGCGGACTCTTCGGCCTCAAGCCCACCCGCGGGCGCAACCCCCTGGGCCCTGACTTGGGCGACATATTCAGCGGCCTGGTGGCCGAACACGCCATCACCCGCTCCGTCCGCGATAGCGCCGCCCTTCTCGACGCGACCTCGGGGCCCGACGTAGGCGATCCCTACTGGGCGCCGCCGCCTGCGCGCCCCTTCCTCCAGGAGGTGGGCGCCGACCCAGGACGACTGCGCATCGCCTTCACCACCCAGCCCACCACGGACGGCGAGGTGCATGCCGACTGCGTGGCGGCCGTGCAGGACGCCGCGGCTCTCTGCGCTGACCTTGGCCATGAGGTGGAGAAGGCTGCGCCGACGATGGACGGCCAGGCGCTGACGGAAGCCTTCATGACCCTCTGGTCGGCGGGCTGCACCTTCACCATGGACGGGATGGCCCTTACAACCGGCCGCGCCGCGACAGAAGACCAGTTCGAGCCCCTCACGTGGGCCCTCGCCCAGATGGGCCGCAGCCGCACGGCGTCGGCCTACCTCCTCGCGGTAACGGTGCTCCAGATGATCGCCCGCAGCGTCGCCAGCTTCTTCGCCGACCACGACATATGGCTCACGCCCACCCTCGGCGAGCCCCCCGTTCCCCTCGGCACCTTCGACTCCCCTCCGGAGAACCCCCTCCAGGGGTTCATTCGCTCGGCGGCCTTCGTGCCGTTCACGCCGATCTGCAACGCGACGGGTCAGCCAGCCATGTCAGTGCCGCTCTACTGGAATGGCGAGGGGCTCCCCATCGGCACCCACTTCATCGGCCGCTTCGGGGACGAGGCCACCCTCTTCCGCCTCGCCTCTCAACTCGAACAGGCCCGTCCCTGGGCCGACCGTCGCCCCCCGCTCTCGGCCTGACGAAGCGGCCCCGTGAGCTTAGGCGGGCCCGCCGCCTCATCATCGCCCGTCGCTGCCGCCTGTCAGCCCTCCGTGATCGCATAGACGTAGCCGTCGTTGCTCCCGATGTAGAGCACCCCGTCCACCACCGCTGGGGAGGAGTCGACGCCATCGCCTGCCTCGAACCGCCAGCGCTCCTCTCCCGAGGCACTGTCCAGGGCATAGATGTACCCGTCTCGGCTGCCGATGTAGACGACCGCGTCCACCACCGCCGGGGACGAGAGAACGCCGTCGCCCGTCTTGAACCGCCAGCGCTCCTCTCCTGTGGTAGCGTCCAGGGCATAGACGTATGGGGAGCTGTCGGTCAGCCAATCGGAGATGCTGCCGATGTAGAGCACGGCGTCGACCACAGCGGGGGAGGATACAACCAGACCATCCGCCTCGAATCTCCAGCGCTCCTCTCCAGTGTCGGCGTCCAGGGCGTAGACATAGTTGTCCCAGCTACCGATGTAGACCACGCCATCCGCAACCGCCGGAGAGGACCCAACGTCGTCCCCCGCCCCCGTCTCGAAACGCCAGCGCTCCTCCCCAGTGGCCGCGTCCAGAGCGTAGAGATAGCCGCCGTCGCGGCTGCTGATGTAGACCACCCCGCCGACCACCGCTGGGGAGGACTCAACCCAGTCGCCGGTCTTGAAGCGCCAGCGCTCTTCCCCCTCGGCGGTGCCCAGGGCGTAGAGATGGCCATCACAGCTCCCAACGTAGACCACCCCATCCATCACCGCCGGAGAGGAACCAAGCCAGCCGCCCGCGTTGAATCGCCAGTGCATCTCTCCTGTGGCGGCGTCCACGGCGTAGACATAGTTGTCCCGGCTACCAACGTAGACCACCCCGTCCACCACCGCTGGGGACGAGCTAACGGGGCCCCCCGTCTCGAAGCGCCAGCGCTCCTCTCCTGTGGCGGCGTCCAGGGCATAGACGTACGGGGAGCTGCCGGTCAGCCAATCGGACATGCTGCCGATGTAGAGCACACCGTCCACCACCGCTGGGGAAGACTCAACCCAGTCGCCCGCCTCAAAGCGCCAGAGGAGCTTCGGTGACCGTTCAACGCCGGGCCCCGGGTCCACCCCGGTGCGCGCGGGGTTGCCCCGGAACATTGGCACGCTGGGGCCGGCGGGCGCCCTTGGCTCGACCGCGGTCGGGACCGCTCGCTCCGTCTCAGGGGCGACGGTGTAGCCGGGGGGCGGCTCGATCTTGATGTCTGGGTCGTTCAGGTCCTTGACCTCCATCAAGAAAGACCCGCTTATCTCCGTTCCCTCCTCATCCCTAAAGCTGAATTCCGCCTCCATGCGCACCGGCCAGTTGCCCTCCTTGGCCAGCCACAAATCGACGACGCCCTCTTGTAGCACGCCCTCGACATCCTCCGTCTCCTCAAAGAGATCCTCGTCGAAGAGCTGGGCCAGGTCGCTGATGTCGGGCTCGTCCAGGTGATAGTGGTAGGTGGCGACGCCGTTCACCGTCTCCTCCCGCGCCTCAAGACCGCTGAGCTCCGGGAAAGCGAAGCCTTCGCACAGGTCGCCAAGGTCGGACCCCTCGCTTGTCACAGTCCAGCCATCGACCTGCTCCCCGGACTTCTGCCACTCGCCTGCGCCCGCCTTAATCCACTCGTTGTCCCCGATGGTGATGCTGCTCACCTCCAGCTCACCAAACTTCATCCACACTTCGCTGCGATCCGGGGCCACGAAGGCACCCTCCGCGCGCATGTCCGTGAGGCCAGCCAGCAGCCCGCCCATGAGCGGGGCCAGAGCCTCGCCTAGCTCTGCGAAGGGCTCATCTTCGGCCCCTTCCACGCCAGCCTCTGCCGCCTCCTCAAGCTCCTCAAGCGCCTCCTCAAGCCCTTCGATCTCCATCTCAATCCTCATGCTGATGCGGTAGCTCTCGATGTCGTCCGGGACCTCGCAGGACAAGTCAGCGTCCTGCAGCACAACGTAGCCGTCCCCTCCACCACACCCCACAGCCAGCATCGCCACCAGCCCGACAAAGATGATCACTAGGCGTCTCATCACAGTCCCCCTTCTCGCCTAGGCGCTCAGCAGCGACGGCATGATACCACCCTCTTTGCTTTGCCGCCGCGCCCACGGGAAGATTCGCAAGCTCGGCCTCTCAGCCCTCAGTGCTCGCGCACACGTAGCCGTCCATCTACCCCGCTAGACTGTTCCATAACGACCGAAATGACAATGTGCGTCTCTTAGGAACACTGCTGCAAGCAGAAAAACAGCTTCACGCGGCGAGCTATCGCTGCGGCATTAGAGACTCAGGTTGTAGTCCCCTAGCAGGGGTGGATGACGAGCGCGGCCTACCGGAACTGCATCTGACCGCAGTGACACTGAAACTCGAACTCGTCGCTCGTGAGCCGTGCATACCACACCCACTTGCCGCACTTCTGGCAGGAGAACTGCTGCATTAGTCCCTCTACCTTTTCAAGAGCGTACGCGACATCGGCACCCGAAGGCGGGGCTGGCAGCTCGGGCTGATCGTGCGACGTCAGGTTCCTGATTAGACCCGAAGCGTTGAGCTTGTTCCAGATGTGGGGATCCCGAAGCTGGAAATGCTTCTGGCTTTGCACGTGGTGTACGAGGAAGCGTAACAGCTCGCCGATTCCCCGCTTTTCGTTGTCATACCACGAGCGGTAGGGCAGAGGGACGCGAAGTCTGAGGCACACGTACTTCAAACGATTCTCAATGTAGTCACCTGCGAGGTTTCCAGCAACGTCAGCCTCCCCTTTATCGATGTGGCGCTCAATGCGCTCGCGCTCCTCTCGCGGAGGAAGTTCGAGCTGCACACCCTGCTCATAGCTCCACCCAACGATGCGCTGGAACTCCCAGGCAGGAGCCATCTGGCGCAGGATGTCGAACCACACGGGGTCATGAGTGAATGCAATGACCTGAAAGTCCTCGAATTCCTCCACCAACAGTTCCGCAAGCTGCGTCCGGTGGTCGGCATCGAAGCTGTTCACCACGTCGTCAAGCACAACAAACCCCGCATCCGTGTTGAAGTGCTTCGCGGCCGCCAGGAACAGGCAGAGTCCAAGACCGTTCAACTGCGATTCACTCAGGATAAGGCGAGGAGGGCTGATGTCCTCACCATACGCCTCAAGACTGAACTCCAGGCCTCGTTCCTCGGGCAGGAACTCGAGTCTTACATTCGAGTACCTCTCGCCGCCATACAGCTTCTGGTAGTACCTCGTAACATCGTCGGACAACTGCTCGACCACGGCCGAGACCGCTTCCCTCTCCCGTCTCTCAAACTCCTCCAACGCGTTCCGAAGAGAGCGAACCCGCGCGTCGCTGGCGCTGTACTCGCTGCCCAGGCCTTCCAGCCGCTCCATATCCTCTGCGATGCCACTCAGTGCCGTGTATGAGTTCAGTCGGCGGCGCTCCTCCTCGCCCGGCTGCATCCGCGCTATGGCCGCTGAGAGTGCGTCCCCCGAAGTGGAACGCGCACTGTGCAGCGACTCAAGCTGCTGTTCTGCAAAGCCAATTTCGCTCTCTGCTACGCGGGCCCCTGGCTCAAGAGGAGTTCGAAGCGCCTCGTTCAACCGACGAAGCGCTCCCAACACCTGTCCGCCCTCCCGGTTGACCGGCGCGCATTCGGCCACCTCGCCTACCGCAGCCAGGGCCTGTTCCAAGGCATCGCCAGATTGTCGCAGTGTGTTCCGCGCGGACTCCCGCTGGGCCTCTAGCTCTCTGGCTCTTTGCCGCACCTCGGCCGCATCCAAGAGCCGCGCCTCAAGCATCGAAACCAAGCTTGGTCTGTCACGCAGTGGTTCGTCACACAGGGGGCACACGTTCTGGGTCCACCATTCCGATCGAAGCACTCCCAGGCCAGCCTCCCTAACACCCGCGAGCGCTATCTCCTGGATCGCCTGCTGGTCAAGCGCAAGCTGGTTGAAGGCATTGGCGAACTCTCGCGCAGTGCCTACTACGTTGGGCAGCCGGCCGAGCTCTTCCAGCTCCCGCTTCGCATCCTCCAGCGCTCGGAGGCGCTGCCCGCGTTGAGGATCAGGCGTAATACTGACCTTCTCCAGGAACACTTTCATCTCTTTCGGCTGCCCGATCGGCTCAGGCGCCCCGAGAACCGCGGCTTCTTGATTGACGAAGCCCCACATATCGGCGTCCGAATAGTCAGGCCTGCCAATGCGTGCTGCGATCGATTCCTGACGTTCTCTGATGCGTTGTTGCTGGAAATCCAGGTCGCCCTCGACCTGCCGCAGAGCGGCACTGAGTTCGCCGCGCGTCTCGTCAAGAACCTCTGTCCCCAGTAGAGGGGCCAGGTCACTCAACTTCTCCCGCTTGGTCATGTCCACGAATCGGCTCAGGTCCCGATGCCTCAGGATCAGCAATTCCCGGTTGGCAAGGTTCTTGAAGGCCTCAGCCTCGGGAGAGTCGCCACAATATGTCAGGCGCCGTGTCGCGTCGATCTCGAGCGTCCCACCCTTGTCGCGTTCTGAGAACTCAAGACGGACCCACGCGGCGAGGTCTTTGGGGTGAGCACGGTGCCGGTAGGCAGCTCGGCCAACACTCTCTCGCTCCAGATGCCCAATGCGGTCGAGGAAGTAGCACTCTATGGCGTCCACGAAGCTGCTCTTGCCGCGAGCATTCTCACCGTATACGACCATGCTCTGGCACGCGCGGCCGAACTCCAGTGGCTCTGAACGCAAGATGCCGCGAAAGCCTACGGCCTCAAGCTTCCCGATTCTCGTCACGCGTCTGCTCCGTCCCTTCGCGTGCCTTCCTCAGGGCCGCCACGATGGCAGAGGCCTTCAATTCGCCCCTGGCATGCAGTTCCTGCAACACGGTTGCCACACCTTCGTCGACGCCTTCGACAGTGGAGAGGCACTCCATGAACTCCCGAAGAACTCTTGGACCCGGAGGTTCCTTTGGCATCGCATAGCTCCCCGCGGCGGAGGCTTCCGGCCTGCCCAATTATACTTCCTTCCGACTGCTAATGCTCACTCCTTGACTTCCTCCCCTCCTTGCCGCATATCCTCCCTTCCCGCTTTAGCGCTCAGCAGTGACGGTATTATACCACCTCCCTTCGCTTGCGCCCCTTTCGCCTGGCAACGGCTGGCAGCCCGCGCCATCGCCTCATCTCGCCCGCCGCGGCCTCCAGCCGGGAACCTTTCCCCCCGCTCCTTCGTCTCCTACCACAGATGGTGCAGGGAAGGCCCCAATTCCCCTTCGCCGACGCACCGCCGACAATGAACGGCGGCCGGATGAGCGCCCACGGCGAGGACACAGGAGACGAACCATGAGGTACGCGCGATTCTCAACAGTCCCCCTTGCTCTTGCCGTCCTTCTCCTCCTCGGGCTCGGCTCGGCCTGTTCCGAAGCCGAGTCGGCCATCGACGGCTACGTCGCCCTCGTGCCCTCCGTCCTCCGCCCGGGCGAGCACGAGGCCGTCTCCCTCACGCTCTTCAGCGGCGACAAGCTGGCCGAGGGGCAGGCCCAGGTGTCGCTGCTTCGCGACGGCGAGGAGATACTGACGGAGAGCGCCCACGTGGACGGAAAGGGCACCATCGAGTTCGACGTGCCCGCACTGCCCGACGGCGACTACGAGCTGACCGTGCGCGGCCAGGGCTTCGCCGACAGCGCCAAGGTCCGCGTGGAGGAGGGCAGCCTCCTCTTCCTGGAGACCGACAAGCCCATCTACAAGCCCGGCCAGACCCTCCACATGAGGGTCATCTCCCTCGACTCAGAGCTGAAGTCCGTACAGGTCGACGCCACCGTCGAGGTTCAGGACGCCAAGGGCACCAAGGTGTTCAAGAAGGCCGTCCGGACCGACGAGTACGGGACGGCCACCCTCGATCTTCCGATTTCCGACGAGCCCAACCTGGGCGTCTGGAAGGTCACGGTCCAGGCGGGCGAGCGAACCGCCGAGCTCGACGTCCGCGTCGAGGAGTACGTCCTGCCGAAGTACGAGGTGAAGGTCGATCTGCCCAAGGAGTGGTTCCTTGTCGATGAGCCCATCCAGGGGGAGGTCACCGCCGAGTACAGCTACGGCAAGCCTGTCCGCGGCGAGCTTCACATCGTGGCCAGTCGCTACGTAGGCCAGTGGGAGGAGTTCGCCAGCTTCTCCGCCGAGATCGACGGCGAAAGCGAGTTCGAGCTGCCAGCCGTGGAGTACGTGGCCGGCGTCCCGGAGGCCCGAGGCATGGGCAACGTCAGCCTCGAGATAGCGGTCGAAGAGCGGGCCACCGGCTACGAGGAGAAGACCACGCGCCTCCTCACGGTCTCGGAGTCCCCCCTCTCGATTCAGATCATCCCGGAGAGCTCCGCCTTCAAGCCCTCGCTGCCCTTCACCTTCCTCCTCGTTACGGAGACGCCCGACAACGAGCCTCTCGATGCCGAGGTGTCGGTCGACATCACCTACCTCGACGAGGACCTCGACATAGTGGATGAGGAGAGCGACGAGATAGACAGCGAGAACGGCACGGCGCTCTTCCAGATCACCCCGCCCGAGGAGGCCGTGGCCCTGATGGTGGACGCCTACTCGCAGGACGCCCACGCCTTCGTCGCTCTTGACGCCGCCTACTCCCCCTCCGGCAACTTCATCCACGTCGCGCAGGTGAGCGAGGGGCCCCTGATGGTCGGCGACGAGGTCGAATTCAAGGTCCACTCCACGCGCGAGGCCGCCAACTTCTACTATGAGGTCCTCTCTCGCGGCCGGGTGGTCTTCACCAACTTCACCAAGTCGGACGAGATCTCGTTCACCACCACGCCGCTGATGGCTCCCGCCTCCAAGCTGCTCGTCTACCAGATCCTGCCCAACAGCGAGGTCGCCGCCGACTACATCCCCTTCGACGTGGAAGGCGACTACCCGCACAGCGTCGAGGCGGCCTTCAGCCGGGAGCAGGTCGAGCCCGGAGAAGCGCTGGACATCCTGGTGCGCGCCGAGGGGCCCGCCAAGGTAGCCCTCGTCGCCGTGGACCGCTCCGTGTTTATCCTGGCCGAGAACCGCCTCAACCTCCAGCAGGTCTTCGACGAGCTGGAGCGCCTGTACATGGAGCCCCAGGTGGAGCTGCACGAGGCCTCACCCTACGAGCTCATCACTACCAGAGGAGCCCAGGAGACCTTCGAGGACGCGGGCCTGCTCGTGCTCAGCAACAAGAAGGTGCCCGAGGGCAAGGAGTACAGGCACGAGTTCGAGATGTGGGGAGGAGAGGAGGAAGGCTTCCTCGACGCCGTGCCAGCCGCCGTCGGGCGAGGCCTCGCCCCGCAGGCCACCCCCGCCGCCGACAGCGCTGCCGGCCTCGCCCAGGTGCAGCGGGTCCGCCAGTACTTCCCGGAGACCTGGATCTGGACCGAGGTCGTTACCGATGCCCAGGGAAACGCCTCCCTCTCGGTAGAGGCGCCCGACAGCATCACCACCTGGATCCTGCGCGCCGTCGCCCTCTCGCAGGAGAGGGGCCTGGGCATGACCGAGAGCGAACTGATCGTCCTCCAGCCCTTCTTCATCCAGGTCGACCTCCCCTACTCGGCCATCCGAGGCGAGGAGTTCCCTGTACAGGTAGCGCTCTACAACTACCTGGATGAGCCGCAGGAGTTCCTGGTCGAGATGGAGGGGGCGGACTGGTTCGAGACCCTGGGCGCCACCAGCGATTCGGTGACCGTGGAGGGCAACGATATCGGCGCCGTCGAGTTCACCATCCGCCCGACCGAGCTAGGCGTGCAGGACATCAAGGTCACCGCCCGCAGCAGCGAGGCAGCCGATGCCGTCGTCAAGAACCTGGTCATCGCGCCCGAGGGCGTGCAGCGCGAGCTCGTCGAGAACCTCGTGCTGGCCGCGGGCAGCTCGGAGACCCTGGATACCTCCGTGCCTAGGGCTATCGTCGAAGGCTCCGCCCGCGCCTACCTCGCCCTCACCTCCAGCTTCCTCACCCAGACCATCGAGGGCCTGGACGAGCTGCTCCAGATGCCCTTCGGCTGCGGCGAGCAGAACATGGTCCTGCTCGCTCCCGATGTGTTCATCTCCCGCTACCTCCAGGAGACCAACCAGATCAAGCCGGAAATCATGGCCAAGGCGGAGATGCTGATGATCACCGGCTACCAGCGCGAGCTGACCTACCGCAGGAGCGACGGCAGCTTCTCGGCCTTCGGCGAGAGCGACGAGGAGGGAAGCCTCTGGCTCACCGCCTTCGTGCTCAAGACCTTCTCCCAGGCGAAGGACCTGATCTACATCGACGAGAGTATCCTCGACGAGGCCAAGGAGTGGATCACCGCCCAGCAGCAGCCCGACGGCTCCTTCGAGTCCGTGGGCTTCGTCCACCACGAGGACATGGTGGGCGGCGTCCAGGGTAAGACAGCGCTCACGGCCTACGTCGCCATCGCCCTCACCGAGGCCGGCGAGACCGACGGCTCAGCCAAAGCGGTCGCCTACCTGGAGGATGAACTCGATGAGATAGACGACCCCTACACGATGGCCATCGTCGCCTACGCCCTCGAGCTCGCCGAGAGCGCCGCCAGGGATGAGGCCCACGACCTCCTGATGGAGATGGCGGAGGAGGATGAGGACGGCCTGCACTGGGGCGGCGGACTCGAGCCCCTCCCGCTGCCGGAGGAGCGCGATCGCTTCCTGCCCGTGCCCCCGCAGGTCGAGCAGAGCACGGCCATCGAGGCCACCGGCTACGCTACCCTCGCCCTCACCCGCCATGGAGACCGGCTGAACGCCTCGCGGGCGGCCAAGTGGCTGGTCACGCGCCGCAACGCCTACGGCGGCTTCGGCTCCACGCAGGACACCGTCGTCGCCCTCCAGGCCCTCACGGAGCAGGCCATAGGCGCCGCCTCCGATGTGGACCTCGCCGTCACCATCACCGCCGACGGTGAAGTCACAGAGCTGAAGATCGGCCCGGAGAACTTCGACGTGCTCCAGGTCGTGGAGGTCCCGGTCAACGAGCAGGTGCGAATCCAAGCCGAAGGCACGGGTGAACTCGTCGTCCAGAAGGTCGTCCGCTTCAACCTGCCGCAGGCAGAGGAGGAGGGAGGCATCTTCAGGATCGAGGTCGCCTACGGCACCGAACAGGTCGACGTGAACGACACGATCACCGTGGATGTCGACGTGGAGTTCGACCCGCCTATCCCCCTGAAGGCGGGCATGGTGGTCCTCGATGTCGCTGTGCCCACCGGCTTCGAGCCCGTCACCGAGTCAATCGAAGCGGCAGTCGACGCCGAGCCCAGGATGAAGCGATTCGACGTGTCCGGCCGCAAGGTCATCTTCTACATCGAGGACATGAAGCCCGGCGAGAGCATCTCCTTCAGCTTCGAGGCGAAAGCCCTCTATCCCGTCAAGGCGAAGGGTGTGACCTCCGAAGCCTACTCCTACTACAGGCCGGACTGGAGAGGCGAGACCCTGGGCACCGACATCACCGTGGAGAGCGACTAGGAGCGATGAAACGCTACTGAGAGACCTCACCTGCCAGTAACGAACCTGACGGCCGCCGAAAAGGCGGCCGTCAGCCGAGTGCAGGTCCTTCGGGGTCAGGAGATGTGTGACATCTACTGCGCTTTCAGGCTCGACGCGCGCCGAGAGCCGGAGCGCCGGGTGCCCGTGCCAGAACGGGACGGCATGACGGCTTGATCACTGGCCAAGAAGAGCCCCGGCGACCTTGGTCCGGCCGCTGGGGCCGTAGCAATAGCAATCCACGCGGAACTCCCACTCCGAGCCAGTGTGCCAGTAATCCTGAAGGGTTGAGTACGCCCTCCTCGCCGCGTCTTGCATCCGTCTGTCGGGAGGGTATGTCAGTTCGCAACACACTGTCGGTTTCGGCCCCTTTTTCTGCTGCTGCAGCTCAACCTCAAGTAGCGCCAGCTCGGGTGTCCCTCGCACTTTCGTACCGGCCGCTGACGGACCAGGCAGCGCACCCCAGGCCCCGCCCCGCCCCCACTCCTGAATCCCGTCGCAGTAGGCCAGCAAGAAAGCAATCGGCATCCGTCGAAGCACAAACACTTGAGGCGCCCTGCTGTGTCCCACACCCTCCCACACCCGACTGTCATGAAACGCCATCGCAGCCATGGCATGGTACAGCGTGCTATCTTCAACCTTGCAGTGAAGGGCCTGCAACCAATGCTTGACTGCCAGACAACTGACTATCCCGTGATTCTGGTCCTCGAAGAGCCTCCTTGCCAAACAGTCCTGTACTTCCCTTCGCCCCCTGCGAGCCGGGAGACTAGGAACGTCCAAGAGGTACTCCACATCGCGCCGGTACTCCCCGCTCGCAAAGTCGTGCATGCTGACCAGCCACTGCAACCCGCCCTCTGCCCTTCGACCCGGGTATAGGAATTTCCGGTAGACCTCGGGAAACCAATACGAAACCTTGTCCATCCACTGCCCGACATCATGAAACACCGACGCTAAGACCCAGGACTTGTCCACATCGAATTGACCCGGCTGTCGCTCGATCCAGCGGCATAGCGCATTGTTCGCGCTGTGCAAGACTGCATACCCCGTCAGGAAGACATTGATGGCGTGAAGTACGTGGTCCCTGTACCGTGGGACAGCAACGTACAAGATGCTTTCGTACTCCTTGGAGATCTTGAATAGGTCGCGCAACTTGGGCGGAAGTGTAACCGCTTCGAGCACCTCGCTCAGGAACTCCTCTAGAATCTTGTCGCCGTCGTATTCTGCGAACTGCACTCCGAGGTCGACACGCTTGGCAAACCGCCCTACAACCTGCTCCAGGCCGCTAGTCGTTGTCATCGCCTCCGCCTCCCTGTGAACTTAGGCCCTTGACTACAGAGAGAAGGGTGCGGCCGACTGATTCTCTGAGGCCGCCCACAGCCCCGAAGCGGGCCTGTAGCTCCGCGGCCTGCCTCTCCAGAAAGATCCCGAGTTGGAATGCGATGTGGTCAAGCAGCTCGGCATCCCAAGCAGTGAAGTGGTTTCCCTCCCTTCCGCCATCCCTGCCGATCTTGTCTTCCGCTCTGAGAACTCCCACGCACTCTTTTGACAGGTTCTTGATGGGAACTACGTAGAAGGATTGGCACTCGCGCTTATCACGCCACTCCCTATACCACAGCTTGCCTTCGCGCCCTTCGTGACCAGGTGCGCGCTTCACCTCGTCTGGGCTGTTCGCCCTCACCGCTTGCCCGCTCTTAAACACGGTCCCCGTCGCCGCCTCCCCAGGCTCATATGTGTAGTCCTCTCCGTACTCGCCCACAAGGTAGTTGTCATGTCCGTCATCGGCAGCAAGCGCAAGCCTTCCATCTGCCCTCCAGTCCGGTAGGAAGATAGAACAGGCGCTTGCGCTCAATGTGTCGCGACACTCACGGACTAGGTTGCGGAGAGTCTCCTCAAAGGTAGCGCCGCCGGCTGCTTTCCAAAACACTTGACGCGCGGCCTCCACCAGCGCATCGCGGTCCACCACGGCCGATGCCACTGCCGCAACGAGCTCGAGCTGCGCCTGTTTCTCGTCCGTGAAGAACCGGGCATCGGGATGCTCCACCTTGATCAGGCCTATAGGGACCCCTCCTTTGCCCCACAGCGGAGTCCCATAGAAGGATTGTGTACGCCCGGGATCCTTCCAGAGAGCGGATTCATACTTGCCCAAGTGAGCCGGATGGCGGGCCATCTCTTCGCCTGTCTCAGCGTGCACGCTTCGGTTCTCCAGTAGTATGGACGCCGTCATTCCTACTCTGCCTCTGCGCGCTCTCCGTCGGGGCTTCAGGAGGTAGTGAGGACGCTCCCCGGCACTTTGCTCTATCTCCTCCAGCGAATAATCGTAGCCGTCGCATGCGGCCAGGGTGACCTTATCGGCGTCAGGATCCACGAGCCAGATCGAGCACGCACCCTTTCCCCCAATCAAGGCACGATAGACACGCGTGATCTGAAACAGAGTGTCATCCCTCGTAGGAGCAGCAGCCATGCTCCTCTTCAGTTCCTTGGCTTGATCTACATGTGCCATGTAGTCCCTCCTCCCCGCAGATAGCCGCCCTGCCGCTCTAGGTAGGCGATCCCTGGCGTACCCTTTCTTCATCTCCAGCACCTGTCGGAGAATAGCAAGCCTGGCCGTTAGGCTGTTCCACCGCCCTCTCGATGACAACCAAGCAGGCCGCTGCCTTTCGCGCCGACGCGACTGTCGCCATGAAGCCATCCTACAGCCACTTCACCTCCTGGCTGCTGTGTCTATCCACCTGCTGACGCACCGGCTCTCGCTGGGCGCGAGCTATACTCTGTGCAGCCTCGCCATCCCGTCGCGCCACCAGGTCGGTGGAGCCTCCAATGTCCGTGACAAGGACGGTTACGGTGCCTTCTGAAATCTGCTACGCCAGCCAACCCTCACGGCATTGAACGAACCAGATTCTCCTCCACTCGCCGAGGATAGCCAATAGAAGAGTCTGGTAGCACGCCTTCGTTCAAGTGCCCTGAGCAAAAGGCTCAGGACTTGATTCTCTTCCGGAAGGTCACAATTGTCAAGAGTGGCTCCAGTGTCCCGAAGAAGCCTCAGCAAGCACGAACTTCCTACTATCCCCACGCGGGAGAACGCGGATCGTGTAAGCAAGAGCAGCCGGGTACCTAGTACTCACATTCGGTGCACCAGTCGTTGCGCAATCTCCTCGCACTTGGCCATACCGACGCGCCAGCGCCCATCGATGGCTCCCTAAGCAACTGGCGCCCCTTGTCCCGCTTCTCCTCCCGCCCCACGAAGGGCATCCGTTCGATGACGGCGGGCGAGGCGTGCCCGGGTGCCGGGCTAAGCAGCCCCGCCCCACGCGCCGTCTGCTAGAATGAGCCGAGCAGACGGCCAGGCAAGCGACAGCCTCGACGCAACGGCTCGACCCGCCCGGAGGCACCTTGGCAGCTCCCCCCCAGGAAGAATCGGCACTGGTCGCGCGCAGCCAGGCAGGCGACCTCTCCGCCTTCAACGAACTGGTGGAAGCCTATCAGGGCCAGGTCTACAACCTTTGCCTGCGCATGCTGAGGTCAGTCCAGGCCGCCGAGGACGCGACCCAGGAGGCCTTTCTGGCTGCCTACCGGCACATCCGCTCCTTCCGTGGCGGCGCCTTTCGCGCCTGGCTCCTGCGCATCGCCGCCAATGCCTGCGCCGACGAGCTTCGCCGCCGCCGTCGTCGCCCCCAGATCTCCCTCGAACAGGCCTCCGAGGATCAGGAGCGACCCCTCGACGTGCCGGACTCCGGGGAGACGCCCGAGGACTTCGCCCTCCGGCGGGAGCTCAACCGGACCCTCCAGGCCGGTCTCACCACCCTGCCCCCGGATCAGCGCCTGGCGGTGGTCCTCTGCGACGTCCACGGCCTCAGCTACGACGAGATCGCCGGGAGCACAAGGGTGTCCGTCGGCACTGTCAAGTCACGCATCAGCCGCGGCCGCGAGCGCATGCGCCGCTACCTGGCCGCTCACAGGGAACTGCTGCCGGAGACCATCCGTCATATGAAGTAGGAGCTCCCCAACAGGAGCGTTGCAGCCATGAATCCGTTGAACCTCACTCAAACCCTGGCCCGCCTTCTCCGCCCCCACCCGGTGCGGCGGGAGGACCTCTCCGCCTACCTGGACGGCCGCCTCGCTCCGCCGGAGCGCGCCCGAGTGGAGGAGCATCTGGCTGCCTGCGGCCGCTGCCGCCAGGAGCTGGAGGAGCTGCGCACCGTGGTTCGCGCCCTTCGAGGCCTCTCCCAGGTACCGGTCCCCCGTTCCTTTCGCCTCTCCCCAGCGCAGGTGGAGACCGCCCGCCCCGCCGCTCGCCCGACCTGGGCCTACGGTGCGCTGGGAGCCGCTAGCGCAGCAGCAACGATCATCTTCGCCGTCCTTCTCAGCGGCGACCTGCTCACCACGGACGGTCTGGATGAGGCGATAACGCCCGACGGCGGCCCCCCGGCAGCCCTGATCGGTCGGCAGGCCGAGGAAGCTGCCGAGGCGGGCGAAGGGCTGCCGGCCGAGGCGGACCTGACGGCCGAGGAGACCCCGCCGCCAGAGCCCACCATGGAGGCACCGGCAGAAGCCTTCGCTCCGGCCATGCCCGCCCAGCCGCCGGAGGCCGAAGACGCGGAGAAAGCGGCCGCGGCCGAGGAGGAGAATGGCGGCATAGGCCGCATCGCCCTCCGCGTCGGCGAGGCCGCGGCGGCAGCGGTGGCCCTGGCTGCCCTGGGCGGCTTGCTGGTTCTGTGGCGCCGGCGGGCACGAACGTGAAACGAGGGCCGCCGAAAGGGGCCCTCGAACAGCATACGAAGGAGGTAACGTGAGATGACGAACCGAAGAGAACTGTTCATCGTTGTGGCAGGCCTGGCGCTCCTCAGCCTTGCCCTGGTCGGGTGCGAGTCAGAGGAAACCACGATGCTGGCGCCCGGCGCTCAAGCCGAAGGCATCAGCGTCTCCGGCAGCGGCTCCGCCTTCGGCGCCCCGGACGTGGCGGTACTGCAGATGGGCGTCTCCGTGCTGAAGCCCTCAGTGAAGGAGGCGCGTCAGCAGGCCGCCTCGGCCATGCAGGACGTGGTGGACTCCATGAAGGACAACGGCATCGAGGAGAAAGACATCCAGACCACCCGTTTCTCCGTGCACGCAGAGTACGATTACAGGAACGACAGGCAGGAATTGCGGGGCTTCCGCGTGACCAACATCGTTACCGCCAAGCTCCGGGACATCGACAAGACCGGCGACGTCCTGGATGACGTTATCGAGGCCGGCGCTGACCTCGTCGAGGTGCAGAGCGTCAACTTCACCATCGACGACCCCGACGAGCTGCGCGAGGAAGCCCGCCGCGAGGCCGTCGACGACGCCCGCCAGAAGGCCGAGACCCTCGCCGAGCTGGCCGGCGTCGACATGGGCAAACCCCTCTCCATCACTGAGGCCGGGGGCCGCGTGCCCATTTCCTACCGCGGTGCCACGGAGATGGCAGTCCCTCTACCGGACGAAGCCCCCACCCCCATCGAGGTCGGCGAGTTGGAGGTGTCCATCGACGTCCAGATCGTCTACGCCATCGAGTGACCGCCCCCCGAGGAACACAATCACGACAGGCCCCGGCCCCCAGGATCGGGGCCTGTCGCCTTGCTTGCTCGCTTGACGCTCCGGGCTGCCAACACTACATTCCTCTTCTCGCAGGTTAAGCGACCACCCGCCCAAGCTCGTATGGCTGGAGCGCCGCGAGGACAGAGTGCCGCAGCGTCAAAGCGGCCAGATCCGAGAGGTTCAGCGGAAGTGCCGCTCCAGCTCCGAGGCGTATTTCGTGCCGACGGTGCTGGCGTGGTCGCGAAGCCAGTCGCCCAGTCGCGTGTGACCAGTAGGGCCACGCTCGGAAACCAGCAGATTCGAGCGCAGTCCCTCCACCTCATCGTGCGTGAGCAACACGTCTCGCCTCATGTACCCGATCACACGAGACAGGAAGAGCGCCAGGCGCGGAGGCACGTGCACAATGCTTGCACGACTGCCGACCGCGCTCCCGATTAGCCGGACCAGCTCGTTGAATGTAAAGATGTCCGGTCCCACCGCATCGACCGTCACATTCTCGCCGTGACGGCCGGCGTTCACGGCGATCTCGGCTAGGTCTTCGACAAAGATCGGTTGCAGCCTGTATTCACCGGAGCCGGCCACGGCGAAGACCGGGAGGCGCCGCATGAGCCAGGCGATGTTGTTAATGAGGATGTCCTCGTCGCCAAAGATCAGCGTGGGCCGGATGATCGCGTAGGACAGGCGGGACTCGCTGACAGCGCGTTCGAGCAGCGCCTTGCCGCGGAAGTACGGCAGCTTCGAAGTTTCGGACGGGTTCGTGACGCTGACGTGTACGAGCCTGCGTACTGCAGCTTGTTCGGCAGCGCGGATCAGCGTCATGGTGTTCCGGACGGCTTCGTCGAACGTTGTCCGTCTGTGCGAGAAGCGCACCCAGTAGGTGTTGAAGAGCGTTGTCGCGCCCCGGAGGTTCTCGACGAGCCGCCCAGGATTATCGAAGTCAAACGGGGCGACGCTCACGCGATCGCCGAACGGGTTCGGCCCCTCAGGGTGCCCTGTCAGTGTGCGGACATGGACGCCTGTCGACAGCAGGCGCCGCGTGATGTACTTGCCGCTGAAGCTGAATGCGCCGGTCACGACGTTCAGTTCAGACATGGCCATCTCCTCCGAGTGTGGTGGCATCCGCGCGGCACCGCGCGCTGCATCATCCCCCCGCCGACGCCGCCCTCTCCGGTGTCGATGAGATGATAACCCTCTTGAGGAGTCTAGAACTTCCAGCCGAAGACATGAGACACCTCCTTGCGGCGAGAAAGCTTTCGACTATTGGACACCACCGGCCCCGCCCATGCAACGGGCTCATCGACCAGCGAGCCGTGTGGCAAGCCTGACGGCGCTTGACGCAGTGTGCAGGCCCGCGAGATGCTGGTCTCGCTTGCTACGCCCATCACACGCTGCAAGGAGGTTGATCATGGGCTCGGTCCTGGACCTGGCGGAAAAGCTCTGGAACGGCGACATCACCACGGATGACCATCACCCCTGGACCCCCGTCGGCGACACCGAAGAGATCGCCGAGCGAACCATCTTCTACCGCTCGTTCGCCAACGTCACTGCCTTTGAGACCGATGCCGGACTGGTGCTGGTGGACACGGGTGCATTCTTCAACCAGGCGCAGACCTTCCAGACGATCCGCGGCTGGTCTGCGGCCCGTCTCGATACGGCGGTCTTCACCCACGGCCACGTGGACCACGTCTTCGGCGTGCCTCCCTTCGCAGAGGAGGCAAAGGAGCGCGACTGGGCGCCGCCGCGGGTGGTCGGGCATGAGGCCGTCGCCCGCCGCTTCGACCGCTACATCCTCACGGCCGGCTACAACTCCATCATCAACCAGCGACAGTTCGCCGCGCCCGTCCAGTGGCCCACCTCCTACACCTATCCGGACACCACCTACGACAAGTCCATGATCCTCTCGCTAGGAGGCCTGCGCTTCGAGCTGTACCACGCTCGCGGCGAGACCGACGACCACACCTGGGTGTGGGTCCCGGAGCGAAGGGTGCTCTGCCCCGGCGACCTCATCATCTGGGCCGTGCCCAACGCCGGAAACCCTCAGAAGGTCCAGCGCTACCCCATCGAATGGGCGGCGGCCCTGCGCAAGATGGCCGCTCTGAATGCGAAAGTCCTCTCACCCGGCCACGGCATCATTGTCGTAGGCGAGGAGCGCGTCCGCCAGATTCTCTCGGAGACCGCCGGGTTCCTGGAGTCGCTGCACGACCAGACCGTCCACCTCATGAACCAGGGCGCAACCCTCGATACCATCCTGCACACCGTTCGACCTCCCGCCCACCTCGAGGGCCGGCCATTCCTTCAGCCCGTCTACGACGAGCCCCAGTACATCGTCCGAAACGTCTGGCGCCTCTACGGCGGCTGGTACGACGGGAACCCCGCGCACGTCAAGCCCGCCCCGGAGGCGCAGCAGGCGGCGGAGATCGCGCGGCTGGCCGGAGGCGTCCCCGCCCTCCTCGAGCAGGCGCGGGCCCTGCTCCAGGAAGGCGACCTACGCCTCGCCTGCCACGTCATCGAGTGGGCGCTCGCAGCGGCCCCTCAGGAC
>JBAUEL010000055.1:0-2417 GCA_049678585.1 Dehalococcoidia bacterium
ACAACGACCGCGCCTTCGGGATGATCAAGAATGCCCAGGATAGCGCCTTCGCCAAGCGCTACATCGGCGTGGACTTCACCGACGTCCGCTACGACAAGATGGCGGAGGCCGCCGGCTGGTACGGCGAGCGCGTGGAGGACCCGAAGGAGCTCACCCCCGCCCTTAAGCGAGCGGTGGATTCGGGCAAGCCCGCCCTCCTCGACGTCATCGTCGACGGCCAGGCCAACTTCAACCCGCCCGACCTCACTACTGCGCTCAACGTCTGGTTCGAAGGGATCAAGTTCCCCGAGTACTAGGGAGGCGTGAACCGGACGTCGGGCCCCGTCACTCCTGGGTGATGGCGTAGACGTAGCCGTCGAAGCTGCCAATGTAGACTACACCGTCCACGACCGCCGGGGAGGAGGAACCAACCGCGGCCGTCTCAAAGCGCCAGCGCTCCTTACCCGTCGCCGCGTCCAGCGCGTAGACGTAGCCATCGTTGCTGCCCACGTAGACGACCTCGTCCACCACCGCCGGGGACGACTGAACCCACTCGCCCGTCTCGAAGCGCCAGCGCTCCTCCCCCGTGCGCGCGTCCAGAGCGTAGAGGTGGTTGTCGTTGCTGCCGATGTAGACTACCCCCTTCACCACCGCCGGGGACGAGGAGACCCAGTCGCCCGTTTGGAAGCGCCACCGCTCCACCCCTGTCGCAGCGTCCAGCGCGTAGACGTGGCCGTCGTCGCTGCCGATGTACACTACACCCTGCACGACCGCTGCGGAGGAGGAAACTGCGTCTCCGGTCCTGAAGCGCCAACGCTCCTTCCCCGTGGTGGCATCCAGGGCATAGACGTGGTGGTCTAGACTGCCAATGTAGACCGTCTCTTCGACCACCGCAGGGGAGCCCTGAACCCAGAACCCCGTCTCGAAGCGCCAGCGCTCCTCCCCGGTGGCCGCGTCCAGGGCGTAAACGAAGCTGTCGTCGCTGGCGACGTACACCACACCCTCCGCCACAGTCGGCGAGGACGACCAGACTTTGGAGCCCGTCTCGAAGCACCAGCGCTCCTCCCCCGTGCGCGCGTCCAGGGCGTGCAGACAGTCGTCGAAGCTCCCAACGTACACTACGCCATCCGCCACGGCCGGGGACGACCAAACCTCGTCACCCGCCCGGAAGTGCCAACGCTGCTTCCCCGTCGCAGCCTCCAGCGCGTAGACGTAGCTGTCGCTGCTGCCGATGTAGACCACCCCATCCACCACCGCCGGGGAAGAATCAACACGGAGGCGCGTCTCGAAGCGCCAGAGCAGCTTTGGCGAGCGCTCAACGCCCGGGCCGGGGTTCACGCCGGTGCGGGCGGGGTTGCCCCGGAACATCGGCACGCCCCCGCCCCCTGCGGTCACGGTGGGCGTCGCCTGCTCAGTCGTCGGCGACGGGGAGACGGCGGTGGGAGAAACCTCTGCCTCCTCCGTCTCCGATATGAACTCGAAGCTGTCGAAGACGACCTGACAGCCAGCATGGGTCTCCTCGAAGATCCCTCGCTCTGCCTGACAGTTCAGCTCGAAGTACTGGTCCCCATGCAGGGTAACGATGTACTCGCTGGTCGTTGGCACACCGTGGAGAGGGAAGTTTAAGAGATAGCGTCTGGCTCGCTGCCCGCCAAGTTCAGCCCGACCCTTCTCTTCCACCATCCCGCCCGCGAGGCCTGCCAGCTGAGTGAACATAGGGTCCGGCAGTGCTTCCTCGAGACCTTGCTCGAGACCTTCCTCTACCACCTTGGGGTCTGCACGGTCCACTCTTACCATGATACAGTTCGGAGCCCCGGTTTCCTCCACACTTGCCACAAGAATGACACGGGCGAGAGTCTCGGCCTCGCCCACTTCCCCCTCTATCGTCACTGGGCGCTCGGCGTGCTCCCAGTCATCCGGGTAATCGAAGGCGAAGCCCACCTCGGTGTTCTCATAGTGGGCTCTGCCTTCGCCAGTCGGTGCCTCCTCCGCCTCTTCCCCGCCGCAGGCCGCCAGCAGGCAACCCGCCATCAGCACCCCAACGGCTAGCACACACCACCACGGAAACCTCATGGCGCACCTCCCGCGAATCAGGCTTTGACGGCCCAATACTACTCCCAGGCGGGAGGCTTGGCAAGGGAGGGCTCCCCGTCTTTCCAAGCGGGCGTGATAAGCGCCTCTCGCGCCCTACAGCGGCGGCAGTTGCTCCTTGATCGCCGGCCAGGTGTTGATGCCCAGGGAGAGCGGCTCTTCCTCCCCCTTTCGCGTGGGGTCCCACTCGTCCGGCGGCAGCACGTACGCCAGATCGTCACCGGTCAGGCCGAAGAGGAACTTGTACGTCCCCTTCATCTGCTCCTTCACCTCCAGCCCCAGCCAGCAGAAGAACTGGCCGGGCAGCGTCACGATCTGCGCGTCGTTGATCTTGACCACCCACGTCT
>JBAUEL010000056.1:0-2011 GCA_049678585.1 Dehalococcoidia bacterium
ACGGCATCGTCATTTGACGATTGAGGGGAACCCAGTTCATCCAAACTGGGTTCCCTGTTTAGTGAAGTGAAGCGAGGAAAATTAATGATCAAGCACTGGATCAAGAAAATCATTAGCAAAATCCACCACCAGGGTTCACCCATTTCCGAGATAAGCGAACGAGGGCAGGGGCTTGTAGAGTATGCTTTGCTCCTAGTGCTTACCTCGCTCGTAGTAACGGTCACCCTCGCCCTGGTCGGTCCGGGGGTGAAGAGCGTGTACTGTCAAACAATGGTTAGGCTGAATCCTGCCACAAGCGATTACTGTGCTGGCGGTATTACCCCACTCAACGCAAACTACTCTCCCGGTTCACAGAAGCTGCACATCATGGCCAAGCTCCCTCGAGGTTCTGAGGCGGAGTTGTTCGTGGATAGTCAGCCAATGCAACGTCAGGGAAGCAGTACAGTCTTCAAGTATGTCATTACGACGGCTGACCCCCCGTCATCTGTCACCATAACCTCAGACGAGGGAGGAATAATCATCGTCGATGTTTCAATATAAAGTTGATAGGCAGAACAAGCGATAATAGTTTTGGGCGTCACTCAGACGCCCTTTTTGATTTCCGGCGACTAAGCGGCGACTGCGCCTACGGCATACGCTTACGCTAAAGTCGCGGCAACATCTGCGAAGTCCATCTTCATGGACTTCTCCTACCATTTAGAGAAAAAATGAAGTCGCCGAAGGACGACTTTGCAATTGTTGCTGCGGTTTCAACCGCCGGTATTGTGGGCCTCTCACCCTATTCCCTAATCGTAGAAATCACAAAGATCCCTTTGGATTCCATCGGCTCTGCCGATGGCCAGCAGCTCTGCTGCTGGATTCCAAAGAAATCGCTGTAGGGTGATTTTGTAGAAGTTGTTGGTGCGGTTTTAGCTGCCGTTTATCCGGCGACTGCGCCTACGGCATACGTTTACACTAAAGTCGCGGCAACATCTGCGAAGTCCATCTTCATGGACTTCTCCTACCATTTAGAGAAAAAATGAAGTCGCCGCAGGGCGACTTTGCAATCGTTGCTGCAGTTTTAACTGCCGCAATCCAAGTTTGCACCGAATAATGATAAGATAAGGTGATTACACTCAACCAACGCGAAAATACTGAAGGGGGAAATACCATGCGCGCTCCATACACCCAGCTCTACGTGCATCTGACCTGGTCTACCTGGGACCGCCTCCCATTGATCACAGAGGTCATACAACCACACCTTTACGCCGCTATCGCCAAGAAATGCCGTCAACTCAAATGCGAGCCGTTAGCCATCGGTGGGATGGAGGATCATGTGCATTTAATGGTCAGACTACACCCCACAGTTGCGGTCGCCACCTTGGTCAAAGAAGTAAAAGGTACCTCTTCTCATCTGGTGACGCATGAGCTCACACCTGGTGAGTTCTTTAAATGGCAAGGTGGGTATGGGGCTTTCACCACACGAAAAGAAGATGTGCTGCGTTTGAAGGCTTACATAGAAAACCAGGAATTCCACCACGCAGAAGGTTCGTTACAGGTTCACTGGGAGCCGAGGCTCACTACCAAGGAAAAAACCGGCGACTGCGCCTACGGCATACGTTTACACTAAAGTCGCGGCAACATCTGCGAAGTCCACTAGCGAAACACCGTTTGTCCAGTCGTTCATCCAGCTTGACTGGGCTTGATCGTTCATCTAGCTTGACTGGATTGGATCCCGTAGCCCTTCGGCTTCGCTCAGGACCTTCGGCGAAGCGGAGTGGGCATGCCGCCGTTTGAACGGGCTCTCACGCCCGTTCTGCTATTTTTGGGGTTTATAGTGAAGAGATTCACAACTACCCACATTTTTTTTAAGGAGATCCAGAAGCTATCAGAAACTTGGCATCCAACCCCCTCCGCGTCATACTTACCCCGAGGAAACAATGCCCAATGATAACCTCCCCTTCCACTCCCGCCGCTCGCCGGTTCTCGGCCGGCGAGGGATGGTGGCCACCTCTCAGCCTCTGGCTGCCCA
>JBAUEL010000057.1:0-17273 GCA_049678585.1 Dehalococcoidia bacterium
GCACTCCCCCTTTGGCAATACGCTGTTCCTGTAGACCTTCTGGCAAGGCAAGTCCGTCCTCCTTGCGGAGTTCCAGAAGAATTCGTGCCACGTCTTCGAGGTTCTCGAGCGCCTCGGCTACGGTGTCTCCTTCGGCGTGGCAGCCCTGGATCACCTCGCAGATGGCGAGGTAGCGGCCGTTTTCGAGTTCCTGCACCTCCACAGGCAAGAGATAGTTCTTCACCATGGGACTCCTTACAGCGGCGGCCGCCGGGTGTGCCAGTCGGTGACCTGCTCGTAGGTGTAGGCTACCTTCAAGAGGGTGCCCTCGTCAAAGGGTTTGGTGATGATGTGGAGGCCCACCGGCAGGTCCTGGACGAAGCCTGCGGGGATGGAGATGCCGGGAAGGCCGGCGATGTTGATGGGCAGGGTAAAGACATCACTGAGGTACATCTGGTAGGGGTCGTCGACTTTCTCGCCGAGGCGGAAGGCGGGGGTAGGGGAGACCGGGCTGATGAGGGCGTGGTGGGTGTCGAAGGCGGCGTCGAACTCGCGGCGGATGAGGGTACGGACTTTCTGGGCCTTCAGGTAGTAGGCGTCGTAGTAGCCGGCGGAGAGGGCGTAGGTGCCGAGCATGATGCGGCGCTTGACCTCGTCGCCGAAGCCGAACTGACGGGTCTTCTCCATGTTGTCCCACATGCCTTCGCCCTTGCGGTAGGAGAAGCCGTACTTGACGCCGTCGTAGCGGGCGAGGTTTGCGGAGGCCTCGCTGGGGGCAATGATGTAGTAAACGGCGAGGGCATAGGGGGTGCTGGGGAGGGAGACCTCCCAGTCGATCTCCGCGCCGAGGCCTTCGAGGACCCGGGCGGCCTCCTCGAAGGCGGTTCGCACCTGAGGGTCGAGCTCGGGGGGCATGTACTCGCGGGGCACGCCGAGGCGCAGGCCCTTGAGGTCGCCTCCCAGGAAAGAGGTGAAGTCGGGCACATCGACGGGGGCGGATGTGGAGTCCCGCTGGTCGTAGCCGCAGATGGCGTTGAGGACGAGGGCGCAGTCGCGGACGTCGTGGGTGAGGGGGCCGATCTGGTCGAGGGAGCTGGCGAAGGCGACCAGGCCGAAGCGGCTGACGCGGCCGTAGGTGGGCTTCATGCCCACTACGCCGCAGAGGCCTGCGGGCTGGCGGATGCTGCCGCCGGTGTCGGAGCCGAGGGCATAGATGGCCTCGCGGGCAGCCACGGCGGCGGCGGAGCCGCCGGAGGAACCGCCGGGGACGCGCTCGAGGTCCCAGGGGTTGTGGGTGGGGAAGAAGGCGGAGTTCTCGGTGGAGGAGCCCATGGCGAACTCGTCCATATTCGTCTTGCCTAGCATGACGATGCCCTGGGGGTTGAGGCGCTCCATGACGTGGGCGTCGTAGGGAGGGACGTAGTTTTCGAGCATGCGGGATGAGCAGGTGGTGCGGACGCCGCGGGTGCAGATGACGTCTTTGATGGCAGCGGGGATGCCGGTAAGGGATGCCTGGTCGCCGCGGGCGATGCGGGCGTCGGCTTCGTCGGCCTGGCGGCGGGCGAGGTCTTCGGTGACGGTGACGTAGGCGTGGATGCGGTCGTCGACGTGGGCGATGCGCTCGAGGACGGCTTCGGTCAGCTCGCGGGAGCTGACCTTTCGCTTCTGGAGGAGGTCATGGGCCTCATGAGCGGTTAGTTCGTAGAGGTGCAGGGATTCTCCTCCTGACGGTGCGGTGACTCGGGGACGGCAAGGGCGGCGACAGGCCGTCCCTACTCCAGGATGGCCCGTACCCGGAAGAGGGCGTCCTCGGCCAGGGGGGCGTTGGCCATGACCTCATCCTGAGGAAGGGACTCGCGGACGTCGTCGCCGCGGGAGACGTTCTCCAGGCCAGTGATGTTCGAAGTGGGGGAAACGTCTTCGGTGTCGAGCTGGCGCAGGACCTGGAAGTGGTCCAGGATCTGCGAGAGCTGCTCCTGGAACTTGACAACGTCGTCTTCGCTCAGCCCGACTCGGGCGAGGAGCGAGATGTGCAGCACTTCTTCCCGCGTGAGGCCCACGGGTCTCAGCCTCCCTCAAGCTTGTTAGTGGCGATTATAGCATCGGGGTATCTAGGGGCCAACGGGGGGTGGGAGCGCGGACACATGGACCTGCGGGTTGAAACCCGCAGCTTCACACGTTCCACGTCATAAGGTACGGACTCTATCCTGCAGAGTGGGATTCCTTGGACTGCAAACTGAAGGCCCGGCACCCTTCTCAGGCACGGGTCTCTAGGACGGAACCGCTAGGTGCTGTCGGCTCCTGACGCCGCTTCGACTATGTTGTAGCGCGGTAGCCTGTCGTCGTTCTCAGCCTCATGTCGCTTATGCCAGTAGGACTCCCACTCGGTTCGCATAGCCTCATCTTCGACGGGAGAATAGTGAATGGAGTTGAATACCCACCCCTTGCTCTCGTGGCTGCGCAGCCTGCTGCGGATGGGCGCTCCTTTGCCGATGTACACGACTTCGTCCCGGTCAAGTAGCCGGTACAGTCCCGAAACTCCTGAGGGAACATCCTTCACATCAGCCGCTTTCTCCTCGAAAGCCGGGCAGAGCTGGATCACCCAGGCCCTTTTGATGCTATCCCACTTCGGCTCGAAACGGCGGTACCTGGGTTCCCCTCTGAGGCCTACCTCCTTGATCCATTTGTACTTCGCGATCAGGGCCGTGGCGCCCACCGCTCGCCCCCCTGATGGCTGCTTCTTGCCGATCTGGCCCCCGTCTAGCGTCACTGCGTAGCTATCCTCGTCGTCCTGCCGGTCGTGGAACCTGAAGGACACACGCCGGTCCCTGATATCAGGTGGAGGCTCGAAATTGACCCGATGGTTCTTGTCAAGCTGTGCCTTGTCAGCAAACGCTGCGCTGAACCCAAAAGCCTCCGCTCGCACGGTCACAAAGGACTTGTGTCGCAATGGTGCTTGCCTACGCCACCCTTGTGTATCACTCATGAGCACCTCCGGTTAGCTGTGTAGTCACTCCGGGTCAACCTATCGCAGGCCCGGAGTCCCCGTGGTTCCCGTGGCACCCGTAGCCTAGCACCAGGCAAAGGTCGTGTCAAGCCCTGAGGAGGCTATTTGGCGGCCAACGCGTGGATGATGAGCCGCAGCCAGCAGGACGCCGCAGCGCGGCCTCGGTGCCCGAGCGTCCCTCACTGGCAACCTGGCGGGCGCCGCGAGCGTTGTACTTGGTGGATGCCTCTGCTAGCATGAAGGGTTGGCGGGGGAGGGTGAAGGGAATCATGGTTCAGGCCCCCGATAGGGCCAAAGTGGCGCTGGGCAGGCCGAGCTACGTCTGGCGGTCCGGACAGGAGCGGCGCCTGGCCCTGATCCGGCGTTACGCCCCGCTCGAGCGCGGCCGCGTTCTGGACGTGGGATGCGGCATCGGCACGTACGTGCGCAAGCTGCGCGAGTTCACAGAGCAGGCCTACGGCATCGATATCGACGCGGCCAGGTTGCGCCAGGGGGCGCAGGCGGTGCCGGGGCTGGCGCTGGCCTCGGCGGAACATCTTCCCTTCGCTGAGGGCTCCCTGAACGTCATCCTGCTGAACGAGGTCATCGAGCACGTGGGGGATGACGCTCTGACGTTGCGGGAGGCCTGCCGAGCGGTGCGGCCCGGCGGATACGTGGTTATCTTCGCGCCGAACCGGCTGTTCCCCTTCGAGACGCACGGCGTGTACCTTGGCAAGCGCTACGTGTTCGGCAATGTGCCGCTGGTGAACTACCTGCCGGGTTTCCTGCGGCGGCGGCTGGTGCCGCACGCGCGAGCGTACCTGAAGAGGGACCTGCGGGCGATCACGAATGGCCTGAACGCCGAGGTGGTGGTAGATTCTTATGTCTACCCGGGCTTCGACAATATCGCCGCGCGCAGCCGCTGGCTGGGTCGGCTGCTGCAGACGGTGCTGCACCGGGCGGAGGGGACGCCGTTGAGGATGTTCGGCCTGTCTCACTTCATGGTGCTGAGGAAGCGGCAGCCTGTGCCGGGAGGGGCCGGTGGCTAGGAACTCTCGGGCGCGACGCTACGTGCGAAGACGGCGCAACGGCCGGAACGGCGGCCTGCCCCGGTGGCTGTTGGTGCTGGCGGTGCTGACCGCGCTGGTCATGTTCGGGGTAGGCGCCACGGCGGTGGCCGGTTTTGTGATCTACCAGCGCCACGCTGACGAGCTGGTGCCGCCGGAGGAGGCCATCTCTCAGCTCCCCTCCGGAGGGGCCAAGATCTTCGACCGAAGCGGCAGGCTCCTGTACGAGTACGTGGACGACTTCTCGGGCCTGCGCCAGCCGGTGCCCCTGGAGGAGGTCTCTCAGTACGTCATCGACGCTACTATCGCCACGGAGGACGACACCTTCTACGACAACCCCGGGGTCAACATCAGAGGGCTGCTGCGGGCGGCATATGAGAATTTCTTCCCCGGGGCAGCGCCCGGCTTCCTTGAGGGGAGCGGCGGCAGCTCCATCACTCAGCAGCTCGTCAAGAACGTGTACATCCCCCAGGAGGAGCGGCAGAAGCGGTCCATTCCCCGCAAGATCAAGGAGACGGTGTATGCCCTGGAGCTGAGCCGTCGCTACTCCAAGGATCAGATCCTGGAGTGGTACCTGAACCAGATCTCCTACGGGGGCCTGTACAACGGCATCGAGGCGGCGGCTCAGGGCTACTTCGGCAAGCACGCCAGCGATCTCAACCTCCAGGAGGCGGCGCTCCTGGCGGGGATACCCGCCAGCCCCAAGGCCTACGATCCCATCAATAGTTCCGATACGGCGCTGTGGCGGCGCAACTGGGTGCTGGGGCGGATGGCGGAGGAGGGCTACGTGACCAAGGAGGAGGCGTACCTGGCGGCGCTCACCCCTCTGGAGCTGACGCCCCAGCGCTTCCCTATCGAGGCGCCCCACTGGGTGCTGAACTACATCGAGCCAGAGCTTGAGCAGCTCTTCGGGCGGGAGGCCCTGCTGCGAGGGGGGCTGCACGTCTACACTACTTTGGACCTGGAGCTCCAGAAGCGGGCGGAAGCGATCCTGGAGGAGTGGATCAGCGCGTTCGAGGCCTCCTCCGACGGTCACAACGGGGCGCTGGTGGCCATGGACCCGAACACGGCGGAGATCCTGGTGTACGTGGGCAGCCGGGACTACTTCCGCGATGACATCCTGGGGCGCAACGATATGGCCCAGGCGGTGAACTCGCCGGGCTCGGCGTTCAAGCCCTTCACCTACGTGACGGCCTTCATGGAGCTGGGCTGGGGGCCGGGGACCCTCATACTGGACACGGCTGTGAGCTTCAGGGAGCTAGACGGCGACGTGTTCACCCCGCGGAATCCGGCCGGTGATTTCAAGGGGCCCATTACGGTACGCAATGCGCTGGGCAGCTCCCTGAACATCCCGGCTTTCAAGACTATCCTCTACACCGGGGTGTCCAACGTGGTGCAGGTAGCCAAGAAGATGGGCATCACCACGCTGGACGACCGCCAGTTCGGGCCTTCCCTGACGATCGGCGGGGTGGACGTGTCGGTGGTGGACATGGTGTACGGCTACTCAGTCTTCGCCAACGGGGGGGTCATGAAGGGGGTCCCCACCACGGCGGCCCGGCCTGAGGGGAACCGGACCATGGACCCGGTGTCCATCCTGCGGGTGGAGAACTTGCAGGGCGAGGTGCTGTACCCGCTGACGTTCAACGAGGGGCAGACCGGCCCCAAGCTGGCGGAGGAGCGGATCATCCCGGAGACCTACTCCTACCTCATCAGCCATATCCTCTCCGACCCCCAGGCCCAGTGCATGACCTTCGGCTGCGGGGGCCTGAGCATCGACCGGCCGATGGCGGTGAAGACGGGGACGAGCGAGCCTTACGAGCATCTGCGGGCCATCGGTGACACCTGGGCGCTGGGCTATACGCCGGACCTGGTGGCGGGGGTGTGGGCGGGCAACGCCGACAACACTCCCATGGTCAACATCAGCAGCACCTCCATCTCGTGGCGGTCGCTGCGCGACTTCATGCTGGCGGGGCATGAGGGCAAGTCCGCGCGGTGGTTCGAGCGGCCGACGGGTCTGGTGGAGGCGAGTATGTGTGTGCCCTCGGGTCTCAAGCCGGGGGAGCTTTGCGGCAAGACTACTCCGCCTGACCTCTTCGCGAGTGAGAGCCTGCCGGAGAAGGAGGATGACTGGTGGCGGCCGGTGAAGATCGACATGCGCAACGGGCTGCTCGCGTCGGAGCGCACGCCGCCGCAGTTCATTGCGGAGCGCGTCGCTCTGGTCATTCCGGACGACCTGCCGCAGTTCGCCAAGGAGCAGGCGGAGGAGTGGGCCAAAGTCCTGGAGGGGGGCGCGGCCCCCACCGAGGAGAGCAGCGCGGAGAACGTGCTGCTGGCCATCGACTCGCCGCGGGCGGGGTCGACGGTGCGGGGGGCGGTGCAGGTGAGCGGGCGGGCGGAGTCGCCGGACTTCGTGGGCTATCGGCTGGAGTACGGCCGGGGCAGCGCACCCGAGGAGTGGACGGTCATCGTCCGTTCTGATGCGCCGGTGACGGGCGGCGTGCTGGGCCTGTGGGACACCGCTGCGCTTTCCTCGGGGACGTACACCTTGCGGCTGGCGGTGGAGGACGCTGAACGGGGGGAGCTTCGCACCTTCGTGACGGTAAAGGTAAGCCACAGCATTACCCCGACGCCTGAGCCTGAGCCGGAGCCGACGCCTGAGCCGGAGCCGACAGCCGAGCCGGAGCCCACGCCGACCATCGACCTGAGGGACTTCTGGGGCAGCGGCTTGAGCCTCCCTCCGCCCCGCCACGGCAGTGAATGACCTGTGACCTGCGGGCACCCTTGGGGGGCCCGACAGAGGAGCGCCCTTGAACGACGAGCCAGCGGCACCCGAGTTGCGTCGGGGGCGACTCCCCGGTGACGTGTACCTGCGACGGCGCCGTCCCCGCACGGTGGGGCTGTTCAGGGTGCTGGGGGTGCCGGGCCTGTACAGCGCCGCCTACGGGAACGTGGGCTCCTCTATCTACTACGCCCTGGGGGTCACGGCCTTCTATGCCCTGGGGCTGACCCCGGTAGTTTTCATCATCTCCGGCTTCTTCTTCCTGTGCACGGCCCTCTCCTACGCGGAGGGAACCGCGGCCATGCCCGAGGCAGGGGGCTCCATGGCCTTCGCCCGGCGGGGCTTCAACGCTACGGTGAGCTTCGTGGCGGGGTGGGCGCAGATCCTGAACTATATCGTCACCATCGCCATCTCGGCCTTTGCGGTGCCGGCGTACCTTTCGGTATTCGTGCCGGAGCTGGGGACCTGGCCCACCAACGCCCTGGTGGGGGCGCTGGTGGTGGGCGTGCTGGCGGGCATCAACATCATAGGGGTGCAGGAGTCCTCGCGGGTGAACGTGCTGCTGGCCCTGCTGGACCTGTCCACCCAGTTCCTCATCGTGCTTATGGGGCTATGGCTGCTGTTGAGCCCGGAGATCCTGCTGGACAACATCCACTTCGGGGAGGCGCCGACCCTGTCGCAGTTCCTGCTGGGGATCTCTATCTCCATGATCGCCTACACCGGCATCGAGACGGTCTCCAACCTGGCGGAGGAGACGCGCAACCCCGGCAAGAACGTGCCCCGTGCGGTGCTGCTCACCTTCGGTACGGTGATGATCATGTACACGCTCATCCCGATGGTGGCGCTGAGCGCGCTGCCCGTGGAGGCGCAGGCCGACGGGACCTACATGACGCAACTAGGCGAGGAGTTCATCGAGGACCCGGTGCTGGGGATCGTCAAGCAGTTCGAGGATCTGCCGGGGCTGCTCCAGGGGACGCTGGAGGCCTGGGTGGGCCTGCTGGCAGCGACCATCCTGATCATCGCCACGAATGCGGGGATGCTGGGGCTTTCGCGGCTGGCCTACTCCATGGGCCGCTATCAGCAGCTTCCGCCGGTGATAAGCCGTCTGCATCCGGTGCGACGCACCCCTGTGGTAGCTATCGCGGTGTTCGGGCTGGTGGCAGCGCTGCTGATACTGCCGGGGAAACTACAGCAGTTGGCCAGCCTGTACGCTTTCGGCGCGATGCTCTCGTTCACCTTCGCTCACATGTCCATCATTGCCCTGCGGGCGAAAGAGCCGGACATGGCGCGCCCCTTCCGCATCGGCCTCAACGTGCGGGTGCGTGGCAGATCCATCCCCCTGCCTTCGGTCATCGGGGCCCTGGCGACCGGGGGTACATGGATGGTGGTCGTGGTGACGGAGGAGGTGACCCGCTATCTCGGGTTCGCCTGGCTGGCCCTGGGACTCGTGGTATTCTTGCTGTACCGGCGGTCCAGCCAGCGGGCGGCTATGGCCGAGCAGGACGTGGAGAAGGGCTGAGCGAGGACCGAGCCGTATCGAAAGGTGCCGTCGCGGGCCCGGGTCGGCGGCGGCAGGTCGTGAAGGGGCCAGAGCCTCCACCGGCGATGCGGTGGAGAGTACAATAGTAGCGGCATGAGGATCATCCTGTACACGGGCAAGGGAGGCGTGGGCAAGACCAGCGTGGCGGCGGCGACGGCGCTGCGCTCGGCGCGGCTGGGCCACCGCACCCTGGTCATGAGCACGGACGCGGCGCACAGCCTGGCCGATTGCTTTGACCGGCCGCTGGGCTCCGAGCCTACGCCTGTGGGCAGCAAACTGTGGGGACAGGAGCTGGATGTCTACCGGCAGATCGACGCACAGTGGGGCATCCTCCAGGAGTGGATAAAACTGCTCATGGAGTGGCGGGGCATGGACGAGGTGCTGGCGGAGGAGATGGCCCTGCTGCCGGGCATGGACGAGCTGGCCAGCCTCCTGTACCTCCTCAACCACTACGAGGGCGGCGAGTACGAGGTGATCATCGTGGACTGCGCGCCCACCGGTGAGACGCTGCGCCTGCTGAGCTTCCCGGATGTGCTGCGCTGGTGGCTCCAGCGCATCTTTCCGATTCAGCGGGCCGCGGCGCGGGTGGCCCGGCCCGTGGTCAGGCGCCTGACGGACCTGCCCGTGCCCGGGGACGAGGTCTTCGCTGCGGTCAAGGAGCTTCTGACCAGGCTGGAGCGCACCCGGGAGATCCTGGCCGACGGCGAGACCACCTCGGTGCGGCTGGTGCTGAACCCGGAGAAGATGGTGATCAGGGAGTCCCAGCGCACCTACACCTACCTCAGCCTGTACGGGTACGCCATCGACGCGGTGGTCTGCAATCGCCTGCTGCCGGAGGCCCTGAACCATCCCTACTTCGAGGCCTGGAAGGAGACTCAGGAGCGCTACTACGCGCTGGTGGAAGAGGGCTTCTCTCCCCTGCCTATCATCAATGGGCCGCTGATGGAGCAGGAGGTGGTGGGCCTGAAGATGCTGGAGCGCTTTGCCCGGGCCCTCTTCGACACCTCGGACCCTACCGGGGTGCTGTACAGAGGCGAGGCCCAGCGCATCCGTCAGGAGGACGGCACGTACCTGCTCACCCTGAATCTCCCCTTCGCCAGCAAGGAGCAGATCGCGCTTTCCCAGGTAGGGGATGAGCTCATCGTTCAGGTGGGGGCTTACAGGCGCAACCTCATCCTGCCGCGGGCGCTAGCGGCAGCCGAGAGCCAGGGGGCCAAGCTGGAGGGGAACAAGCTCACGATCCGGTTCGGGCCGCCGCGGCCACAGGGGTAGGACGCGGCGAGGGCCGGAGGAGGTCGAATATGGCGGAGAAGCTGTTCGAGTGCGAGTACACCCCGGGCGAGGAGTTGGTGTTTCGCTTCCGACGGCCGGGGCTGCGTCTGCTGGCACCGGAGGTGCGAGCTCACCTGCTGGAGGCCCGCAAGGAGACGCTGCTGGCCGTGCGCAGCCTCCTCGACGCTGCCCTGGAGCGTCTGGAAGAGGAGGAGCGCCCTCGCCGGCGGCGCCGCCGGGCCATCAAGGTTGAGTGAGCGCCGACGCCTCCTGAGCGAGCAGCCGGTCCAGGTCCTCCTCGCTGGTGAGGAGGGCGGCGGTACGGATGAACTCGCCGAGGGAGGGGCTGCGTCGGCGCAGCTCCGCCAGCTTGGGCCCGATGGGGCTGATGGAGGCCGGGGTATCGGCGTAGACGCCATAGAAGGCGAAGTAGGCCTGATTGATCTTTCGGATGTAGAGGCCGTGCGCTTCCAGGAAGCGGCGGCGCTCCTCCATGAGGGCCTCCGCTTCCTCGACTCTCCCCTGCTCCAGCAGGCGTTCGACCTTCAGCCGCAGGCTGCGCAGCTCCCGGCCCAGGTCTAGCGAGTCTGACGGCTCTGTCTCTTCCTGCGGGTGGGTGTTCAGCTTCAAGGGGTATCGTTCTGCCACCAGAGCGGCGAGTTCGCGGCCGGCCATGTCAGCCACGGTCTCGTTGAGGGTGGTGAGCTCCTCGCTCTGGAAGTAGCGGCGGCCGAGGGGCTTGAAGAACAGATAGTGGTGGAGCCACTCGTGGGCGACCATCTCCAGGGTGTACTGGTAGTCGGCGGTGGGCTGGACGACGCTGGGGTAGGTGGCAGCGCCGCCTATCTGTACTACCAGCGCGGAGAGGCCCCGGGCCTCCTGCTCCTCCTCCAGGCGGAGGATCTCCTTCAGGGTGAGGTCATGGCGGAGGGGCCGCTGGCTCTCCAAGAAGATGCGATCACGGGGAGAGAGGACGAGCACGCGGGGCGGCGCATCGAACTCGGTGTCCACGGGCGGGAAGAGCCATGTGAGCCCCGGGAACAGCGGCAAGGACGACTCCAGGCCTGCATCGGAGGCGACCCGGCTCAGCCGCTCCTCCAGGATGGCCTCGACGTCATTCTCCAGGGCATCCCGCTCGCGTCGGCGCTGGCGGAGGGCGGCCTGGGTGGCGGAGGTGTCGGCCGCGGAGGCGCGGGGCTGGGCCAGGCGATGCTCCAGCTCGGCGACCCGGGCATTGAGGGTGAGGAAGCGGGCGACGGTGGCGTCCTGCTCCTGTTCGGAGAGGTCACCCCGGAAGAGGCGGCCGACCTGATAGAGCCACTTGCCGCCGAGGTGTCTCACTTCCCAGCCGGCGAGGTTGAAGTCGTGGCCGGAGGGGAGATCGATGGCCAGGGTGATGCTCCAGGCCCCGGCGAGAGCCAGAACCGCCACCAGCAGGAGGACGAGCCAGGGGGCGGCGCGGGAGAATCGTGGAGGCATGGCTGATTCGGGCCCAGCGACGGGAAAGGGGGCCAGGTCCTAGGTCAGCCTAGCACGGGCCTGCCCCCGCCTCAACGAGGGGCGAGCGGGCGCGTGCTATAATCGCAGCCGAAGCCTCGGCTGGGGAGGGCGCTCATCGCCGCGACACAGATGACCGCAGCGACGGCCGTGATGGCTGCAAGGAATGCCAGCGCGCAAGCGCGCATCGTTGCTTACCTGGTTGACAGTGTCATCCTTCTGTCCTTCATCTTCCTGTTCTTCGTCATCGCCGGCTTGCAGTTGCTGGTGATCAGCGACTTCGCGGAGAGGGATGCGCCAGACTCCTCTATGTATGCTGCGCCGGCCATCGTGCTGGGTGGGACGATGATCGCCTGGAGCTGCTTCAACCTGGCGCTGCTCAGGTGGCGGGGGCAGACCGCCGGCCAGTATGTCGCGGGGATCAGGGTCAGGCGCCAGGACGGTTCCTCTCCCAGCGGGAGGCAGCTCCTGCTGCGCTGGCTGCTGCTGGACCCGTTGCTGTTCCATCCGCTCTTGGCGGTGATATGGTTTGTGGGCGTGGTGGTGGTGGTATCGCTCACGCTCAATGAGGCCGCGCTGGTGGCCGGCCTGTTCTTCGTGTTCGTGTGCCTGATCGCCCCCTTGGTGGCCCTGGCGGCGGTGCTGGCGGACAAGCAGCGGCGCGCCCTCCACGACCGCCTGGCGGGCACGGTGGTGGTGCGCGCGGAGTAGGGAGACCCGCTATCCATGGCCATGGAGCAGCCGGCAGCGCCGACCACGGGTCAAGAGCCGACGGGCTCTCGGTTCACCGTCACCATCGGGCGGGGTTTCTGGCGCAACCTGTTCAAGTGGGCCACAGGCATCCTGCTGGCGCTGAGCCTGGTGGCGCTGCTGGTGGCGCTGGGTTTGACTCAGCTTACCGCGGAGGGGCCATCCAAGCGGACGCTGCGGCGCTCGGTGGCCAGCCTCACCGAGATCGACACTCTCCTGGATCAGGGCTACGAAGAGCTCCAGCGAGAGGCTCGGGAGGACGGGGAGGCGGCCCTGCGCCTGAAGGATTTCCCCGTGCAGGTGAGCCTGAGCGCCGAGGAGGTGCTGGATCTGAGCCGCTCGGAGCTGCGCGGGCTAATCCTGGATCGGTCTGCCGAAAGGCTCTACGACGAGGGTATGTCGGCCTTTCGGGAGGAAGGGACGGATCTGAGCGAGGAGGGCATCGGCTTCTTCTCGACCCAGGGGGCGGTGCGGAACAGCCTGGGTTTCCTGCGGGACAACGTTCACGACGCGCTGCGCGTCGCGGTGGCCTCGCTGGCCGGAGTGTGCTTGGTGCTGGCGGTAGCGCTGGCCCTGCTGGCGCGGGGCTTTGGGCGGCTGGCCAGCGTGGGGGCGGCGGTCTCGGCGGCGGCCATCCCCTTCCTGGTGGGGGCGGTGGCGGTCCGGTTCGCGCTGCGCCTGGCCTCGGAAGAGGGCGACGAGTACCTGGTCGGGGAGCTGCTGAGGATCGGTGAGGAGATCGCCTGGATACCGATCCGCGACAGCATCGCCTTCACCGCCATGGGGGTATCTTTTCTGGTGGCGGGGATCGTGCTGGCGCTGTGGGCGGACCGTCAGCCCTCGCGGGGGCGGCCGGCGTCCTAGGGGGACGGGGGAAGGGCGTGTCGAAAACCCCCTTGCACCGGCCTCGTCATTCTAAGCGCAGCGAAGAATCTGTTTCATGGAGACCCTTCGCTTCGCTCAGGGTGACAGGACAGAAAGATTCATCAACAGCCTCTGAAGTCCACGGCTTCTGAATAGGACAGCAGGTGCTGCAGACTTCAGAGTCTGTTGCAGAAGTCAGGCGGTTCCGCCCACCGCCCACACTCCTCGCGCACCCCAGCAGGGGGCAAAGCCCGCCTCACCCCCGACGGAGGGAGTCTTTCGGCGGCGTGCTAGGGGGTGGATTCGAAGTCCACGGGCTCGCCGAAGGGCACCCACTTTCCATCCTCGACCCTGTTGTAGATCTCGACCTCGACGGGCCGGTGGTCCGTCGGGCTCAGGTTGATGGGCGTCAGGGAGACCGAGCCCACTAAGTTGCGGATGGACTCGGCACCCTCGATGAGGCTGTCGCGGGTGAGGTCCGGCCCGGCCCTCTTGAGAGCCTCCACCATGAGTTCGGCCAAGGCGGCGCCGTAGAGGGTGAAGTTGCTGGCGGGGACGCCATGGCCGTACTTCTCCATGATCTCGTGGTGCTTCTTGACGCCCGGGAGGTCCGTTTCGTATATCTGGTGGCCGAAGACCACGCTGATGATACCCTCGGCATTCTCCACTCCGGCGAGCTGAATGAAGATGTCGCTCTGGACGACGCTGCTGACGATGATGGGGATGTCCCAGTTGAGGGTCTCGCGGGCGGTCTTCACCAGGCTGGCGGCCTGAGGTGGGATGGCGTAGACGGCGATCACATCCACATCCGCGTTCTTGAGGCGTTGCGTCTGGGCGGTGACGTCGAAGTTGATGGCCTCGTAGTTCTCTACGGCTACGATCTCCACGTCGCTCCCCTCCAGACCTATCCGCAAGCCTTCCTCTCCCTCCTCGCCAAACTCATCGTTCTGAAGCAGCAGCCCCAGCTTCTTCCCGTCGTAGTTCTCCGCAATGTACATGCCGAGCATGCGACCTTCAAGGAGGTACTCAGGGAGGAAGCCGAAGCGCGTCCGCACTACCGGCTCCGTCCACCTCCTCAGCCCGGACGAAATGAACATGTCCGGAACACCCTTCTCCTCCAGGTACTTCCAGACCGCTTTGTGCGTCTCGTCGCCCAGACCACCCACGATGGCGAAAACCTCGTCCTGCTCTACCAGCTTGCGCACCACCTCCGCCGTGTCCGGCGGGTTGTAGTGGTCATCGCCGATGAGCAGCTTGATCTTGCGCCCGTAGACACCATCCTCCACATCGTTGATGTAGTCGAAGTAGGCGCGCATGCCGTCGCCGATGGGGGCGTAGGCGGCGGCAGGGTTGCCGCTGAGAGGGAGGTGCGTCCCCAGCAGGATCTCGGTGTCGGTGACGCCGGGCACCTCCTCAGCGGCGGCCTCAGTCGGCTCGGCCGGCGTGGTCGCCTCCGGTGTGGTCGCCGCCTCCTCCTCTTCCTCCTCGCAGGCGACGGCAAGCATTGCGGCAGCTAGCAGTGTCGTGGCGATGAGCAACCACCGGGCATCTCTGGGGAACCTCATGGAGCCACCCCCTTGTGTAGCCGTCCCGGCGCGCTATCCTGAGGGCCGCCGAAACGTCCCCATTATGCCAGGAGAGTGCTTAGCGGCAAGCTGCCCAGGAGGGCAGGGGATGCCTGTACCCGGCTCGGCCGGGGACAGGCCGCCTGCACCTCCGACGGTAGGAGTCCTTCGACAGCGTGCTAGGGCGTGGTCTCGAAGCTAATGGGCTCGCCGAAGGGCACCCACTCTCCGTCCTCGACTCTGTTGTAGATCTCGGCCTCGACAGGCCGGTGGTCCGTCGGGCTCAGGCTGATGGGCATGCCCTCGAAGGAGAGCGAGCCCATCCAGCCGCGGACGGACTCGGCACCTTCGATGAGGCTGTCCCGCGTGAGGTCCGGTCCGGCCCTCTTGAGTACCTCCACCATCAGTTCGGCGATGCTGGAGCCGTAGAGGCTGAAGTTGCTGGCGGGGACGCCCGGGACGTACTTCTCCATGTTCTCAAAGTGCTGCTGGACGCCGGGAATGTCCGTCTCGTAGATCTGGTGGCCGAAGACCACGCTGATTATGCCCTCGGCGTTCTCCACTCCGGCGAGCTGAATGAAGATGTCGCTCTGGACGACGCTACTGACGATGATGGGGACGTCCCAGTTGAGGGTCTCGCGGGCGGTCTTCACCAGGCTGGCGGCCGAAGGTGGAATGGCGTAGACGGCGATCACATCCACACCCGCGTTCCTGAGGCGTTGCGTCTGGCCGGTCACGTCGAACTCCATGGCCTCGTATTTCTCTATGGCGGCGATCTCCACGTCGCTCCCCTCCAGGCCCATCCGCAACCCTTCCTCTCCCTCCTTGCCAAAGTCATCGTTCTGGAGCAGCAGCCCCAGCTTCTTGCCGTCGTAGTTCTCGGCGATGTACATGCCGAGCATGCGGCCCTCAAGGTGGTACTCCGGGAGGTAGCCGAAGCGGGTCCGGACCACCGGCTCCGCCCACTGCTTGAGCCCGGACGAAATGAACATGTCCGGAACGCCCTCCTCCTCCAGGTACTTCCAGACCGCTTTGTGTGTCTCCTCGCCCAGACCAGATATGATGGCGAAAACCTCGTCCTGCTCCACCAGCTTGCGTACCACTTCCATGGTGTCCGGCGGGCTGTAGTGGTCATCGCCGATGAGCAGCTTGATCTTGCGCCCGTGGACGCCGCCCTCCACATCGTTGATGTACTCGAAGTAGGAGCGCATCCCATCACCGACGGGGGCATACGCGGCGGCAGGGCTCCCGCTGAGAGGGAGGTGCGTTCCCAGCAGGATCTCGGTATCGGTGACGCCGGGGACCTCCTCGGCAGCAGCCTCAGTGGGCTCGGCCGGCGTGGTGGCCTCCGGCGTGGCGGCCTCCTCCTCCTCTTCCTCCTCGCAGGCGACCGCGAGCATTGCGGCAGCTAACAGTGTCGTGGCGATGAGCAACCATCGGGCATGTCTGAGGAACCGCATGGAGCACCTCCTTGTGTAGCCGTCCGCGCGCTCTCGCGAGGACACCAGCCGTTCGGCCAAAAAAGGCCATCACGCATCGGAACAGAGCTGAACCCGCCGAGGGAGACGGGCCGCTCCTGTTATCCTTTGTTCCTCGTTCCCCGCGTTGCCTGCCCAGGGGGCAAGCAGAGGCGGCTCACTCCCTGGGCAGGCAGGAATCGCTAGGGAACGAACTCTGCGTCTTTTCCTACCTTAGGCTGATCCTCGAAGCCGGGAGGTAGTTCCGGCGGCTCGCAGTCCTCGGTCGATTCGTAGCTGACAGGATCGCTGACTGGCTTCCACTTGCCGTCCTCAACCACATTGTAGATCAGGTACTCAGCGAACCTGTGGTCGGTGGGACTCAGCCTGACGGGCCCGGACTCGAAACAGGTCGTGCAATCGAAGTCGCACACGGACTCGGCGGCGTCGAGGAAGGAGTCGCGGGTAATGTCGGGGCCGGTCAGCTCGATGATGTAGGTTGTGAGCTCAGCGACGAACATGCCGTAGAGGGCAAAGTTGCTCAGCGGGCCGTCGCTGCCGGTCTTCGCCCAGATCTTCTCGTACTTCTGGGTGCCCGGAAGCTCGGTCTCGTACGCCTGGTGGCCAAAGGTGTAGCTCATCATTCCCTCGACGTTCTCAGGGCCCGCGAGGGCGATGAAGATGTCGCTGCAATTGATGCCGGTAGTGATGATGGGGACGTCCCAGTTGAGGGTCTCGCGGGCGGTCCTCACCAGGCTGGCCCCCTGGACAGGCATGGCGAACATCGCGATAACATCCACACCCGCGTTCTGTAGACGCTGGGTCTGGGCGGTAACGTCGTTCGCCACAGCCTCATATCTCTCAATGGCGGTGATCTCGACGTCGCTGCCCTCCAGGCCAGCGCGCAGACCCTTCTCCCCATCCTGCCCGAGCTGGTCGTTCTGGAGAAGGAGGCCCAGCTTCTGGCCGGCGTAGTTCTCGGCTATGTATTCGGCCAGAAAGATGCCCTCGGTGACGTAGTCGGGGTTGCCACCGAAGCGGGTCCGCACCACGGGGTCCGTCCACTTGGCAAGGCCGGTGGTGACAAACATGTCCGGAACGCCCTTCTCCTCCAGGTACTTCCAGACGGCGTTGTGTGTCTCCTCGCCCAGACCACCGACGATGGCGAAGACCTTGTCCTGCTCCACCAGCTTGCGTACGACCTCCATGGTGTCCGGCGGGTTGTAGTGGTCATCCTCGATGAGAAAGGTGATCTCCCGCCCATACACGCCCCCCTGGCCGTTGATGTAGTCGAAGAAGGCCTTCATTCCGTAGGCGATGGGAGCGTAGGCAGCGGCAGGGTTCCCGCTGAGGGGGAAGTGGGTGCCCAGCAGGATCTCGGTATCGGTGACGCCGGGGACCTCCTCGGCGGTCTCGGTGGCCTCAGCGGTCGCGGCCGGCGTGCCGGCCTCCGGCGTAGCCGCCCCTTCTTCCTCTTCCTCCTCGCAGGCGACCACGAGCACTGTGGCAGCTAGGAG
>JBAUEL010000058.1:0-6608 GCA_049678585.1 Dehalococcoidia bacterium
CGTCTACATCGATGGCGAGCGTGTCTCCCGGGATGACCCCCGCCTCCAGCCCGGGGTCAACGTTATCTCCGTCACCTATGACCTGGCGCAGGACCCCCAGTACGATGGGGTCCTTACCGCTACCTCCCACCTGAGCGGGGAGAAGATCAGTCGCTTCTGCCACATCCACCAGAGCACCGACGACCTGCTTAACAAGCAGAAGATGACCCGCCTCTGCTGTCAGAAGACCGGCGGCTGCATCCAGCGATGCATGGGCATCGATGCCACGAATGCCCTCTCCGTGATCACCTACGACATGGACCAGGCCCTCGGCACGGAGTACAACAAGCGGTTCCAGAAGTTCCTGGAGTACTTCCAGAAGAATAACATCTGCGCCAACTGCGCCCAGACCGACGTCAAGGGCGACAGGAGCAAGCGGCCCCATCAGCAGGTAGACCCCGACCTCTACCTCCGCGTGGTGGAGAGGAAGGCCGACGGCATCATCGTGCGGGGCGCCAAGGCCCACAACACCATCGCCCCCTACGCCGACGAGATCATCGCCCTGCCTACCCGCTTCCTGACGGAGGAAGAGAGCGACTGGGCGGTGGCCTTTGCGGTGCCCGCGGACACCGAGGGCGTCCATCTCATCAGCCGTCCCGCCGCTCCCCGGCCCCGCAAGCGGCTCGAGGCGCCCCTCGCCACCTACGGGGACGTGGAGTCCCTCACCGTGTTCGATGACGTCTTCGTCCCCTGGGAGCGCGTCTTCATGTGCGGTGAGCGGGAGTACGGTGGCCAGTTGGCCCTGCTCTTCGCCCTGTATCACCGCCACAGCTACACCGGCTGCAAGCCGGCCGTCTCCGACGTCCTCATGGGGGCCACCGCCCTCGTCGCCGAGTACAACGGGGTGGCCCAAGCCCAGCACATCAGGCACAAGCTGGCCGATCTCATCTCCGTCGCCGAGCTGGTGTACGCCGCGGGTGTGGCCGCCTCGGTGACGGGCAAGCGGGCGCCCTCCGGGACCTACGTTCCCGATGTCATCTACTGCAACGTGGGCCGCCGTCACGCCGGCCTGAACATCTATCATGAGCACGAGACCCTGGCGGACGTCGCCGGCGGCCTGGTGGCCACCCTGCCCCCTGAGGGCGACTTCTACGACGAGGTCACCGGCCCGCTCCTGAAGAAGTACATGATGAGGAACCCCCAGATCTCGGCGGAGAATCAGCATCGCTGCTTCCGCATGATCGGAGACCTCATCTGCTCGGGCATAGGCGGCGTAAACCAGATCGCGGGCCTGCATGGTGGCGGCTCGCCGGTGATGGAGGAGATCGCCATCCTGGGCGGCTACGACCTGGAGGCCAAGAAGGACATCGTCAGATACCTGGCGGGCATTCCCCCAGGCGAGTGAGGGCGGATAGCCTAGGCTCCACTAGGAGGAGAACGATATGCGCGAGAACACCCTGAAGCGTCTGTGGTCCGAGGGGAAGCCGACCGTGGGCGCATGGCTCTCCATCCCCGACGCCTTCTCGGCGGAGATCATGGCCCACATGGGCTTCGATTGGCTCTGCCTGGACATGCAGCATGGCCTCATCGGCTATGGTCAGGCCGTGCCTATGCTTCAGGCCATCTCCACAACCGAGGTCATTCCGCTGGCGCGGGTCCCCTGGAACGAGCCGGCGGCCATCATGAGGATGCTGGACGCGGGCGCCTGGGGAATCATCGTTCCCCTGATCAACTCCCGCGCCGACGCGGAGGCCGCCGTCGCCGCCTGCCGCTATCCCCCTGCTGGCATCCGCAGCTTCGGGCCCACCCGCGCTACCCTCTACGCGGGAGGCGACTATGCAGCCCGCGCCAACGACGAGGTGCTCTGCATCATCATGATTGAGACCCGCCAGGCGCTCGACAATCTCGATGATATCCTGAGCGTGCCGGGCGTGGATGCCTGCTACATCGGCCCCGCCGACCTGAGCTTCGCCCTCGGCCTCCCTCCCCGCACCGACAGCGACGAGCCCGCCCACGTCGATGCCGTTGCCCGCATCCTGGCGACGGCCCGACGGCACGGGGTCGTGGCCGGCATCCACACGGGCGGAGCGGCCTTCGCCAGCCGCTGCATCGAGCAGGGCTTCCAGCTCGTCACGCTGACCTCGGACATCACCTGCATGGCCAGGGGCGCTCGCCAGGAGCTACAGGCGTTGGGCCAGGCCCAAGCGAGGCCGCCGGGCACGCCCCCGACTGACACCGAAGCCTGACCGGGCGCCCGGGAATCGCCGGCCCCCAGAGCGTACCCGGCCCTCAGCCACAGCGCCCGCCCTGCCGGGGATTCCGGGGAGAGAGGACAGTTCATGGCCCAGAACGACATCACCATCGATGCGAGCAAGCTGCTGGATCTCACCGTGCGGGCGCTTCGGAAGGTGGGCGTGCCCGATGACGATGCTGGGATCACCGCCGACATGCTGGTGATGACTGACCTGCGCGGCATCGAGTCCCACGGGGTCGCCCACCTGGCCCAGTTCTACGTCGGAGCGATAGGAAGAGGCCACATCAATCCCACGCCGAACACCCGCATCGTGCAGGAGAGCCCTGCCACAGCGGTGATGGATGGGGACAGGGGCCTGGGATTCGTGGTGGGCCACCGCGCCATGAACGAAGCCATGCGCAGGGCCGAGGCCACCGGCGTCGGCCTGGTGGCCGTCCGCAACAGCACCCACTCGGGCTCGGGATTCTACTACGCCATGATGGCCCTCCCCCGCGACATGGTCGGCATATCCATGACCACCGGCGGTCCCGTCGTCATACCCCCCGGCGGCACCAGGCGTACCTACGGGGCCAACGTCATCAGCGTGGCGGCGCCTGCGGGCGAGGGGGCGCCCTTCGTCCTGGACATGGCCACCAGCGCCGTCGCTGCGGGCAAGCTGGAGATCGCTGCCAGAAGAGGGCTCCCCGTGCCGGAAGGATGGGCCCTCGACAGCGAGGCGCGGCCCACGAAGGACCCCAAGACGTTCTTCGCCGGCGGAGGCCTGCTGCCCCTGGGAGGCACGCCCGAGCAGGGCGCCTACAAGGGCTTCGGCCTGGCGCTGGCCGTCGACGTTTTCTGCGGCCTTCTCTCGGGCTCCGGGGCCAGCCTGCTGCTGAAGGACAGCTTCAGCCAGTTCTACGGCGCCCTGCGCATCGATGCCTTCCTGCCGGTGGCGGAGTTCAAGGCCCTCATGGACTCCGCGGTTCGAGCCCTGAAGGCCGCACCCAGGGCGGAGGGGGCAGGCGAGCTACGCATCGCGGGGGAGATTGAGCACGACCTCGAACGGCAGAGGCGGGCCTCGGGCCTTCCCCTGCATCCGGCCGTTGTCCAGTCCCTCCGCGACATGAGCAGCGAGCTGAAGATCGAGTGCGATCTATAGCGATTCGCGTGCAGTAGCAGAGACCGGAACAGGAGGCTAAGCCGTGGCTGTGCAACTATCGACCCAGGAGCTGGACGCGCTCCGCAAGATCACCACCCCCACGGTGTCCAACGCCATCGAGACCTTTAACGTGCGTCCGCGGAACGAAGGGTTCATGGATAGCAGCGTCCGCTGCATCCTGCCGGAGCTGGGCACAATGATCGGCTACGCCTGCACCGCGACCATCCGCGCCCGCGAGCAGGAGCCCTCGTCGCCTCCCTGGGACATGTGGGAGGCGGTTCGCCAGGTGCCCGAGCCGCGCGTCGTGGTCATTCAGGACCTCGACGCCCCGCAGCCCGTCGGCTCCTTCTGGGGCGAGGTCAACGGCAATACCTACAAGGCCCTGGGCTGCGTCGGCACGGTCACCAACGGCGGCGTGCGCGACCTTGACGAGGTGCGCGAGCTGGGCTTCCACTTCTTCGCGTCCTGCGTGCTGGTGTCCCATGCCTACGTGCACCTGGTCGAAATCGGCGTTCCCGTGCAGGTGGGAGGCATCACGGTGAGCCCCGGCGACCTCATCCACGGCGACCAGCACGGCGTGCTCGTCATCCCGCCGGAGATCGCCCGCGACATCCCGAAGGCAGCCGCCGAGGTCGAGCGCCGCGAGCGCCGCATCATCGCCCTCTGCCAGTCCCCCGACTTCTCGCCGGAGAAGCTGCGCGAACTGTATATGCAACTGGCCCGCCGCTGAACGGCGGGCCATCGCCCCAGTATCGCCTGTCCGCCCGACGGGCGGACCGCTTTCGCCCTATAGTCAGAGAAAGCAGTCGGTGATCTCGTCGAAGAGGTCTAGGATAGCGGCCCGAAAGAGTACGAGCGCCCCCACCGTGACCGCCACGGCGACGAGAGCGGTTATCAGGCCGTACTCGGCCAGCGTCTGGCCGCGTTCCCTTTCGCCTTCCGAGCCGAGCGCCTGCACGCCGACCATCAGGCGTAGCAACGCCTCGTTCAATAGCCTCACGATCGCACCCCAGCGTCGTTCTGTACTTAGCATCGGCACGCGAGGTCCCATTCTGGTGCGCTAGGCAGGTCGCTGGTTCAGACCCGATGGGAGAGGGTTTGGTAGGGCAAAGACCCGGCCCTGCGGCTCAGACAGCCTGTTGAGAAACGCCCTTGCGCCACCCTCGTCATTCTGAGCGAAGCGAAGAATCTCAGCGCAGCGAAGAATCTAGCGCAGCGAAGAATGCCTGCGGGCCGCCACCGCTCTCAAGGGGTAAGCGGGTAACCTCATGCGCCCTCCCGCCTCAGCCCCGCCAGCCCACCGCCGAGGAGCACCCAGGCGAGGGGCCGGCCCGATGTAGGGGCGATTCGCGAATCGCCCCTACTCCCATTGCATGAGGTCGCGGCACTCGCGCCGCCGCAGCCTATGCCCGCCTCCGCCTCACGCGCTTCCGCCTCAGCCCCCTCAGCAGCTCCTCCAGCCCCTTCTCGTACCGCGACGGGTCCGACTCCCAGCCCGCGAAGTCAGCGTAGTTCCGCTCCAACAGCCACGTCTTTACGTCGCGGCTGCCCCACCTCGCCTCGAAACCGGGGTACGTCCACCGCTTCTCGAGCGAAACGGGCACGAGCTTGTCCGGGTTCTTGTCTATCTGCTTATCGATCTCCCTCTTGACGCCCTCGCGCATCAGCGCATCGATGGAGCAGAGCACTACCATCCTCTCGTACTCCTCCAGCTTCCGTTCAATCTCTCCCCAGATGCGCTCCCCAGGCGTCTTGTCCATGTCGTACAGCCAGCATGAAACGCCCGTCGCCTCCAGGTCTTGGCAAAGCTTCCTCGCGAATTCGACATCCGGCTCGCCGTAGGCGATGAAACAGCTATAGTACTTCACCTCGGCCACGATCCCTGGCAACGCCTCCAGCAGCTCCTGGGGCACGCCCGCACCCCGGAAAAACGTCACCAGTTCCGGCGTCAGCCTGTTCCCCGCCCCCCGAAAAGATGCTATCAGCGTGTCCACTCCCACGCTGCTGGGTGCGTCGTGGGTGACGGTTGCTAACCCAATGACGTCGCTCAAATCGACGCCACTCAGGCAGGTGTGCCCAAGGCCGGCCTGCGAGAGGTCGGCCCGACTGAGCACGGCCATGAACAAGTTAGCCAAGGGGAGGTTGGCCTGCCTGAGGTTGGCCTGCGTGAGGTCGGCCGCCGTGACGTTGGCCCCCACCAGGCTCACGCCTGAGAGATCGACCCCGCAGAGCTTGGCCCGAGTGACGTTGGCTAGCACCAGGTTGGCATCGCTGAGATCAGCCCGAGTCAGGTCAGCGCCGGTGAGGTCCGCTGCCAGCAGCAAGGCGCCGCGGAGCATCGCGCCGGTGAGTTTGGCGCCGCCAAGGTCAGCGCCAGGGAGGTGGGCCACGAAGAGATCGGCCCCGCTGAGATCGGCCCCCGAGAGGTCAAGCCTCGCTCCAGGGTTCGACCGCAGCCACTCGGCGATGGCCTCGGCTCCCTTGCGCACCACGGCCACGTGCCTACGATTCGCCATCTCTCACCCCCTTCCTCGGCCCGCCGCTGGTCCCCCTACGGATCTGAGTCGCCGCCACCCCCGTTCTCGGCCATCCAGCCCACGAGATCATGTTCAGGACGTGACCCGGCTCTTCCGACCGCTTCCCGAGCCATGTCCGCCTCCGCGCCCAGCGCAATCAGCACACACGTGGCGACCATCCCGCTTCGGCCGAATCCGGCCGAACAGTGCACCAGCAGGCGCCCGCCCTCTCGCAGGCGGTCCCTGAGCTGTCCAACCAGCGACAGGAACGCATCCCGGTCTTCGGGCACTCCGAAGTCGACGATCGGGAAGCGTTGCACTTCGCAGGGCAGCCCGCTTCGTTCCAGCACAGCCGCGTACCCCGGCGATTTCAACCGGATCTCGTCCTCGGGCGTCAGACAGATCACGCGGTCAATCTCAGACTCACGCATTTCCCTGATCGCCTCGTCGACTGCCCCATCTCGCCCCGGCATGGAAGAAACGAACAGAGCCCCGGGCACGCCCTTTGGCAAGTCAACCCGCCTCAACGTCGCCCTCAGTGTCGGACCTCCTCCGTTAGCCTAGCCGCAGGCGCGCTCAAGCCCTTCGCCTCTTGCTTCCCTGCTTCCCTGTTTGCCTGTTCGCCTGTTTGCCTGTTCCCCCTGCTCTCAGCCTAACCATCTCCCCGCCCTCGACATTCCTCTCCCTACCCGCTGCCCATCCACCGGCCATCGGGGAGTCC
>JBAUEL010000059.1:0-49490 GCA_049678585.1 Dehalococcoidia bacterium
GCCGGGGAGCGCAGGAAGCGCCGCGATGGGCTGCGGAGGCTTGGTCCCGTCGTGTGGGCGCGCGGCTTCGTGACGCAGCCTAGCTAGGAGGCTCCCCGCCTTCAGAAGGCAGGGGGCCGCGAGTAAACCATCTCGCGGCCCTCTGCTGTCCGGCCGGTCAGAGACGGCGCTCGGCACAGACCCCGATGCGGTCCGAGAGGTTGCCGCCGATGGCGTTCCCGCTGACTCTGACGGCACCGGCCCGCCAGAGGCAGATGGCCGAGCCCCCATTCTCCAGGATACGGTTGAACGCGATCTCTCCCTCGGCGCCGTTGACGAAGGAGACGCCGATGCCGGCGTTGCGCACGAAGAGGTTGTGTTGCACGGACAGCGTGGCGCCCTGCGAGAGAAAGCCCCCGCCCAGGACGGTGCCCTCCAGCCGCTTCGTGTCCTGGACCACGTTGCCCAGGAAGGACCCACCCGCCCGGAGTACGAAGGTGCCCTGCGGGTGACCGGGCAGAATGGGCATGGGATAGGCCCGGTACTCAGCGGCGTGCTCCTCGTTCCTCTCGAAGCGGTTGAGCAGGGCGGACACTCGGGCGCCCCAGACAAACAGCCCGGTGAGATTGTTGCCACTGATCCTGTTATGCGTGAGAAGACCCTTGGTCCCCGGGAAGAACACCACGCCCGTACTGCCGTTGTCTTCGATGGTGTTCGCGTCCAGGCTGTAGTCGCCGCTGGCGATGAAGGCGCCGGGGTTCGCCAGGAAGCAGGCGGGCGCCTCGACACTGGCCGGGGGCAGGAGTTGGCAGGGGGTTCGGCCGGCGAAGAAGCCGGGCCCCTGGTTCGCCGCCAGGTGGCTACCAGACAGGAGGACGCGGCCGATGTTGCCTACCGCCGAGACGCCCGCGCCGCCGTTGCCCCGGATGTTGCTCCCTATGATGGCAGCGCTGGAGCCGCGCCGTATCAGGATGCCATCGCGGGCGGCATCGGTTACCTGAGAGCCCCTGATCTCAGCGGTGCTGCCGGCGTCGATGTGGATGCCGATGCCGCCCAGCGAGACCGCCACGTTCCGGAAGCGGGCGTCTCTGGCGTTGAACAGGTAGGCGCTGGCGGGCATGCCGTTCCGCAGCCCTAGGTGCTCGACGGTGATGCCGCTGGCGTTGAGGATGAGCACTGCATCGCGCTGGCCGAGGCCGTCGAGGACGGTGGCGTCGGTGCCTGCCCCGCGCAGGGTCAGGCCGGGCGCGGTGGTGTGATCGAAGCGGGCCGTCTCGAAGTAGACGCCGGCGTCCAGGCAGATGACAGCCCCCGAAGGCGCGGAGGAGATGGCTGCCTGAACGCTCTGCCCGGACGAGACCCGGACTGCGCAGGGAGCCGGGGCCTGGGCAAAGGCGCCAGGCGGCGGTCTGGACGGCAGCAGCAGAGGCGTCAGGGCCGCCAGGATGAGTGCGGCGGCTGCCAGGGAACAGCCGCTCGCGAAGGGCAGGTGGCTTGCTTCGCTGGCAGATCGCATGATGATCTAAGACTAGGGCGGGCTTGGCCCCCTGTCAATCGGGAGGCTGGCGACGGAGGCAGGCTACGGCGGCCCGCCGCCAGGCGCGCCTCGGTCGTCCGGAGTCGTTGCGGGCTTGATGGGGCTTGCTGGCCCGCCTTGCGTTGGGCATGATACCCCTGCTGGACACGCCGATATGGTCATCGGGCTGAGGCTGGCCGGGAAGCGCTTGGGCGTGGGCGTGCGTGAGACGCAGAGGGAGCAGGGATCATGAAGGTCTTGGTTACGGGCGCCGGCGGTTTCATCGGCGGCTATCTTCTCAAGCGCCTTCTGGAGGGGCAGCATGAGGTGCGCGGGCTCGCCCTCGATGAGGCGGATGCGGAGCGCATCCGGCGCTCGGGCGATGTGGAGGTTCTCTTCGGCGATGTACGGGACATCGAGTCCCTGCGGGCGGCCGCCCGGGGGATGGAGGTGGTATTGCACGCCGCCGCCAGGGTGACCGATTGGGGGCCCTGGCGGGAGTTCGAGGCGGTGACGGTGCGGGGCACGGAGAACATGTTGCAGGCTGCGGTTGAGGCGGGGGTGCAGCGCTTCCTCCTGTTCAGTACCAGCGCCGTGTACGCGGAGGCGCCGCCCGGCGCTCCGCCGCTGGACGAGAGCGCGCCGTACGGCGGACCGAGAAGCCCCTGGGGCTTCTACGGGCGGTCGAAGATCCTGGCCGAGCAGGCTGCGCTGGGCCATCATCGGGAGGGTCGCCTTGGCGTCACCATCGTGCGGCCGGTGTCCGTGTACGGACCGGGCGACCACACGTTCTTCCCGCGGATCATCCGATTCCTCCGCGGGCCGACCGCCGCCTGGATCAGCGGCCGGGACCCGCTTGTGCCGTTCCTCTACGTCGCGGACCTGGTCGAGGGGGTGGTCGCTGCGGGCACCAGTGAGAGGGCGGTTGGTCAGATCTACAATTTGGGGCCCGACCCGGAGATGCGCATGCGCGAGTTCGTTCTGGCCATCTGCGACGAGCTGGATATCCGGCCCCCGCGCCTGTCAGTGCCGTATGCTGTCGCCTCCACGCTGGCGAATCTGTCGGAGGGCTGGGCGCGGCTCATCGGCGCCAAGGAGCCGCCGACGCTAAGCCGCGTGTCCGTGTTCCTGATGACCCAGGATCAGCGGTTCGACATCTCTAAGGCCAGGGGCGATCTGGACTGGGAGCCGAAGGTGTCGATGGCTGAGGGGGTGCGCATGACCGCCCAGTGGGTGCGGGAGGCAGGATTGCTAGGCTAGTGGGCGGCGGCCTAGTTTGGGCTGCGGGCCGGCTATGCCGCTGCCTTGACAAGCCATCGCCTGGCGTTCGATGATTTCACCAGAGAGTGAGCATGTTCCAGAGCCCGTGTGACGCGGGAGGTAATTGCTATGGCCACACGTCAGCAAGCCGAGGAAGCGGTCGCCAGGCACCTGGAGGGACGGGGCGGGCCGAAACCGGTCCTGATCGACGCGAAGGACGGGAGGTGGCTGGTCATGCTTCCGAGCGGGCCGCTCGGCGTGGAGAAGGAAGGCGAGGTGAAGCCCGCAGCAGAGGTGTTCAGCGAGGAGGAGTACCGACGCTTGGAGATGGCGATGTGGCTGTAGGGGTGGAACGGCTGAGCGGGGGCCGGGCTTGGCATTCCGAGGCAGGATGCCAGTGTGACCGCTGAAGCGACCAGACTCAGCCGACGGGCCTTTCTGCGAGGGATGGTCGCCCTGGGCGCTGCGTCGGCGGCCGGCCCGCTGCTGACGGCGTGCGGTGGCGGGGAAGAGCAGCCGATAGGCCAGGCTTCGCCCGGGGTGGAGAGGTCGCCTGTTGCCTCGCCGACGGCTACGGCACAGGGAAGGGCGGCGCTATCGAGCGTGGCCTTCGTGAAGACGGACGATCGCGCGGAGGGGGTACGACGGGCGGTTGCCCTGCTGAGGCCGGAAGGCCTGGGGGGCAGCAGGGTCCTCCTCAAGCCGAACCTCAACAGTGCGGACCCTTCGCCGGGCTCCACTCACCCGGATACCCTTCGCGCCCTGGTGGAGGTTCTTCAGGAGGCGGGCGTAACTGATATCACCGTGGGTGAGCGCAGCGGGTTCGGCCAGAACACCAGGGAGGTGATGGAACGGACGGACGTGTTCGCGCTCTCCCGCGAGCTGGGCTTCGAGCTCGTGCTGTTCGACGAGATGGATGAGGGGGGCTGGGTAAAGCTGGAGCCCGAGGGGAGCCACTGGCCACACGGGTTCTTCGTCCCGCGCCTGCTCTCGGAGGTGGACGCGGTAGTCCAGACCTGCAACCTGAAGACCCATCGAGCCGGTGGTCACTTCACCATCTCCCTGAAGAACTCGGTAGGTCTGGTGGCGAGGCAGGTGGCAGGTCGGGGTCACGACTACATGCTTGACCTCCACCTCTCAGGCGGCGAGGGAGGGAGGCCGCCCAATCCTCACCAGAGACACATGATCGCCGAGATAAACGTCGCCTACGACCCCAAGCTCATCGTCATGGATGGGGTGGTGGCCTTCACCACGGGCGGGCCGGCGGAGGGTACGAGGGTGGACTCGCAGGTGTTTCTGGCAGCCAGCGACCGGGTGGCGCTTGACGCCGTGGGGGTGGCTCTTCTCCGTCACTGGGGCACTACGCCCGAGGTGAGCGGGGGATCTATCTTCGAGCAGGAGCAGATCGCCCGGGCCGTCGAGCTGGACCTGGGGGCAGGCTCGCCGCAAGAGATCGAACTGGTGACGGACGACGAGGCCAGCGAGGAGTACGCTGCCGCTGTGCGGGCAGTGCTGGACGAGGGATAACCGAGACGGGCCTACTTCTTGGGGACGATCTCGTAGCTGATCTGCCAGTCGGCGTTGAGGTTCAGGATGTTGAGGATCTGCTCGATACGTTGGCGGTCCCAGTGGGAGCCCTGGAAGGTGGTGGGGCTGATGCACATGACCAGGGTTTCGACGCCGAAGGGGTTGAGGCGGAGGCCGCGCAGGTCGGCGCCGGTAAGGTTGGAGTGGTGGAAGGTAGCGCCGCGAGCGTCGGCGTCTCGGAGGTCGGCGCCGGTGAGGTCCGCGTTGGTGAGCTTGGCGTCGCGTAGATCACAGCGGGAGAGGTTGGCCCCGGTCAGGTTGGCGCCCATCAGTGGGTAGTCGTGCAAGTCCCGGCCGGGGAACTCTGCCTGGGACAGATCGAGGTGGGCGTCGGGGTTCTCGTCGGCGAAGCGCTTGAGTGCCTCGGGCCCCTGGTCGATGAGGGCGAGATGTTCGGGATTGGCCATAGCGCGTCTATCCTAGGACATCACCGGCGATGGGGCAACCTTCTCGGAGTGCTGGCACGCGAAGTGGGAGCTCCCAGGCCGCCCGGCTACGCGCGGCGCTCCTCCTTCCAGGGGTCGCCGCGGAGGTGGTAGCCGCGCCTCTCCCAGAAGCCGGGACGCTGCCCGGCCATGAAGACGAGGCTGCGCACCCACTTGGCGCTCTTCCAGAAGTATAGATTGGGCACCACCAGGCGCAGGGGCCAGCCATGCTCCGGGGTGAGGGGCTCGCCGTTGTGGCTGTGGGCGAATAGCATGTCGTCGTTCAGCAGGTCGGCCAGGGGGATGTTGGTGGTGTAGCCGCCATAGCTGTGGACCATGACGTGTCGCGCCTCGGGCTTGGGGCGGACGTGCTTCAGGAGCTCGCTGAAGGCGACTCCGTCCCAGCGGTTGCCGACCTTGCTCCAGCGGGTCACGCAATGCACATCGGAGGTAACGCTGGTCTGAGGCAGGGCCATGAACTGCTCCCAGGTGAACTCGACCTCCTCCTCGACCAGGCCACGCACGGTGAGGCGCCAGGTGGCCAGGTTGACCCTGGGCACACGCCCCTCGGTGAAGACGGGCCAGTCTTGGGTGAGCTTCTGGCCGGGAGGGAGGCGGCTGGCGGGCTGCCTGCGCTCCTGGCGGGCCCTCCGGCCGAATGCGTTGAGGGTCACGGGGGTCCTTTCCAGAGGAACAGGGATGTGAAGGCCTCTGAATTATGATAGCGAGGGCTTCGCTTAGGGGCCAACGATCCCTACCCCAGCGCGCTAGCGCTGCGGCGATGGGAGAGGGGCTCACCCGGCCGGGGCCCCTCGTGTTCGCCCTGGGGGAGATGGTATCCTCTGATGGATGGCTGAGAGCACAGGGAGTGTGGAGGTGGGCGCGGCTTCCCGTGCCTCCCGCTGGCTGGCGCGGGTGCGCGCCGATGCGCCCTTCTTCCTCCTCGCCATCGCCGTCATCGTCCTGGACCAGGTGACCAAGCAGTTGGTGCGCTCGAACCTGGCCCTGGGGGAGACCTGGCCGGATGAGGATTGGTTCGTGCGCATCAATCACGTGACGAACAGCGGCGCTGCCTTCGGCATTCTCCAGGGGCAGACGCTCTTCCTGGTGGTCACCACTTTCCTGGGGCTGGCGGCCATCCTGCTCTACTACTGGTATCCGCCGACGCAGCACGCGCTCCTGCGGATCATCCTGGGGCTTCAGCTCGGGGGGGCGCTGGGCAACCTTATCGACCGCATCCGTCTGGGCGAGGTCACCGACTTCATCGACTTCCGCTACTGGCCCGCTTTCAATGTGGCCGACTCCTCCATCAGCATCGGCGTGGTGGGTGTGCTCGTGTTCTTCGCTCTCTACGAGGGGGCGCGCCGCCAGCAGGAGGCTCCCCGGCGTGGGCCGGACCGTTGAGCTGAGGGCCGACCGGGAGGGGGAGCGGCTGGACCTCTTCGTGGCCCGGCAGCGGCCGGAGCTGAGCCGCTCCCGCGTGCAGCGTCTCATCGAGCAGGGGCTGGTGACTATAGAGGGCAGGCCTGCCAGGGCCGGGCTGCGGCTGGAGCGGGGCCGAAGGGTCTGCCTGACGGTGCCCCCACCAGAACCCCTGGAGCTGGCTCCCGAGGCCATCCCTCTGTCCGTGGTGTACGAGGACGAGGACTTGCTGGTGGTGGACAAGCCCGCGGGCATGGCGGTTCATCCGGGGCCGGGGCACAGCGCCCATACGCTGGTGAACGCCGTGCTGGCCCGCTGCCCCGACCTGAGGGGCGTGGGAGGCCAGGGGCGGCCGGGCATCGTGCACCGGCTGGACAAGGACACCTCGGGCCTGATCATCGTAGCCAGGAACGACCTGGCGCACCTCTCTCTGTCGCGCCAGCTCAAGGAGCGCCGGGTGGAGAAGGGCTACCTGGCCCTGGTGCACGGGCACGTGGAGCCGCCGGAGGGGGTCATCGAAGCCCCCATTGGACGGGACCCCCGTCACCGCCAGCGCATGGCGGTGGTGGAGGGGGGGCGGGAGGCCCGCACGGGGTATCGAGTAGCGCGGTATGTGGACTCCTACACGCTGGTGGAGGTGACACCGCATACGGGGCGGACCCATCAGATCCGGGTGCACTTCGCGGCCCTGGGCTACCCTGTGGTCGGCGACGGCGTGTACGGCAGGCCATGCCCGGTGCTGGGGCGTCAGTTCCTGCACGCCTTCCGGCTGGCCTTCCGCCACCCCAGAACGGGCGAAGCGCTGCGCCTGGAGGCGCCCCTGCCGGCAGACCTCCGAGCCGCCATGAGGCGGCTGGCGGCCGGTTGAGGCAGCGGGGTCCGCTCTGCTACAATCCAGCCGCCAACGGACGGCCCCGGCCGTTCGGCGAGCGCTGGGCTACCATCGTTCCAAGCTTCCGCGGGCAGCCGCCGGGCGGCGGCAGAATCGAACTGGGGCGGGAGGTCGAGCATGGAGTTCTTCATCACCTGGGCGATCATCCTGGGGCTGGTGGTGGTGCCAGGGGCTATCAACTATTACTGCAATCGCTGGTTCACGGAACCGGGTCAGCGGGAGCCCAACCGTCTGGAGCTGATGGCGGCCAGCCTGGGGCTGCCTATCGTCATCCTGGTGGCGGCGGCCTTCGTGGTACTGCTCATCTCCCTGGGATGGGACGGCCTGAGAGAGGAGATCGCCGATTTCGTGCAGGGCGGCGTAAAGGGCTACGGCCAGGACCGTCCTATCGCCCTCAGCGGGGTCATGACGGGGGTATCGCTGGCCCTGATGGGCCTGCTGGGGCTGCTAGGGGCGCTGCGGGTGCCGGCGCGATTCCTGCGGTAGTTGAGGCCTGGGAATGAGGCGGTTCCCCCGGTGACGGTTCGCGTTCGCTTCGCCCCGAGTCCCACGGGCATCCCCCACGTGGGGAACATCCGCACGGCGCTGTTCAACTGGCTGTTCGCGCGGCACGAGGGGGGCACCTTCGTGCTGCGCGTGGAGGACACCGACCGGTCGCGGCTGGTAGAGGGGGCCCTGGAGGCCATCCTGGACGGGCTGCGCTGGCTGGGCGTGGACTGGGACGAAGGGCCAGAGGTAGGCGGGCCCTACGGGCCGTACTTTCAGTCGGAGCGGCTGGAGCACTACCGGCGGGCCATCGCCGAGTTGATCGAGGGCGGCCACGCCTACGAGTGTTTCTGCTCGACAGAGCGTCTGGAGGCGGTGCGGGCCGCCCAGCAGCGGCGCAAGGAGCCGCCCCGCTACGACCGGCGTTGCCGCGACCTGTCGGAGGGGGAACGCCGTCAGCGCCGCGCCGAGGGGACGGCGCCGGTCGTTCGCTTCAAGACGCCTCTCACCGGCTCGACGTCCTTCCACGACCTGATCCGCGGCGAGGTGAGCTTTGACCACGCTACCCTGGACGACTTCGTCCTCCTGAAGTCGGACGGCTTCCCCACCTATCACCTGGCCAGCGTGGTGGACGATCACCTGATGGAGATCACGCACGTTATGCGCGGCGACGAGTGGATCTCCAGCACGCCACGACACGTGCTGCTGTACAGGGCGCTGGGCTGGGAGCCGCCCCTCTTTGTTCATCTGCCACTCATCCTGGGCGAGGACAAGGCCCGCCTGGCCAAGCGCCACGGCGCCGTCTCCGTGCAGGAGTACCGGGACCAGGGGTTCCTGCCGGAGGCCATGTTCAACTTCCTGGGGCTGCTGGGCTGGTCGCTGGACGACCGCACCACCATCATCTCCCGGGAGCAGTTCATCGCGCACTTTACCCTCGACCGCATCGTCAAGAATCCGGCCGTGTTCGACGCGGAGAAGCTCACCTGGATGAACGGCGTGTACATCCGGGATATGCCTCGCGAGCGGCTGGCGGAGCTCCTGGCGGAGCGGCTGGAGAGGGATCTGCCGCCCGAGGTGCCCCGGCCCATCGACAGGGCCTACGTGGGACTCATCGTGCCTTTGGTGCAGGAGCGGGTGAAGCGCCTGGACGAGGCCAGCGAGATGACCGGCTTCTTCTTCCAGGACGGGGAGCTGAGGTACGGCACGCCAGAGCTTCTGGGGAAGGCTTTCGCAGGGCGGCCGGAGGCGGCTACACAGGCCCTCCGATCGGCCCTGGAGCGGGTATCGACGCTGCCCTCCTGGGAGAGCGAGGCGCTGGGGGGAACGCTGCGAGCCCTGGCGGAGGAGCTGAGCCTGAAGACGGGCGATCTGTTCATGCTGCTGCGGGTCGCGGTCAGCGGGCGGACGGTGTCGCCGCCGCTGTTCGAGAGCATGGAGGTGCTGGGGCGGGAGCGGTGTCTCTCGAGGCTGGATTCGGCGCTGCGGCGGGTGGAGGGGGCAGGTCCGTAGGCTTTGCCCGAATGCGTCAGCCGGGGCACCGGTAAATGCGAGGGGGCGGCCGTGATGGCCGCCCCTTCCTGCTTAGTCGGCGTCGCCTGAGAACACTCATGCTCCCGGCGTGGGCGTCGGTGTGGGTGTGGGCCCACCGGGGAATGTGACCTGGATGGTCCGCAGCGGCCCGCCTCCGCCGAGCTGCTGGCCGCTCACCGTGGCCACCCAGATGTCGCCAATCTGCTCCAGGCCGTAGGTTACGACCGCGTCGAAGGCATCGAGGTCGCACTGGTTATCGGCGGGGCCGGTGCCACCGACGAAGACGGGCCAGTCGGGAATGCCGGGGTAGTCTATCACGTCCACCGACTCGCCCGAGTCACAGCCATCCCCGATGGTGATCGGGTTGACGAAGGCCTCCACGCTGAGGATGCCGGCGTCGGTCTCGAAGCGCACCCGGTTCTGCGGCGAGTCCGGGGCGGTGCCGCAGCGCCACTTGGGCCCGTAATCAGGAGGCAGGGCGAAGCCGGAACCTGAGAGCCTATTCGTCGGGACGATTCCAACGGCCGCGAACGCCAGTATTATCCTCCCCGTCGTGTCCTGCAGGTCGGCCAGGCCGTCAATGCCGCCCCAGTCGCTGCCCCCTGGACCCACCGGCACCTGCGCCCGCATCGGGCAGGCGTAGGAGACCAAGGTAGGGCTGAAGAACCCGGCCGCCTGCAGCGGGCTCACGGCGAAGATGGTCTCCACGAAGATGATTCTCGTGTTCACGCAGTCGCCGGTCTGGTCGCACGCTTGTACTTCCACCACCTCGTTCTCGCCGCTGCCCTGCACCTCAACCGCGACATGGCCATCAGGTTCGCGATTAAACAACCCGTAAGCCGTGTCCACGTCGCAGGGCTCGCCCTCCTCACACACCAGGGTCGTGCTGCCGCTGGCCGCGAAGCGGGCCGCCGGGTCGCCATCCGGGAATGCTCTGGTTAGGGTGAACGTCAGGGCGCGGGTCGGCGGGTCCAGGGAGGGCGGGCACAGCCCCGGATTGAAAGGGTCCGGGTCGTCGCAAACGGCGACGGCAACCGCCACATTGCCTGGCGCGCTGGCGGGGGCGATGGCCGGCACAATGCCGGGTAGCGAGGACGGTACGCTGTAGATGCCGGCGAGGGCCGCGGCCGCCTGGCAGCTCTGGCCCGACTGAGCCAGCACCAGCAGCACGTCCTCGTTGATGGTGATGGCCCCGTCCGGCGCATCGGACCACACCGCGCCGGGCGAGCGGTCGTACAGGAGCCCGTCGTCCTCACCGTCGGAGTTGTTGTCCTGGTCGTAACACCTGTCGTCTGCATTGCCCGGAGTGCCGTCGGGCCCGCTGTTGCACAGACCACCGTCGGAGGTACCCGAGTACTCCAGGACGGCCAGGACGTCGTTGAGGATGCTGACCGCCTTGTCCCTGTCCTCCAGGGTGCCGCCGTTGAAGGCGGTGGGCACCGGGACATCGTAGAAGTCCCAGGGGTTCAGAGGGTCGCGGGTCCCGCCGAGGGTGGGGTTATCGCCCAACTCCTCCACGTCGGAGCAGCCGTCGCCGTCTGAGTCTAGGGCGGGCGTAGGTGGGGGCGTAGGAGTAGGTGTGGGCGTAGTAAGGGAGCAGGTGGCCAAAGCGTCGGTCAGGGCCGTCTCGATTATCTCGCCAGGCGCCAGATAGGTGGTCGTGCCGAAGGTGGGGTCTTCGACCATGGTCACCAGGTGCAGGGGGCTGGTGCCGTCTCCCACGCAGTGCAGGGTGACCGTGTGCACGGCGCCGGTGGCGGTGGTAGGCGCTTCGGACGCGCAGCCGTTGTAGACCATGCTGACACCCACAGTCGGCGAGCCGCACAGCGTGAGCCCGTCCAGGAGAGTAGGCGTCTCGCTGTCGTAGGCGAGCAGCGCCGGGTCCCACTCGAGCTGGTACTGCTCGGCCTCGTAGGCGTTAGGAGCGGCTGTGACCACGATGTCCACGTCGAAGGGTTCAGTGCTGGTTACCGTAGCGCTGGAGTCCACGTCTCCCCCGGAGATGGCGTCCACGGCCATTGCGTTGACGTCCTGGGCTAGAGTGCCCCGCGTTCATTGGCTGCCCAGACGCCCAGGCAGGCAACCACCAGCACCAGCAGTGACGCAGCAATGAGAGCAATTCGAAGTCGTTGCGTCATCAGCATTCAGGCACCTCCAAGCGGCTAGCCGGCTCCTCTTCCCGTTCGTCCGCAGCAAACGCGCAACTCAGGGCCTCGGAGTCCCTGCCTTTTCATCAGCTGCAACCCTGGCAGACCGCATCGCTCCGCCTCCCGCCGTACGGAGCACGCGGACACGCATTGTGCGGGGCGTTACCATGATAACATGCTCGTCAAGAGCCGCGGGTTCGTCGTGCAGCGGGATGTCGGCGTGCTTGTTGGGTCAAGAGGCGACGTGCGGTGTCTCTCGAGGGTGGAGTCGGCGATGCGCCGGCTGGAGGGCGGGTCCACAGGCTTTGCCTGCATCGCGGCCCCATGCTAGAATGACGCAGTGTGGGGAGTCGTCTAGTGGTAGGACAGCGGACTCTGGATCCGTATGCGGGGGTTCGAATCCTCCCTCCCCAGCCAGTGTGAGTGTAGATAGCATGACCGGTCGGCCTGGCGCCGGCCGATGTGGCGCATTCGTCTAGCGGCCCAGGACACCGCCCTCTCAAGGCGGAGATCGGGGGTTCGAATCCCCCATGCGCTACCAGACGAAAACAGGGCAGAACCCCTGGGGGTTCTGCCCTTGCTGCAGGCGAGGGTTAGTACGCCTGCGTAGCAGCATGCGGGGAAAGCCTTTCTCCAGCCGGGGGCGCTTGGGCCTCGGCCGCGGTTGATCTACACTGGCTCTGGTGGCGGTTCAGGAGGAGCCATGAGCTCTAGTCCTCTCGATCTGCGGAGCGATACGGTAACTCTGCCCACGCCGGCCATGCGCGAGGCTATGTTCAGGGCGGAGTTGGGAGATGACGTCTTCGGCGAGGATCCCACGGTCATCCGCCTGGAGCGCATGGCCGCTGAGGGCATGGGCAAGGAGGCAGCGGTGTTCGTGGCCAGCGGCACCATGGCCAACCTGGTCTCGCTGCTGGCTCACTGCCGCCGCGGTGACGAGGCGATCGTGGGTGTCCAGGCCCATATCCTGCACTACGAGGTGGGAGCTGCGGCGGGTCTGGGGGGCATCCAGCTCCGTCCTGTGGCTAACGACGCCCGGGGCATGATGGACCCGGCGGAGGTAGAGGCCATTATCCGCGGCCAGAACATTCACTACCCCCGCACCGCTCTGCTATGCCTGGAGAACACCCACAATCGCTGCGGGGGCGGCGTGCTGACCCCGGAGGACACGGCAGCCCTGGCTGAGGTTGCCCGCCGCCATGACGTGGCCGTCCATCTGGATGGGGCGCGCATCTTCAACGCCGCGGTCGCGCTGGGGATCCCTGCCGCCGAGCTCGCCGGCGATGTGGACTCGGTGAGCTTCTGCCTCTCTAAGGGGCTTTCCGCTCCCGTGGGATCCCTGGTGTGCGGGACGGAGGAGTTCGTGGCGAGGGCGCGGAAGGCGCGGAAAATGGTTGGCGGCGGCATGCGACAGGTGGGGGTGATCGCTGCGGCGGGGATCGTGGCCCTGGAGACCATGGTGGAGCGCCTCGCCGAGGATCACGAGAACGCCCGGACCCTGGCGGAGGGCCTGGCGGAGCTGCCGGGGCTGGTCATCGACCCGGCGGGCGTCCAGACCAACATCGTGCTTTTCGACGTGGAGGGCTGGGAGACGTCCCGCTTCTTCGAGGCGCTCGACCAGGCGCAGATCAAGGCCATCCCGGTGGGGCCGCGGCGCATCCGCATGGTTACCCACTATGGCGTCAGCCGCCAGGACATCGAGGAGGCCCTGGAGCGCCTGCGTCAGGCAGTGACAGCCCTGGTATGAGCGCCCCTGCGCCGCTGTCCGCTCTTTCTGCCCTCACGACTCTGCGGGGCGGCCTCGCTCTCGTCGCCGGCGCGCTGGTGGCGATTGCGGCGGCCTGCGCGGGGGAGGAGGCGGTCACTCAGGACGTGGTTTCGGTGATCCCCTGGCCCGACACGGAGACCGCCCGCTACGTCCTGCGGGAGCGCGAGGGCGGCGGCGAGGAGAAGGGTCGAGGCGCCCTCAGCGTGCAGCGGGATGGCGACCGCTACCGTCTGGGCCTCCGCTTCGAGGACGGCGTCAGCAGCGATGAAAGCAGCGTGCTGGTGGACGGCGAGACGCTGAAGCCCTTGTCGATGCGGCGAGAGATCGTCGGGCCGGACGAGACCACCGTGCTGGAGAGCAGATACGAGGACGAGTTGGTGCGCATCACCGCGCGCAGCGACGGCCGGGAGCGCAGCAACCCCCTCCGGCTGAAGGAACACTACTACGACAACGAGTCCTCTCTGTTCCTCTGGCGTACCCTTCGTTTCGAGGAGGGGTACAGGGCCAGCTATCATGCTGTCATGGTCAACCGGCGCAAGCAGCAGGTGGTGAGGGTAGAGGTTGTGGGGAGGGAATCGGTGACGGTACCGGCGGGCACGTTTCAGGCGTGGCGGATAGAGGTGCGGTCGGGCGGTGTGGAGCAGGTGGCCTGGTACGCCGACACGGCGACCCGGCCCCTGGTGAAGTACGACAACAGCGAACTGCTCTTCCTCCTCACGGAGCTTCCCGGCGGCGAGGCCACGCGGGGGTTGCCCCATTGAGCAGGCTTTCTCACTCCTCCTCTTGCCATAGGCAACCTACCCGGTCTTCCCGCGCCTGACGTTCCATCTCCAGGAACCGCTCGCGGTAGGCCCCCTCGTCGCGCCAGGCGCGGCCCAGCCCTTCGGCGATGATCTGGGCCTCTATCGACTGTCCCTCCGGCGTGAACACGTAGCGCAGCAGCCGACCGCCGGGGTCGCGCTCGCGGGCATCGGGCAGCAGGAGGACGCTGGAGCCCACCAGGTGCCGATTGCGGGCGCTGGCCTCCTCGTAGCAGTCCTCATCCCTCTCGGGCGCGTCTATCCCGTAGTAGCGAACCCGTTCATCCGTCCCATCGATGCGCACGTCGATGGTGTCGCCATCGATGATGTCGGTCACGGCGGCCGGGGTGAGGGCAGCGGGGTCCGAGTGGATAAACATGGGTGGCAGCGTGGGAAGGGGTGTGGGCTCCTCGCTCTCCCTGCGCAGGGGGATGAGGGCAGCCAGCAGGCCGACCAGGGCGGCGATGAAGGCGAGCCAGAGCAGGCGGCGAGCGCGTCGCGAGCGGGGCATGGGTATCATCGCGATCGCTCCTGTGCGGCCGGCGGTGCCAGCCGTCGCGCTGGGCCGGCCACCACGGCTCGGGCCTGCGTGGCCGGGCCATCCGTTCCTGACAGAGGGTCCGCGGCGGACATCGCTTCCGGCCCCGGCCAGAAGGCCGCGCCCGCGGCCCGGAAGGCCTGGCGGTCGTCCAGGGAGGGGCCTGCACAAAGAAGGCCAGCCCGGCCCAGGGAGGAACGGAGCTGCTCCAGGTAGGCGCGCACCTGCCAGTCGTACACCTGGGGCTCGAAGGCGACGCAGAAGCAGCAGGCCGCGGCGTAATCGTCGGGAGGGGCCTGGTCCACCAAGACGTCGGCGCTGGCCATGCTCTCCAGGGCCGGCGCCAGGGTTCGGCGAAGGAAGCGCACGTGAGCAGGGTGCGCCCCGAACTCCTCCAGGGCGGCCGGGTCCCTCAGGAAGACGTAGAGAGCCAGGGAGTGGGTCGAATCCCCGCGCGAAGCCTCCACTGCGCCGGCGTGATGGACGCCATCGATGTCAGCGAGGGCAGCGGCCTCGGCCAGGAGGGCCCGGGGGGCTTCTTTCGAGAGGCCGGGCTTCAGCCGTACCAGCAGGAGATGCAGGACTGAAGGCTGCTCAGTCATATCCTAGAGCCTGCATTCTAGCACGGGCGGAGGCAACTCGCCCATCCGGGGCCGTAGCGGGAAGTTGACAAACATCGTATACTGCCGTATCCTGACATGCACGGTGAGGGTTCTCGATGGGCCGGTCTGTCGTACTGCTTCTCTGCCTCGTGGTGCTGGCGGCCGCGCCGCCGGGCTGCGGCGGGTCTGAGTCGACGCCACTGGCTCGCGAATCGCCTGCGTCCGAGCCTTCCGCCGGGCCGAGTGTCGCGGCGGAGGACTCGTCCCTGCTGGCGCCGGGCGACAAGCTGGCCTACGTGAGCGCGGGGTCGGTAGGGTGGGTAGCGGGCGATATCTGGGTTCTCCACTCCGACGGCTCGAGGCAGCGCCTCACCGAGGACGGCCGTAACGTAACGCCTCGCTGGTCGCCGAACGGGCGGTGGTTGCTCTTCCTCAAGGACCTGGGCGGCCCGCACGAGAACGTAGAGATCTACTCGCCGGAGTACGCGCTCTGGGTAGCCCAGCCCGACACGGGCGAGGTTCGGCAGCTCGACGCCGGCCCGGTCGGCTCCACCGTCTGGTCGCCTGTGGACAGCCGCATCGCCTACACCAAGGGCAGCCCCTACGGTGAGGAGGGGGGCGCGAGCCTCTGGCTTGCCAGCCCGGAGGACGGGAGCGCCGAGCGACTCCTGGGGCCGGACTTCAACCCCCATGACCTGGCATGGTCGCCGGACGGGCGGCGCATCGCCGTGGCCAGGTACGTGCGGCCTGATTACGTGAATGTCACGCCACCCGAGCCCGTGGACATCCGCTACTCGCCCGATAGCACGCTATGGGTCCTGTCCTGGCAGCCAGACGGCAGCACAGAGCTGCAGCGGCTCTTCTCCCGTGACGAGCTCGAGGAGGCGCTGTTCCGGGCGCTCGACGAGGCGCCCAGGCCCGGCAGCGCCTACGGCCCGGTCGGCGTGGAGGGTCTCACCTGGTCACCACAGGGCGACTGGCTCACCTTCTTTGCGAGCAGTCTGTCGGGCTCGCTGTCGGCTGATGGTTTGACGCTGTTCACGGTGCGTTCGGACGGCGCCCAGCTCATCTACCACGGGGTCATGCTCACCTCCACGGGCCTCGTCGACTGGTCACCGCAGGGCGACCGGCTGGCCGTCACCCTGGGCGGGGGCCGAGAGGTGTCCGTGGGCAAGCGCATTGCCCTTGTCGAGCCAGAGGTACCGGGAGCACAGGTTCTTACCGAGGACCCGGAGCGCCTGACTGGGCCAGCAAGTACTCCCATCTCGGACCGATCAGACGCCCACCCATCGTGGTCTCCCGACGGCTCCCGCATCGCCTTCCAGGCGACCAAGGCCAGCGATGTCACCGTCAACCTGCACGTGGGCAAGGTGGAGGACCCCAAGGAGGGCATCTGGGTGGTGGATGCCGACGGCTCCAACCCCCGCCAGCTCACCGCCGACACCGATTTCCTGGACTTCCGGCCCCTCTGGTCGGCCGACGGCCAGCATATCCTCTTCGTCCGGACCACCGGCAGCGAGGTCGAGGACTGGAGTAGCGAGCGGGCCGAGATCTGGATGGTCGATGCCGACGGAGAGGATCCGTACGCGGTGGTCACGGACCTCCGGCGCGTCGGCAGCTACTATGGCCTTTTCCGGTGGCAGGACTTCTTTGACTGGTACCAGGCTCCGTTGATCTCCCCCTGAGCGCTGCCGGCCGCTTCCCGGTGCTATAATCGCACCATGAGCGGCCAGACTGAGAGCGAAGCGAGACGCGTTCTGGTCATTCTGGATGGCCACGGGATCATCCATCGCGCTTACCACGCGATGAAGGAGCCCCTGACGGTGCGTCGCACCGGCGAGGTGGTCAGCGCGGTGTACGGCTTCGCCAACACGCTTCTCAGCGTGCTCGAAGAACTGAAGCCGACCTACATCGCCGTGGCCCTGGACCCGCCCGGGCCCACCTTTCGCCACATCCGCGACGAAACGTACAAGGCGCATCGGCCCGAAGCACCGGAGGAGCTGGTATCTCAGTTCGGCCGGGTGCGCGAGGTAATCGATGCCTTCAACATACCGGTCTACATGGTGGAGGGGTACGAGGCCGACGACGTGTTGGGCAGCCTGGCCCGGCAGGCCTCGGAGCAGGACGTAGACACGTTTCTGGTCACGCTGGACAGCGACATCGTCCAGCTTGTCCGCCCCGGCGTGCGCGTGTTCATGCTCCGTCCCTATCAGCGGGACACGGTCATCTACGACGAGGAGGCAGCGCGGGAGCGCTACGGCGTCGAACCGTCTCAGATGGCCGACCTCAAGGGGCTCAAGGGCGACGTCTCGGATAACATCCCCGGTGTACCGGGCATCGGTGACAAGACCGCTGTGAAGCTGGTGCAGCAGTTCGGCAGCGTGGAGAACATCTACGAGCGCCTGGAGGAGGTGGAGCCGGAGAAGCTGCGGGAGAAGCTGCGCGAGCACGAGGAGCAGGCCCGCCGCAGCAAGGAGATGGTCATCATCGACAGCCAGGCGCCCGCGACCGTGGACCTGGAGGCGTGTCGCGTGCAGGACTATGACCGCCAGCGCGTGCTGGACCTCTTCCGGGAGCTAGAGTTCCGCAGCCTGGTGTCCAGGCTCCCGGAGTCGCTGGCCGCCGAAGGGGAGGCGAAGCTCGCTGCCCCGGAGGTGGAAGAGGCCGGGGCGAACTATCAGACGGTGTTCACGGAGGACGAACTGAAGGCCGTGGCAGCCCGCATCAGCGAGAGGAAGTCGGTGGCCTTCGATACCGAGACCACGGACGTCAACGCCATGCGGGCGCGCCTGGTGGGCCTGGCTCTGTCCACGGAGCCGGGCTGGGCCGCGTACATCCCCGTGGGCCACCAGCGCGCCCTTGACGAACAGGAGCAGCTTCCCCTGTCCACGGTCCTATCGCGCCTGGGGCCTCTGCTGGAGAACCCGGCCATCGAGAAGGTGGCCCACAATGGCAAGTACGACATGACCGTGCTGGCGCAGGCAGGTGTGGATGTCCGGAACCTGGACTTCGACACGATGATCGCCGCCCATGTGCTCGGCGAGGGCGGAGGCAGCGAGAGCTATGGGGCGGGCGGGGGCTCCCTGAGCCTCAAGTGGCTGGCCTCGAAGCGTCTAGGTATCGAGATGACGCGCATCAGCGAGCTCATCGGCAGCGGCGCCAAGCAGATCTCCATGGCACAGGTGCCCGTGGAGCGGGCCGCCCCCTACGCCTGCGCCGATGCCGACATGACCGGCCGCCTGCGGTCGCTGCTGGAGGGGGAGCTGCGGGAGCAGGGGCTGTGGCCGCTCTTCTCGGAGATCGAGATGCCGCTGGTGCCGGTGCTCATGCGCATGGAGCTGGCGGGCGTGGCCCTGGACGAGGCGGCGCTGCGCAAGATGTCCCAGGAGCTAGGCGGGCAGGTCGTCGAGCTGGAGGAGCGCGTCTATCAGGAGGTTGGGCACCAGTTCAACGTGGGCTCGCCGCAGCAGCTCTCGCAGGTGCTGTTCGAGGAGCTGCGGCTGCCCAAGAGCCGGAAGACCAAGTACGGCTACACCACGGACGCTGCTGCCCTGGAGTCCCTGCGGGAGGTGCACCCGGTCATCGAGCTCATCCTCCAGTACCGGCAGCTTACCAAGCTGAAGTCGACCTACATCGATGCCCTGCCCGGCCTGGTGAACCCGAAGACTAAGCGCATCCACACCACCTTCAATCAGACGGTGACCGCCACCGGCCGCCTCTCCTCGAACGAGCCGAACCTTCAGAACATCCCCGTGCGCAGCGAGCTGGGGGGGCAGATCCGGCGCGCCTTCGTCGCCCGCGACTACGGGCCCGACCCCCGCCTCCTGGCTGCCGACTACTCCCAGATCGAGCTGCGCATCCTGGCGCACCTCTGCCAGGACCCCGGCCTGCTGGAGGCCTTCGGGAGGGACGAGGACATCCACGCGGCCACGGCCTCGCAGGTCTTCGACGTGCCCCTGAGCGGAGTGACGCCGGAGATGCGGAGGCGGGCCAAGGTGTTCAACTTCGGGGTGCTGTACGGGCTGAGCGAGTTCGGGCTGTCGCAGCGGGAGGGCATCTCGCGGGAGGAGGCGGCGAAGTTCATCGAGACGTACTTTGCCAAGTACCCGCGGGTGAAGGAGTGGCGGGATGGGGCGATCGCGAGCTGCCGGGAGAAAGGCTACGCCGAGACCATGGTCGGGCGGCGCCGCTACATCGCCGAGATCCGCTCACCGAACGCCCAGGTTCGGGCCGCCGCCGAGCGCATGGCGATCAACATGCCCATCCAGGGCACCGCGTCGGACATCATCAAGATCGCCATGAACCGCATCGACGCGGAGATGCGGGAGCGCAAGATGACCACCCGGATGACCCTTCAGGTGCACGACGAGCTGATCTTCGAGGGGCCCGCCTCGGAGCTGGACGACCCTTCGGCGGGCTCAGGGCGTGGCCTGCGGGAGATGGTCGAACGCATCATGCCCGATTCGCTATCGCTGGAGGTGCCCCTGAAGGTTGACATAAAGGTGGGCAAGAACTGGGGGGAGCTGGAGTAAGCGATGCCTGAACTCCCCGAAGTAGAAACCCTCCGCCGGGACCTGAGAGAGCGCGTCCTCGGTCGCACCTTCGTGGAGGTGTGGGTGTCGCCGGAGGCGGCGAGGCTGGTGCAGGGGCAGTCGCCGGAGGAGTTTCGGCAGGCTCTCGTCGGCCGCCGCATCGAGGACATCGGGCGGCGGGGCAAGTACCTGGACTTCAATCTTTCGGACGGGCAGCACCTGGTGGTTCACCGGCGCATGTCGGGCAACTTCCTGCACCGGCGCAACGGCGCCGCACCCGACCCCTACCTGCGGGCGCTCTTCCGCCTGGACGACGGCTCGGAGCTGCGCTACTGTGACATGCGGAAGTTCGGCAGTATGTGGCTGGTGGCGGACCCCGCTACCGTGCTCGCGGGCCTGGGCCCGGAGCCCCTCGAGCCCGACTTCACCCCGGCCGAGCTGGAGCGTCGGGTAGGGCACCGCGCCGCCTCCATCAAGGCGGTACTGCTGGACCAGCGGACCATCGCCGGCCTGGGCAACCTCTACTCGGACGAGGCGCTGTTCGCGGCGCGCATCCACCCGCAGCGGCCAGCCCGCAGCCTATCGAGCGAGGAGATCCGGCGCCTCCATGGAGGGATCGTCGCCGCCCTGGAGCAGGGCCTGCGGAACCGGGGGAGCAGCCTGGGCACCACCCTCCGCGATCACGTGAACCTGGATGGAATGCCCGGGCGTAATCAAGATCGGGTGCAGGTGTTCCAACGTACGGGGGAACCCTGCTATACATGCGGCACGCCCATCGAAAGAATTAGAGTGGGCGGTCGCAGCACCCACTTCTGCCCGCGCTGTCAGCCTTCTGGTGGATAGAAGCAAGGGGATGGTTCGCAGGTGTTGGCAGCAGGGGACGGAGGCGGCGGCCGCCTTTTTATTGTGTCGAAAGAGTCGGCTGGTCCGACCGGCATCAGCGGCGTCTGAGCCATGACTGAGGACACCGGCCGCGACGCCATCACCGACGTGCCCGGCATCAAGGTAGGGCACTGGACGGATCGGCGGGCCGCCACCGGCTGCACCGTCGTCCTGTGCGAGGGGGGTGCGGTGGGCGGCGTGGACGTGCGAGGGGCCGCCCCCGGCACGCGGGAGACCGACCTCCTCCGGCCGGGCAACACGGTGCAGCAGGTCCACGCGGTGGTGCTCTCCGGGGGCAGCGCCTACGGGCTGGACGCGGCCTCTGGAGTGATGCGCTACCTGGAGGAGCGGGACGTGGGCTACGAGTTCGTGGGCATCCGCGTGCCCATCGTGCCCGCGGCCATCCTCAACGACCTCCGAGTGGGCCGCTCGGACGTCCGCCCGGACGCCGAGGCCGGCTATCGGGCGGCCAGGGCCGCGAAGGGAGGCCGGGTGGCCCAGGGAAGCGTCGGGGCAGGCACCGGCGCCACCGTGGCCAAGGCTCTGGCCTTCGAGCGCTGCATCAAGGGGGGCGTGGGCACGGCGAGCGAGCGCGCCTACGGTGGCCTGGTGATGGGTGCGCTGGTCGCCGTGAACGCCGGTGGCGACATTATCGATTCGAGCACGGGGCAAACCATCGCTGGGCCGCGAGCCGAAGGAGGGGGCTTCGAGTGCGCCGTGGAGATCATGCGGGAGGGCCGGCTGTGGACACCGGAACGTCCTCGGGAGGGGCCTCCAGAGAACACCACCATCGCCGTGGTCGCTACGAACGCTGCCTTGAACAAGGAGCAGGCGAACCGGCTGGCCACGGTGGCCCACGACGGGGTCGCTCGCGCGGTTCGCCCCGCCCACCTGCCGGGTGACGGCGACGCGATCTTCGCGCTGGCCACGGGAAAGGTCCCTGTGGACGCTCGCAGCTACCGGACGGTGGAGGCGCTCACGGCGCGGGCCCTGGAGCGGGCTATCGTGCGGGCGGTGGTGTGCGCGGAGGGCCTGGCGGGGGTGCCCTCGGTGCGGGAGTGGGTGGCGCGCTCCTGAGCCCCAGAGGTTGACAGAAGGCCCGGCTCTGGTATAGTGAGGGTGCCGCCGACCTCGAGGAGGCGGCGAGCACGGTAACGTGCACCAATACAAAGTCCGCTTGGATCCGGCGTGACCGAGACGGCAGATAGGGTTTGGGGCCTGACATGTTGTGCCCTTCCGGTCACCGGCCGGAAGGGTTTTTTGGTGCCAGGAGGAGTTGAATGTTCAGGACCATGCTCAAGAGCAAGATCCACCGGGCTACTGTGACGGAGGCCGACCTTCATTACGTGGGGAGCATCACCATCGACCGCGACCTCATGGAGGCCGCGGATATCCTAGCCTACGAGCAGGTCCACGTGCTGGACGTGGACAACGGCTCGCGGCTGGAGACGTACGCCATCGAAGGGGAGCGCGGCAGCGGCGAGATTTGCATCAACGGCGCGGCCGCCCGCCTGATAAGCCCCGGCGACATCGTCCTCATCCTGAGCTATCAAACGGTGCGGGAGGAGGAGGCGCGTGACGTCCATCCCCGGATCGTCCACGTGGGCGAGGCGAACCGGGTGGCGAGCATCGGGCCTGTGGCCGAAGCGGCTGCAGTGTAGGAGGTTAGGGCCATGGCACGGGTCACCGTCAGCGACATCAAGGCCATGAAGCGCCGTGGCGAGAAGATCGCCATGCTCACGGCCTACGACTATCCAACGGCACGGCTGGTGGAGGAGGCGGGCGTACCCATGATCCTGGTGGGGGACAGCCTGGGTATGGTGGTCCTGGGCTACGACAGCACCGTGCCCGTGACCATGGAGGAGATGATCCACCATGTGAAGGCGGTGGTGCGGGGTACCCAGCGGGCCCTGGTGGTGGCGGACATGCCCTTCATGAGCTTCCAGATGGGGTGGCAGGATGCCCTGCGGAACGCCGGTCGCTTCCTCCAGGAGGCGGGGGCGCAGGCCGTCAAGCTGGAGGGGGGCGTGCGAGTGGCGGAGACGGTGAGCAAGCTGGTGGAGGCGGGCATCCCGGTGATGGGGCACATCGGGCTGACCCCGCAGTCGGTGAATCAGCTCGGGCACCGGGTGCAGGGCAAGACCGCGAAGGCCGCCCTCCGCCTGATGAACGACGCCCGCGCCCTTGAGGAGGCCGGGGCCTTCGCCATCGTCCTGGAGACCATCCCGGCACCCCTGGCCAGGCTCATAACGGAGCGGGTGAGGGTGCCCACCATCGGCATCGGCGCGGGGCCGGGTTGTGACGGGCAGGTGCAGGTCTTCCACGACATCATGGGCCTCTACTGGGCCTTTACTCCCAGGCACACCAAGCGCTACGCCCAGGTCGATGAGGCTATCCGTGGTGCCGTCGCCTCCTACGTGCGCGAGGTGGGCGAGAGCGCTTTCCCCAGCGAGAAGGAGAGCTTCCCCATGGATGAGGAGGCCCTGGCGGAGCTTTTGCCGCAGGAGAGCGGCCTTTCCAGGGAGGCCCCTTCCACCCGCTAGCATCACATGCCAGGTAGCTGCTACCGTACGGACAGGGCTGCGGCCCTGTCCGTCGTCTGGAAGGGTTTCCGGCCGTGGAGATAGCCAGCACCGTCGCGCAGATGCGGGATCTACGGCGTCACATGAGGGGCTCGGTGGGCCTGGTGCCTACCATGGGCTACTTGCACGAGGGTCACCTCTCGCTGGTGCGAGGCGCCCGCGCGGACGACGATGTGGTCGTAGTGAGCATCTTCGTCAATCCCACCCAGTTCGGCCCTCAGGAGGACTACAAGCGCTACCCCCGGGACCTCGACCGCGACCTGGCTCTGCTGCGTGAGGAGCGGGCCGACGTGGTGTTCATGCCCCCGGTGGAGGAGATGTATCCGGAGGGCTTCAGCACCTACGTGGAGGTCTCCGGCGTCACCGAGGTACTGGAGGGGGCCCAGCGGCCGGGCCACCTCCGGGGGGTGACCACCGTCGTGGCCAAGCTGTTCGTCATCGTGCAGCCGCACCGCGCCTACTTTGGGCGGAAGGACGCCCAGCAGTTGGTGGTCATTCGTAAGATGGTGCGGGATCTGAACATGGACGTGGCGGTGGTGGGCCTGCCCACGGTGCGCGAGCCCGACGGCCTGGCGATGAGCAGCCGCAACGCTTACCTTTCGCCGGGCGAGCGGGAGGCAGCCCCGGTGCTATCGCGCTCGCTGCGGCTGGCCGAGGAGCTGTGGGGCCAGGGCCAGGGCGAGCGCGACGCCACGGTTATCCGACAACGCATGAACGACCTCATTGCCGCCGAGCCGCTGGCGCGGGTAGACTATGTGAGCGTGGCCGATGCGGAGAGCCTGCGGGAGCTGGACAGGATAGAAGGGCCCGCGCTGGTCTCCCTGGCGGTACGCATCGGCGGGATCCGCCTGATCGATAACGTGACGCTGGGTGGCTAGGCGACGCTTCCAGCCGGTGGGTGCCTGGGGGCGGCGGGCATCTAGAACGCCACGGCGGAAGCCGACACCTGCTTGGGGTACGCAATGATCAAGAACATTGGAATCCGAAACTTCAAGAGCTTCGACGTTCTGAGTGTGGACCTGGGACCATTGTGTGTGCTGGTCGGTCCCAACGCGGGCGGGAAGACTAACTTCGTAGATGCGTTGCGTTTCATACAGGAGTGCGTTCGCCAAGACGTGTCCATTGCCGTTAACCACCGTTTTGGGTGGCGCGGCGTCCGCTGCCGCAGGCGCTACAAACACACAGCTGCCTTTCATCTGGATGTAGAGCCTGTGGACCCCGAGCTTAGCCTGTTCGTTGAGTTCTTGCCCTCTGAGCCGGGCGAGGAGGAACTATTCCGCGCAACGAGCTTTTCCTATGACTTCCGGTTTGTGCATCGGGACGGAGTGTTCGATGTCGCAGCCGAGGAGTTCACTGCGAAGCTGCAATCCAGGAGAAAGGACAAGGTTACCGAGCGAGAATCGTCTTTCCTGCGAAGGGGCTTGGAGGTGACACTGCAGCCACCGCGGTTCTTGAAGGAACCCCTGCAGATCCCGCGTGAGAGGAGCGACACGCTGTTCTTGGCATCCCCTTTACCTTCCAGCGCCGCTGCGAGGCTAGGGAACTACATCTCGCGCTGGGCTTTCTTCGACATCGATCCGGCTCAGGCTCGAGCACCGCGACTGGCTGAGAACGTGGTGGGGCTTGCGGAGCACGGGGAGAACCTGCCCCTTGTTCTAGACCTGCTTGGCGACAAGCAGGACTCGGAAAGCTTCGCGCTTGGGGAGCGGATCGAGGAGTTGATGTGTTCGATGGTGCCAGGGTTCAAGACCTGGAAGACAGAGCAGACCTATGACGGAAGAATCGGCTTCCGCATCAGGGAGTCTGGCATCCGATCCCCGTTCCCGCCGGAGCTGATCTCAGACGGCACGATCTTTCTTCTGGGGCTATTGACCGCCCTCTTGGGGCAGAGGCGCCCGGCCAGCGCGATCTTCATCGAGGAGCCGGAACGAGGTCTCCACCCCCAGATCATGGAGGGACTGGTGGACTTGATGAGACAGGTCTCTACGAGGACGCAGGTTGTCGTCACGACACACAGCCCTGACCTTGTGCGTCACCTGCGCCCCCACGAGGTGTATATGGTGGACAAGGTTGACCGGGCGACTAAGATCATCCGAGCATCGTCAGTTGAGCAGGTGGAGCAGTTCTTGGAGCACTTCACGATCGATGAGCTCTGGTTGCAGGGCTACCTCCAGGGTGGCCTTCCAATCTGAGCCATGAAGCGCTTTGCCCTCGTTGTGGAAGGGCTCACGGACAAGAGCTTCTTGCAGACGCTCCAGCCGTGGTTCGGTGAGCTGGGCCTCAGTGTCTCGATCACGACTGCCAAGGATCGTTCTAGACTGATTCGCGACGCCGGGAAGCACTTGGCCGTGCACAGGCAGGGGGGTGCTGATGTGGTCGTGTTTCTGTTCGATCAGGACGAGGACGAATGCCCGCCCGTGAGCGCATGCCTGTTGTCGGCGGTCAGCGGAGAGGGGGATGTGCTCGTGGCGGTCGTGGCGCGGTGTTTGGAGGCATGGTTTCTCGCAGATGAATCGGCGGTTTCGCGCGCGACGGGGCGCACCTACCACTGCCGCGGCATGACAGATTTCATGCCACATCCGTGGAATGCAATACGCGGTCTGTTCTACCAGTCACGTAAACAGTACCTCAGCAAGACCGAGATAACCCGGGCCATCAGCCAGCACTTTGATATCAATGCGGCTCGCCAGCACAACCAAAGCCTGGCGCGCTTCGCCAGCCGCGTCGTGCAGTTGGCCAGGGCATAGAACAATGACCGGCGAGCCCCTCCGTGTCCTGGTCACCAACGACGACGGCATCGACTCGCCGGGCCTGTGGCGGCTGGCCGGGACCATGGCCGAGGTCGGCCGGGTACTGGTAGTGGCCCCTGCGCAGGAGGCCTCGGGCGCGGGGACAGCGGTGACCTTCCGGCAGGAGCTTCAGGTGAGGGAGGTGGAATCTCCCTTGCGGGACGTGCGGGCCTACACCGTGGACGGCACCCCGGCCGACTGCGTGATAGTGGGCCTTCGCCGGCTGAAGGAGGGCCGCATCGGCCTGGTGACCTCGGGCGTCAACCTGGGGCCGAACCTGGGCAACGATGTGCTGCTGTCGGGCACGGTGGGCGCTGCCCTCCAGGGCGGCTTTCGGGGCATCAGTTCGGTAGCCCTCTCGCTGGACATCGGCGATGGTCCCCAGTGGGACACGGTTGAGGCGGTGGCCCGCCTGCTGGGGCGTCGCATCGCTGATGGGACGCTACCCACGGGGGCCTTCCTCAACGTGAACGTGCCTGCGCTGCCCCTCGCAGAGCTGCGGGGCATCGCCGTGACCACGGTGGCCCGGGGCGGCTACCTGCGTCTGATAGAGACGGGCGACGGTCTGCGGGAGAGGCTGCGGCGCGAGACGCGCCCCGACCTTCGCCACGGGCAGCCCGGCACGGATATCTGGGCGGTAGCCAACGGCTACGTGTCCATCTCGCCCCTCCAGGCCAGCCTGGGCTCTCAGGACCACATGGAAGAGCTCCGTGGCTCGGCGCCCTTGCTGTTCGCAGAGCTGAGGGGCGGCAGCTAGGCTGGCGGGCGCCCCTTTGTCACCTCCTTGCCCTGGGTGTTAGAATTAGGCTGCTGTAGAGGAGGAGCACCCATGTCCGGTCATTCCAAGTGGGCGCAGATCAAGAGGCAGAAGGGTGTGACTGATGCCCGCCGCGGGCAGCTCTTCACCAAGCTGGGGCGGGAGATCGCCGTAGCAGCCCGGCAGGGCGGCGGGGACCCCGAGGCCAACCCCCGCCTTCGTCTGGCCGTCGACCGCGCGCGCAGCTTCAACATGCCCAATGACACCATCGAGCGGGCCATCAAGCGCGCCACCGGCGAGAGCGGCGCCAGCGAACTTAGCGAGGCGATCTACGAGGGCTACGGGCCCGGCGGGGCCGCCATCATGATCGAGGTGCTCACCGACAACCGGAACCGCGCCGTGTCCGACGTTCGCCACGCCCTCGCCAAGGCGGGAGGTAACCTGGGGGAGGCTGGCTGCGTGGCCTGGATCTTCGAAAGCAAGGGGGTCATCGGTATTCGCATGCAGGGGGATGCAGCCGAGGAGGTAGCCCTTCAGGCCATCGACGCGGGGGCCGAGGACGTCAAGATCGATGATGACGGGCTGGAGATCTACACCAGCCCCGAGGATCTGGAGTCCGTGCGACGCGCCCTCGAGGAGGCCGGCGGGGAGATCGCTTCGGCCGAGGTCTCGCGGGTGCCCAAGAGCACCATCTCCCTGGACGAAAGGCAGGCGGAGCAAACGCTGCGTCTCCTCGACCGGCTGGACGAACTGGACGACGTCCAGCGTGTCTACTCCAACGGCGACTTCCCCGATGAGGTGTTGGCCGCCTACTCCAGGTGATCATGGACCGGGCTGAGGCCGGCGGCTTGCGCGTCCTGGGCGTGGACCCCGGCCTGCGGGTTACGGGCTGGGCCATCCTGGGGGCGCAGGGTGAGCGGCTGCGTCTCCTGGATTGCGGCACCATCGCTACCGACGCGAGGTTGCCGCTGGCGAAACGTCTGCTTTGCATCTATGAGGGCCTGGCCGAGGTGCTGTTGCGCTGGCACCCCTGGGAGGTTGCGGTGGAGGAGCCCTTTGTGGCGGGGAACCGCCGGTCGGCTATGGTACTGGGGGAGGCGAGGGCTGCCGCTCTCCTGGCGGCTGCGGCGGAGGGCCTGCCGGTGCATGAGTACCCGCCGACGGAGGTGAAGCAACTGGTGACCGGCTACGGTCGCAGCGATAAGTCGCAGGTGCAGGCCATGCTGTGCATACAGCTCGGGCTGGCGGAGCCTCCGGCCTCGGCGGATGCAGCCGACGCGCTGGCGGTGGCCCTCTGTCACCTCCTGCGGCGTCGGGGCGATATGCTGGTGGAGAGTCGGGAGAAGCAAGGGTGATCTCGCACGTCTCGGGCAGGCTCACCAAGAAGAACGCCGAGAGGCAGGCGGTGGAACTGTGGGTCAACGGTGTGGGGTACGAGATCCTGCTGCCTAACTTCGTGTGGCGGTCGGTGAGTGAGCTGGAACTGGGGGAGGAGGTTGAGTTTGAGACCCTCTACTACGTGCCGGAGAGGCCGCCCATCCCCATCCTCATCGGCTTCCAGCGGGAGGTGGAGCGGGAGTTCTTCAAGAAGCTGATCGAGGTGCCGGACCTGGGGCCGACGAGGGCGATGAGGGCTCTGGCGTACTCGGTCTCGAGCATCGCCACGTGGATCGAGGAGGGGGACGAGAAGGCGCTGCGGGGCCTGCCGGGCGTGGGCGAGCGACTGGCCAAGACCATCGTGGCCCACCTCAAGGGGAAGGTGGTGGAGGAGGCGCTGCTCCAAGACGAGGGGTTCCGCGAGCCCCCTCCGGCGGAGCCTCCCCCGCCTCTGGACGCGGTCAAGGAGCTGGCCGTGGAGGGGCTGGTGAGGCTGGGCTACAAGCGCTCCGACGCCTCGCGGTGGGTGGAGGAGGTCACGCAGGCCGAGGAACTCGGGGAGGTCGAGGAGATCATCCGGGCGGTCTTCCGCATGAGGAGCGATCTGCTGTGAGGGTCTGCGGGCTGCGGCTAGTCTCGCCTTCTGATCTCTCGTCAGTCCTGCTATCCTGAATAAGAAAGGTTCGAAGGCATCACGGTCATGGGCACGTTCACGCACCCGATCACCCTCATAGCGCCGTCCGGCACGGAGACGCTAGAGGCGCTGGTGGATACGGGGTCTACCTTTACAAGCATCCCGGTGCCCCTGCTGGAGCGGCTGGCGGTGAGACCTCAGCGCACCGTGCGTCTACGACTAGCGAACGGCCAGGTGCACGAGTGCTCGCTCGGGGAAGTGGTGGCGGAAATGGATGGAGTCCGCGCGACCATCATCTGCGTGTTCGGTGACCCTGAGTCACCCGCGGTCATCGGCGCGCACACGCTGGAGGCCTTCCTCCTGGCGGCCGACCCAGTCGAACGACGGCTGGTGCCGGTAGAGGGATGGTGGGTGTAGCGGTAGTGCAGACTAGACCATTGGAATGGGTCATCAAGGGGAAACTGACCCGGTGGCAGAGGCCGGGATACGGGCGCCTTTCCCCCACGCGACAGGATGTGGACGAGTGGTTCGAGAGGGTCAACAGCGAAGGCATTGTGACCGTGATTTGCCTGCTGAGCGAAGACCAGGTCACAGACTACGACCATTTGGAACTGCCGGGCACGGGGCTGCTTGGCTACTACGAGGAGAAGGGTCTCTCCGTGTATCACATACCAATAGAGGACAAGCCCGGCAGGACAGATCACATCACGGACGCGGATCGTGACAAGGCTGCAAGCGCATACCTAGAAGCGACGAAACCGGTGCTCGTACATTGCAGTGCGGGACAAGATAGGACAGGCGCGATAGTCGAACACCTGCGGCGAATTGCATAGACCCTCATGCCATCCTTCCGTCTCGTCTCTGATTTCAAGCTGACCGGCGACCAGCCGCAGGCGGTCGAGAGGCTCGTCGAGGGGCTGGAGAAGGGGCATCGCTATCAGACGCTGCTGGGGGTGACGGGCAGCGGCAAGACGTTCACCGTGGCGAACGTCATCGAGCGCGTACAGCGCCCCACCCTCGTCCTCGCCCCCAACCGCACCCTCGCCGCCCAGCTCTGCTCCGAGTTCAAGGAGTTCTTCCCGGAGAACGCTGTCGAGTACTTCGTCAGCTACTACGACTACTACCAGCCGGAGGCCTACATCCCGCGCACGGACACCTACATCGCCAAGGACGCCGACATCAACGAGGAGATCGATAAGCTGCGCCATGCCGCCACCCGCGCCCTCTTCGCCCGCCGCGACGTGCTCATCGTGGCCTCAGTCTCCTGCATCTACGGCCTGGGCGAGCCCGAGGAGTATCAGAGCTTCGTCCTCACCTTCAGGAGGGGCGAGCGGTTCGAGCGGGCGAAGGCCATGCGCCGCCTGGTGGACATGCAGTATGAGCGCAACGACTTCAACCTGGTACGCGGGAAGTTCCGCCTGCGCGGCGACAGCATCACCATCCAGCCCGCTTACGAGGAGCTGGCCGTGCGCGTGGACTTCTGGGGGGACGAGGTGGAACGCATCATTGAGGTGGACCCCCTCAGCGGCGAGCTGCTGGCCGAGCGCGACAGCATCGAAATCTTCCCTGCCAAGCACTTCGTGACCTCCCAGGACAAGTTGGAGATGGCCATCCGGGACATCGAGGTCGAGCTGGAGGAGCGCCTGACGGAGCTGCGCGCCCAGGGCAAGATCCTGGAGGCAGCCCGCCTGGAGGAGCGCACCCACTACGACCTGGAGACTTTGCGGGAGACGGGCTACTGCCCGGGCATCGAGAACTACGCGCGTCACCTGGCCCGCAGGCCTCCCGGCAGCACCCCCTGGACGCTCCTGGACTACTTCCCGGACGACTGGCTGCTGTTCATTGATGAGTCGCATATCGCCGTGCCGCAGGTGCGGGGCATGTACCACGGCGACATCTCGCGCAAGCAGACGCTGGTGGACTACGGCTTCCGCCTGCCCTCGGCGCTGGATAATCGGCCTCTGAACTTTACTGAGTTCGAGGGCCACATCAACCAGGTCATGTTCACATCGGCTACCCCCGGGCCCTACGAGCACGAGCACAGCGAGCAGGTGGTGGAGCAGCTCGTGCGGCCGACCGGGCTGCTGGACCCCACGGTGGAGGTGAAGCCCACGGAGGGCCAGATCGACGACCTGCTGGAGCAGATCAGGGCCCGCGTAGAGCGGGGAGAGCGCGTCCTGGTCACCACCCTCACCAAGAAGATGGCCGAGGACCTGGCGGACTACCTGGCGGAGATGGGCATCCGCACCCATTACCTGCACTCGGAGATCGACACGCTGGGCCGGGTGGAGATCCTGCGCGACCTGCGCACGGGGGTGTACGACGTGGTGGTGGGCATCAACCTGCTGCGGGAGGGGCTGGACCTGCCCGAGGTGAGCCTGATCGCCATCCTGGATGCGGACAAGGAGGGCTACCTGCGCTCGCGCGACTCGCTCATCCAGACGATGGGGCGGGCGGCCCGCCACATCAACGGCCAGGTCATCATGTACGCGGACACCAGCACGGAGTCCATGCGGCAGGCCATCGCCGAGACCAACCGGCGGCGCCGCGTCCAGGAGTCCTATAACCGGGAGCACGGCGTCACTCCCGAGGGCATCCACAAGGCCATCCGCGACATCACCGATCACGTGAAGAAGGTAGCGGAGGAGAAAGCGGAGTACGTGCTGGGGCGGGAGCTGCCCAAGGACGAGCTGGCCCGCCTGATCAAGGACCTGGAGGGCCAGATGAAGGCGGCGGCGAAGAACCTGGAGTTCGAGCGGGCGGCGCTCCTGCGCGACCAGGTGCTTGAGCTACGCAAGCAACTCGTGAGCGACCAGGACGCGCTGCACGAGTTCGCGCAGACGTCGTACGGTTCCCTGGGCCGGGGTCGTCGGGCCGGCCGGCGCCGCGGACGGGCCGGGGCAAGGGGCAGATATGGGAGTGGGCCATAGGAGGCCTGCCGCTGGATGTGCGGTTGCTGGGGAGTCAAGGGGGATGGGTGGATCAGCTAGATTTGAGTTTTCTGCTCAAGGGGGTGGTCATCGGCTTCGCGATTGCCGCGCCTGTCGGGCCGATCGGTGTGCTGTGCATTCGGACCACGCTGGCCGAGGGTCGGGTGGCGGGACTCGTGACAGGGCTTGGGGCGGCGTCGGCGGACGCGATCTACGGGTCGATTGCGGCGTTCGGCGTGACGTTCGTGTCGGAGGCACTGATCGAGCAAGAGGAGTGGTTTCGGCTGGTCGGGGGCTTGTTCCTCTGCTACCTGGGCCTGCGGGCGTTGCTGACCGCGCCGGTCGAGCGGGCGGCTGTGACGAGAAGGGGCGGGCTGGCCGCCGCCTACGCCTCGACGTTCCTGCTGACGGTGGTGAACCCGGCTACGATACTCTCGTTCGCCGCCGTGTTCGCCGGGCTGGGGATAGCCAGCGAAGGCGGTCATTATCTTTCGGCAGCCGCGCTCGTGCTGGGGGTCTTCGCGGGGTCGGCGCTGTGGTGGCTTATGCTGAGCGGTGGCGTCGGGGCGCTGCGGTCGAGGTTCAACCCGAGAGGGCTGCGCTGGGTGAATCACATCTCGGGGCTGATCATCGCGGGGTTCGGGGTGGTGGCTTTGGTCAGCCTGATGGGGTGAGAAGGGGCCAATCCGGTTGTGGTTAACGTCGTACGGTTCCCTGGGTAGGGGTCGTCGGGCCGGCCGGCGCCGCGGGCGCGTCAGGGCCGGCCGCAGATACGGGAGCGGGCCATGAAGATCACTGAAGGCGTCCACAAAGTTGACGGCACGCGAACGGGCCACGCCTACCTTATCGAAGGTGCGGAGCGTCTCGCGCTCATCGACACCGGCCTCGCGAGGAGCACGGACGCCGTGCTGCGGGCCATCGCCGCGCTCGGCCGCAGGCCTGAGGACCTGCGCGAGATCGTCATCACTCACTGCCACGCCGACCACATGGGCAGCCTGGCTGAGCTGGCCGAGCGCACTGGCGCTCAGGTGGCCGTGCACGCCGCCGACGCTGCCGTCGTGCGCGGCGACGAGCCGATGCCGGAGGTGAGGGCAGGGGGCATCCTCGGTTGGGTGGCGTCGCGGGTATCAGGCATGATGATGGGCAAACCGCCGACGCCCTCGCGGGTGGACAGGGAGCTTCAGGACGGCGACGAGCTTGAGGTGGGCGATCTGAAGGTTGTGCACACGCCCGGTCACACTCCTGGACACATCGCCCTGCATATGGCTTCCAAGCGGGTGCTCTTCGTGGGAGACGCTGTGTTCAACCTGCCGGCGCTGGGCCTGCGGCCACCCATGGCGATGGTATCCGTCGACACGGCCCAGGCCAAGGAGTCCATCCGCAAGCTGGCCGGCCTGGAATGCGATATCGTCTGCTTCGGGCACGGGCGGGCCCTGACGCGGGAGGCAGCCGCCCGGCTGCGACGCTTCGCGGAGGGGCTGCGCTAGCGCTCAGCCCCCGGCTGCTTGACGGCGGCCCGCGCGTTTGCTACATTCCGCCTACCCTCGATGAAGGGGCAAGTGACTGTGTCTAGTCAGGCAACTCTGTACGCGATTCTCAGTATTGCGCTGAGCGCGGTAGTCGTGCTCGGGCACGCTGGCGTGGGTTGCCGGGAGGGGATTCCGTAGCACTTCCAGCATTCAGCCTCTCAGCCCACCGCCAGCATCCGGGCGGTGGGCTTTTGACGTATTGGGACGTATTCAAAAGGAGGCTGCCATGGCGAGACGTAGGCGCTGGTATGTTGATCTGTTCCGGGACGTGTATCCTGAGCGCTGGTTCGAAGAGGAGGACGCGCTCTCGGCCGCGCGGACAACGGCGGAGGTGGACTTCGTCGAGCAGTCCCTGGAGTTGAAGCCGGGCTCGCGCGTGCTTGACCTCTGCTGCGGCCACGGCCGGCACGCCACCGAGCTGGCCCGCCGCGGCTACCAGGTCACAGGCGTGGACCTCTCGGCGCGGGCCCTGCGTCGGGCACGCCGGGCAGCCCGCGAGGCAGGCGCAGACATCCACTGGCAGCGCTGCGACATGCGCGAGATCGCCTTCGAGGAGGAGTTCGACGCCGTCATCAACATGTTCTCGTCCTTCGGCTACCTGGAGAGCGACGAGGAGGACCGGCTGGTGCTGGAGCGCGTGCGGGCCGCCTTGCGGCCAGGCGGCCGTTTCCTCGTCGACTTCATCAACCGCGACTGGGTCATTCGGCGCTATCAGGCGCGCGACTGGCGGCGAGCCCCCGACGGGTCCACCCTCTTGCTAGAACGACGCTGGGACCCCCCGACGGGTCGGAACCTGGAGGAGATTACCCTGATTGGGCCGGAGGGCTCACGTCGACGCTATCGAATGCAGCTCCGCATGTACGCGGCGACGGAGCTGGCAGCGATGCTTGCCTCTGTCGGGCTGACGGTACGGCGTATCTGGGGTGGTTTCGACGGCTCGGAGCTGACGCTGGACAGCGTGCGCGTCATCGTGCTGGCAGAGAAGGCGGGCTAGCCGGCGGCGCCCTTGCCGCCGGCTAGCGGTGAGTACTTCCCGTAGGGGTCTTCGGGCTAGGTGGGCCGTCCCGCGTAGGATGGGGCATTCTGGTCGATCCAGGTGTTGGCGAAGAGGTAGCTGGAGCCGTACCAGTTCCATATCCAGGGGTTGCGCACGTAGTTCCAGTACATGTCCTGCTCGTTCTGGTTGCCGTACTTCAGGTCTGCGTTGACCTCATCCAGGAGGTAGTGCTGGAGCTCCAGGCCGATCTGGCGCCGCTTCTCGTAGTCGAACTCGATGCGCTGGGCGTCCAGCAGCTCGTCAACCTTGGGGTCGGAGAGGCGGTAGGAGTTCTTGGCGCCTCCGGTGCGGAAGTACGGATAGAGCCAGTCGTCCAGGTCGATCCAGCCGTTGTCGTACCCCCAGACGGACTCGCAGGTGCCGCTGGCGGCGCCCTGAATATTGCGCAGGGTGCAGGCGGCCAGGGTGGTATAGCCGGTGGGATCGACCTCCGTTTCCACATCAACCCCGAGCACCTCCTTGAGCATGCGGACGGTCTGGGGCAGGGCCACGTTGGGGATGAAACCGGGGACACCCGCGAAAATCATCTTGAAGCTGCCCACGGCCTCGGTACCGCCGGCGGCCTCCCACAGCTTCTTGGCCTCGGCGATGTCCTCCTCCCGCTCGGCGGTGCTGAACCGGTAGCCGGGCTTCTTCAACAGGTCCTCCTGAGGGATGGCCCAGCGGCGCATCATCCAGGCCACAGGCCCGCTGAGGTAGAAGTGGGGCCGGTCCGGCGGCCCATGCCAGAACTGCTCGCCCAGGGTCTGGCGATCGATGGCCAGGTGGAAGGCGCGGCGCCTGCGGAGATCATCGAAGGGAGGCCGGTCTATCAGGAAGCGAGTGCCGGGGCCGCCGCTCTGAGGACAGGCGACCACATAGGCCTCCCTGACCTCATCGGCGACGCGGAATGTGTCCACCAGGTCGCCGAAGCCGCCGCGGTCGATCTGCTTGGTCTTGAAGGCGGTCTCGACGACGACATCGCTCTCGGGGGTCCACATGGTTTCGCGCATGTCCAGGAAGGGGCGGCCGGTACCCAGCTCGGGACGGTCATCAGCGCCAAACCAGTTGGGGTTGCGCACCACCTGCACCGTCTGTAGCGCCTCGAACTTCTCCAGGATGAAGGGGCCCGAGCCGATCATCCTGTCCTGATGGTTCATCTCGTCGTTCTCGTCGACGAGCTCCTTGGCGATGATGAAGGCGTTCCTGTCGGCCAGGTAGTGGAGGAAGGGGGCGATGCGGCCCTTGGTGGTGATGCGCAGCGTCAGGTCATCAACCAGCTCGATCTTGTCTACCGTCTCCCAGTGATAACGGCGGTAGTACAGGGCGGACTGCGGACTGTCTGGGTTGACCTGGCGTTCGATGGAGTACTTGACGTCCTCGGCGGTGAGCTGGCGGCCGGCCACCTGAGGGTAGTTCTCGCGGATCTGGGGGGTGTCGTGGAAGAAGACGTTGGGGCGGATTCTGATGATGTAGGTCTGTTCGTCGGGCTGCTCGGGCATGCCGGGGCCCCCATCGGGACCGGCACAGAGGTCGGGGCTCATGACCTGTTCGACCTCGTCGTCGTACTGGAGGACCTTGCTGAAGATGGAGCCGTGGGTGTTGTAGAGAGGCCCAAATTGTGTCTGGTAGGGGTCGAAGGTGTCCAGAGCCATGGCATCGTATTCGAACGTCCTGAAATGACCCCCTCGCGTCTGCACGGGCTCGAGGCCGGTGGGAGTAGCCTCGGGTGTGGCCTCGGGGGTGCCCGGGCCGACCTCTTCTTCTTCGGCGCAGCCCGTAAGGGCGAGGCCAGCCGCTCCGGCTCCCATGGCCAGAGCGCCGCCCAGCAGGCGTCTCCGGGAGAAGCGCCGACGATGCCAGCTTCCGCCAGGAGTCCTTTGCTTGCGATTCATGGCCGCCTCCTTTTGCATCTGTTGCCCCTCGTCCGGGGAATTCGGGTCCGCCAGCTATGCGGGTCGCCCCGCGAATGCTGGATCGTCTGCGTTCAGCCAGGTGTTCGCAAACATGTAGGTCATGCCGTACCAGGTGCTCTGGAAGGGGTTCTTCAGGTAATTCCAGTTCACGTTGTGGACTAGCTGGTTGACGTACTCGATGCGACAGTTCACCTCATCCATGAGATAGTGCTGGATGTCCAGGCCGATCTGGTGGCGCTTCTCGTAGTCGAACTCGACCCGCTGAGCGTCCAGCATCTCGTCCAGCTTGGGGTCGGAGACCCGGAAGGAGTTCTTGGGCGCACCCGTCCGGAAGTACGGGTAGAACCAGTCGTCGAGATCGAGCCAGCCGTTGTCGAATCCCCAGGCGAACTCGCAGGTACCTTCGGAGGCACCTTCGGAGTTGCGCAGGAGGCAGGCGACGAGGGTGGTGTAGCCGGTGGGGTCCAGATCGGTCTCCACTTTGGCTCCCAGGACCTCGGTCAGCATGCGCACGGTCTGCGGCATGCCCTTGTCCGGTATGTAGGCGGGCACCCCCGAGAAGATGATCTTGAAGCTGCCGATGGCCTCGGTGCCGCCGGCGGCCTCCCAGAGCTTCCTGGCCTCGGCGATGTCCTCCTCGCGCTCGGCGGTGCCGAAGCGGTAGCCGGGCTTCTTGGCGAGCTCCTCCTGGGGGATGGCCCAGCGGCGCATGGGCCAGGCGATGGGTCCGCTGGGAAGGAAGTGAACACGGCCGGTTGGTGCCGGGTAGAGGGCCTCGCCGATGACCTGCCGGTCGATGGCCAGGTAGACGGCCCGACGCACCCGGAGGTCGTCGAAGGGGGGCCGGTCAATGAGCAGACGGCTCTGCACCCCGCCACCCTGGGGGTCCTGGGTGATGAAGGTGTCCCCCGCTGCTTCAGCCACCCGAAACAGGGTGGCGAGGTCGCTGAGGCCGGTTCCACTGCTGGCGCTATCGATCTGTTTGGTCCTGAAGGCGGTCTCGCAGACGCTGGCGCTCTCGGGGGTCCACATGGTCTCCCGAGAGTCCAGGAAGGGGCGGCCGGTGCCCAGCTCGGGGCGGTCGTCGGCGCCGAACCAGTTGGGGTTGCGGACTACCTTCACCGTCACCAACGTCTCGAACTTGTCCAGGATGAAGGGGCCGCTGCCGATCATCCTGGACACGTGGTTCATCTCGTCGTTCTCGTCCACCAGCTCCTTGGCGATGATGAAGGCATTCCTATCAGCCAGGTAGTGGAGGAAGGGGGCGATGGGCCCCTTGGTGGTGATGCGGAGGGTCAGGTCGTCGATGAGTTCGATCTTGTCTACCGTCTCCCAGTGATAGCGGCGGTAGTAGAGGGCAGACTGAGGGCTTTGGGGGTTGACCTGGCGCTCGATGGAGTACTTGACGTCCTCGGCGGTGAGCTGGCGGCCGGCCACCTGAGGGTAGTTCTCGCGGATCTGGGGGGTGTCGTGGAAGTAGACGTTGGGGCGGATTCTAATGATGTAGGTCTGCTCGTCGGGCTGTTCGGGCATGCCGGGGCCGCCGTCGGGGGCGGCGGAGAGGTCAGGGGTCATCATCTGCTCGATCTCGTCATCGTACTGGAGGACCTTGCTGAAGACCGAGGCGTGCATGCTATAGAGCGGGCCGAACTGGGTCTGGTAGGGGTCGAGGGTGTCGATGGCCATGGCGTCGTAGCTGAAGTTGCGATAGCCTCCGCCCCGGGTGACCACGGGGATCAGAGCGGGGGTGGCAACGCCCGGCCTGGGGGTGGCCTCGGGGGTGCCGGGGCCCACTTCTTCTTCTTCGGCGCAGCCGGTGAGGGCGAGGCCCGCAGCTCCTGCCCCGGCCGCCAGGGCGCTCCCCAGGAGGCGTCTCCTGGACAGACGTCGGCGGCGCCAGCTCTCCCAGTAGTTACTCCGGTGCTCCTGCATCAATTCACCTCATCTCTTCTGAGGACCTGGCAGGGCGCCCTATCGCGACCACGGGTGCTGCGTCCGGCCTGAGCGCTCTCCTCTCCACAACGAGACGGAGGGTGCGAACACTCGGTGGTGCCACGGAGAGCGTCAGGCATATGCCCGGGAAGCAAACGTTCTCACTCGCTCTCATTCTCCACGCATTGCGGGGGAGGGGCAAGGGACGTTAGCACCGAAAGGGCGCGGCCAGATGGACCCGCGGAGAAATGTGGCTACTCAGGTCGACGAGGCCTCTATGTTTCTGGGGTGAAACCGTACCGGGCAGCGGCCGGGGGGGGGAGCCTGAAGTCTTCCCTTAGTCCTCCTCCTCGAGGCTCTCGGCGCGGACGATGACCTCGCGGGAGCCGGAGCCCTCGGCCTGGCCGACGATGCCCCGCTCCTCCAGCATGTCGATGAGGCGGGCTGCCCGCGGGTAGCCGATGCGCAGGCGCCGCTGGAGGAGGGAGGTGGAGATGCGGGTGTGCTCGGCGGCCAGTTCTCTGGCCCGCTCCAGGAGGGGGTCATCCGCGCCGAAGAGTTCGTCGATCTCGGGTCGGGCCTCCTCCAGCAGGTTGTCATGCACCTCTCGCTCCAGCTCCCGGAAGCGGTTCTGCGTCCAGAAGGCCACCAGGCGTTCGACCTCCTGGTCGGAGACGAAGACACCCTGGAGTCGCTTGGGCTTGACCGCGTCGCTGGGCATGTAGAGCATGTCGCCGCGGCCCAGCAGCTTTTCGGCGCCAGCCATGTCCAGAACGGTGCGCGAGTCCACCTGGGAGCTCATGGCGAAGGCGATGCGGGTGGGGAAGTTGGCCTTGATGAGCCCCGTGACCACGTCGACCGAGGGGCGCTGGGTGGCGATGATGAGGTGGATACCGGTGGCCCGGGCGAGCTGCGCCAGGCGACAGATCTGGCGCTCCACCTCATATGGCGCCGCCATCATCAGGTCGGCCAGTTCGTCGATTATGACCACCCAGCAGGCGAGAGGGCGAGGGCAGCGGGGGTGGCGGTTATAGGCATCGATGTTACGCACGGCCAGGGAGGCGAAGCGGCGGTAGCGGGCCTCCATCTCGTGGATCACTGCCTGGAGAGTGGGGACCACCTTGTCTAGGTCGACCACGATGGAGGAGAAGGCGAGGTGGGGGATGCGCGCAAAGGCGGAGAGTTCCACCCGCTTGGGGTCGATCATTACCAGACGCACCTGCTCCGGGGAATCGTGCATCAGGAGGCAGGCGATGATGGAGTTGATGCAGACGCTTTTGCCGCTGCCGGTGGCGCCGGCGATGAGCAGGTGGGGCATGCGGGCCAGGTCTGCCGCGACGGGGTCGCCGGAGACGCCTTTGCCCAGGGCAAGGGCCAGCCTGGAGCGGGCGGAGACCCGCTGGAACGACGGGCTCTCGATGACGCTGCGCAGGGTGACCAGGCCGGCGGTGGTGTTAGGCACCTCGATGCCCACGAAGGGCTTCCCGGGCACGGGAGACTCGATACGGATGGAGGGGGCGGCCAGGGCGAGAGCCAGGTCGCTGGCGAGAGCGGTGATCTGGTTGACGCGCACGCGCGTGCGGGCGACCTCCTCGGTGCGGGTCTTGGGATTGCCGTCCTTATCGAGAACGGGCTTGCCATCCCTGTCCCGCTCCTGGACGGTGCGGGTCTTGACCTCCCAGCCGGGCTCGATGCCGAACTGGGTGACGGTGGGCCCCTCGTTGATCTGGATGACGCGGGCGTCCACCCCGAAGCTGGCCAGGGTATCCACGATGAGCTGCGCACGGGCGGCTTTGTCGGCCTGGGCTCCCGCCGCCGCTGCGGCGTCCGTGAGCACGTCCAGCGGGGGGAGCTGCCAGCCGTCGGCAGCGCGTGGGGGAGCGGCTATGGTCAGCCGCTGTGGTGGCTCCTCCCCGGCCTTCATCGCCAGTGGTAGCTCCGCCTGAAGGCCGACGTCAGCCGGGGGCGGCGCTTCCTCCGCCAATTCGGCCGGAGGCTCCTCGACGGCTGTGCCGGCCTCCCCCGCCAGAACGGCACCGGAGCTGCGGGCCCACATGAGGGTCTCCAGAGGCACCTTCACGGAGGTATCCGGCGGCGGCTGGGTGGGGAATATCAGGTCCACGACCTTCGACGTGGCACGCCAAGCCCGCTGAGGGAGCCGCCAGCCCCAGACCGTTCTAGCCACGGCGGGTACCTCACGCAGGCCGGCCATGGTGGCATGAGGCCACAGGATGGTGAAGGCTGCGCCTCCAGCGAGCAGCCAGATGAGGATTCCCAGGGGATGGCTGGCAAGGAGATGCCCCAGGTCGCCCCCGGCGGTGACCTCCGAGAGGGAGGTCTCACCCAGTTCCCCATCGGGCCGGAAGAATCCCAGGATGCCGATGGTAAAGGTTGCGCTAAGCAACCCCACCAGCCAGAGCTTCCAGCGCCGCAGGACGTCCTTCACCTGACGGCGCAGGATGAGCCAGCCCAGGTATGCCAGAAGGGCCACCAGGACGAAGACGTGCAGCCCGAAGGTACGGACGAGGACGTCGCCCAGGCCGGAGATGTTCTCGGTCCTGGGCGCCAGCCAGGCCACGGAGATGAGGGCCAAGATGATGAGGACAACGCCCAGTGTCTCTAGGCGAAAGAGGAGACGGAAAAGGAACCCGGCCGGCGACGGCCCGGCCCTCCGGCGGCCGGCCGGACGAGGCCGGATGGCCCGAGCACTGACGCGAGAGCGGGGTCTGGCTTTAGCCTTGGCCATTCTCGCCTTCTACCGCGCCGCTGAGACCCCGCCAGCTCACCGGGCAGCCAAGAATACTATACCTCCACAGCCACTGGCAACACCATAGGGCGGCGTCGGGTCTCCTCATAGAGGAACCTGGCGATGGCGTCCTTTACCTTGGTGTTCACCACGCCCCACTCGGCGGTGTGGTCGGCTCCTTCGAGGGTAGCTACTACCATCCTCTGGGTCCGCCTGAGCAGGTCCTCGGACTCCTCGATGTCCACAAAGCCGCGGGAGATCACCTCGGGCTGCCCTACTATCTGGCCGTTGCGCTTATTGATGGCCAGGATGATCACGACCATGCCGTCGGTGGCCAGATGCTGGCGGTCGCGCAGGACCACGTGGTCCACGTCGCCCACGCCCAGCCCGTCCACGTACACGTATTCGGCGGGGACACGCCCGCTGACGCGCGCGCCCTGCTGATCGAGTTCCAGCACGTCGCCGTCCACCAAGAGAAAGGTGTTCTCCTCGGGGATGCCCATGGACTGAGCCAGCTTTGTGTGCAATACCAGGTGGCGGTATTCGCCGTGAACGGGTACGAAGTATCTGGGCTGCACCAGCGACAGGATGATCTTGAGTTCTTCCTGGGCGGCGTGACCCCGTACGTGCACGTCGGCGATGCGGTTGTAGAGGACCCGGGCACCCAGGCGGAAGAGGTTGTCCACGGTGCGATAGACCAGTGACTCGTTGCCGGGAATAGCCGTGGCGGAGAGCACCACTGTGTCGCCGGGCACGATCTGGATGAAGGGGTGGTCGCGGTTGGCCATGCGGGCGAGGGCGGAGGTGGGCTCGCCCTGGCTACCGGTGGTTATGACGGCCAGCCTCTGGGGCGGCATGCTGTCCAGCTCTCGGACGTTCACCAGGACGCCCTCTGGCACGGAGAGGTAGCCCAGTTCCATGGCCATCTGGACGTTGTCGAGCATGCTGCGTCCGGTGACGAAGACGCGGCGGTTGTTGGCGTGGGCGGCGTCGATGACCTGCTGGATGCGTGAGATAAGGGAGGCGAAGGTGGCCACGATAACGCGGCCGGGAGAAGTCGACATAATCTCACGCAGCGAGTCGCCCACCAGCCGCTCCGAGGGGGTGTAGCCGGGCATCTCCACGTAGGTGGAGTCCGAGAGGAGGAGGAGGACTCCATCCGCGCCCAGGCGAGCCAGGCGGGCCAGGTCGGTAGGTTGGGCCATCACCGGGGTATGGTCCAGCTTAAAGTCTGCGGTATGCACAATCGTGCCCAGGGGGGTGCGGATAGCGAGCCCCACCGAGTCGGGTACGCTGTGAGCCACTGTGAAGAACTCTACCCGGAAGGCCCCTTCCTGCACTACGTCGTTCGCGGTGATGGTGCGGATGTCGGCCCGGGCCAGCATGTTGGCTTCCTTCAGCTTCACTGTCACCAGGCCGGCGGTGAGACGGGTGCAGTAGAGGGGGGCGTTCACCCGCGCCAGGATATAGGGGAGGGCGCCGGTGTGGTCCTCGTGGCCGTGAGTGATGAAGATGGCGCGCAAGCGGCCGCGGTGCTCCAGGATGTAGCTGATGTCTGGGATGACCAGGTCAATCCCCAGCATGTCTTCCTCGGGGAACATGAGGCCGGCGTCCACGGCAATGATGTCTTCGCCGTACTCGAAGAGCATCATGTTCTTGCCGATTTCGCCGAGGCCGCCTAGGGGGATGACGCGTAGCTTCTTGGCTGCCATGGTTCGAGGCTAGAGCAGGCGCATCTGCTGGGGCTCAGGCGCCGCCGCCTCCACCTCCTCCTTCCGGGCCTGCTCCAGGATCGCCGGGAGCTTCTTGAAGTCTTCTTCGATGGTCCGGCGCAGGCTACCCTGGTGCAGCGCCGCTGCGGGGTGGTACATGGGCACCACTACCACATCGCCCAGCCGCCGGGGCTGGCCGTGGATGCGGCTGATGGACTGGCCGGGGAAGTAGCGGTTCATAGAGTAGCGCCCCAGGGTAGCCACCATCCTGGGGCTGATGATCTCGATTTGGCGGTCCAGCCACTTGCGGCAGGCGTTGATCTCCTGAGGCAGGGGGTCACGGTTCTCGGGAGGGCGGCACTTGATGACGTTGCCGATGTAGACATCCTCCCGCCGCAGGCCGATGGAGGCCAGAAGCTGCTCCAGAAATTGGCCGGCCGGCCCTACGAAGGGTCGGGCCTGCTGATCCTCATAGTAGCCCGGCCCCTCGCCGATGAAGACGATGTCGGCGTCGGGCCGGCCCTCACCGGGGACGGCGTGGGTGCGGGTCCGAGATAGCTCGCAATCCGGGCAGCGGGCGATCTCTTCGTTGAGTTCGGCCAGGGCGGCCGCTTTCTCTGCTGCGTCCATGCGCTAGTTCCTCTGCTCCTCTTGCAAGCGCTCCCCCCGCAGGGTGCCCAGGAGCGTGGTCACCCCCACGTAGAGCACCACCACGGCAAAGATCCGCCGGAGAATGGCTGCGTCTATGAAGTCTGCAAGCATGGCGGCTCCGAAGGCGGCCGCCGCGGCCGGCGGGGCTGCCCAGGCTGCCGTCCTCAACTCGACATTCCCCTGTCTGAGATGGGTAGTACCCGCCACCGCTGCCGTGGTGATGATCACTGCCAGGGAGACCCCCTGAGCCACGTGCTGGGCCTCCCCTATGACAAGGACGAGCGCGGGCACATAGATCATGCCTCCGCCGATACCCAGGAAGCCCCCGGCTGCGCCGCCCAGCACGCCAGCGATGATCCCAACGACGATATCCCCTGCACTCAATCTTCAGACAGTCAGACGATAAACATGCGGATGGCCACGGCAAGGAGGAACAGCCCGAAGACCTGCCGCAGGCGCAGGGGAGAAACCCGAGCCATGGTCTTGGCCCCGGCGTAGGCCCCCACCACACTCCCTGCTGCCATGACCCCCGCAAGCGGCCAGTCGATATTGCCCGAGGTCACGTAGCCGATGAGGCCAGCGCTGGCTACGCAAAACACGATGACGAGGGAAGTCCCGTGGGCCAGGTGCTGTGGCAGCTTCACCGCTCCCACCAGCAGGGGTACGATGACCGCTCCGCCGCCCACGCCCGTCAGGCCACTGAAGAAGCCTCCGGTAAGGCCGGTGAAGACCGGTCGTACCCTTTGTGTCGCCAGACCGTCACCTCGCCAGCTTTAGCGAGATGATAGCACGCCAGTCTGGAAGCAGTCAATCGGTCAAGCTAATGAGCAGATACTTCTTTCTCGGCCATAGGCAGCACGGGTTGTCCCTCTACCAGCTTGGCCAGGGCGATCCCGACGAAGTAGAGCACGATGACCGGCCCCGCTACCAGCGACTGGGTGACCGGGTCGATGGAGGGTGTCACCACCGCTGCCAGGACGAAGGCCAAGATGATGGCGTAGCGCCACCAGCTCAGCAGCTTGCGTGAATTGACCACGCCCAGTTTGGCCAGGCCCATGACCAAGAGGGGCATCTCAAAGACCAGGCCGGTGACCAGGATGAGCCGGAGGACGAAGTCCATGTAGCTGCGGATCCTGATCTGCGGCTCGGCGATGTCGCTGGGGGCCCCGATGAGGAAGCCCAGGGCAGGCGGCAACTCCACGTAGTAGGCGAAAGCGCAGCCCGCCACGAAGGCGAACGATGCCCCTGCCACGATGGGATAGATCCAGCGCTTCTCGCTACGCCTGAGGGCGGGGCCCACGAAAGACATGACCTGATAGATGATGATGGGCATGGAGATGGCCACGCCCAGGAGCAGGGCCACCCGGAAGTATGTGGTCCAGTACTCCAGGGGCTCGATGAAGATCAGGTCGAAGTTCTCTACGCGGTCCTCGGCCGGCTTGGCCAGGTACTCGAGGAACCAGCCGGAGAGGGGCCACAGAGAGGCGAGGGTTGCCACCAGGAGGGCCACCGCGGAGACGATGATCCGGTAGCGGAGCTCCCGGATGTGCTCCAGGATGGTGAGAACCGTGCCCTCCTCCTGGGCAGGCTTCTCTCCGGGGGTCTGTGATGCGGACATATCACGGCTGGAGGCGCAACCCGCGCAGCCCTAGGGGTCACGGTCTACCGCTGCGCCTGACGAGGCCCCGGCCGTGGGCGGTTGGTCCTGGCCGGAGGCCTGGGGCCTGCTCGGGGGCGGGTTGTCGAGAGGCTCGACGCGGAGGCCCTCCTGGGCATCCTTGGCCACCCCGGCGATCTGGCTCTCGATGGCCTGGCTGTCGCGCTCTAGACCCCGCCTCACCTCCTTCCACTCCTCCCGCACCTCGGAGTACTCGCGCTCGAACTCCTCCAGGACACCGGTGAACTCCCGGCTAAGGTTGGCGGTGTGACGGCGAAACTCGCGGATGAGGCGCGCGAGCTGGGCGGCCATCTGGGGGAGGCGCTGCGGCCCCACCACGATGAGAGTGATGATGAGGATAACCAGGAGTTCCGGTAAGCCTATACCCAGAAAGTCCATGGCCTGTACCGGGGCCCCGGCAGGAGCCTCTCTAGAATAAATACGCCGCGCGCGGTCCTGGGGACCGTGGACAGAGGCGCGCGGCGGCCCGACTTATGGTGGCCCTATTCGTCTTCTATGCCCAGGTCCTTCAGGTAGTCTACAGCGTCCTGCACCGTGACGATCTTCTCAGCATCCTCATCGGAGATCTCAAGGGGTTTGCCGTCCTTGCTAAACTCCTCCTCCATGGACATGATGAGTTCCACGAGATCCAGGGAGTCGGCGTTCAGGTCGTCGACGAAAGAGGCGCTGGGCACGACCTGATCCTCTTCGACACCGAGCTGCTCGACGATGATCTTGCGGACCCGCTCGAAGATCGTTGTCACCTCTTCACCCCCTCCTGGAATCGGATATTGGGGTCTGCTGGCCGCTACTGCGCGACCATCACGCTCACGGACCCTAGGACACCATTGACAAACTTCGGCGAGCTATCGCTGCCGAAGGTCTTGGCCAGCTCTACAGCTTCGTTGATAGCAGCCCGAACTGGCGTCCCATTATGTATCAACATCTCCCGGATTGCAACCCTCAAGATGTTCCGGTCGATGGGGGGCAACTGCTCCAGTGGCCAGGCGGGGGCGACTTTGGCGATGATGGCGTCGATGCGCTCCTGGTTTGTGAGCACGCCGGCTACCAGTTCGCGGGCGAAGGCCGCGCTGGCCTCGGCCAGGTGAGCGTCGAGGATGAGGCGCTCCAGGGTTTCCTCGGGGACATGGCCGGCCACGTCGGCCTCGTAGAGGGCCTGCAGGGCTGCGATGCGTGCCTTGCGTCGCTGCGCCGCCATCAGTGCATCACCACCCCACCGTCGACGTTGAGCACGTGGCCGGTGATGTAGGCGGCCTCTTCCGAGGCCAGGAAAAGGACCGCCGGGGCGATGTCCTCCGGGGTGGCGGTCCTGCCCATGGGGATCATCCTTGTGATGGCTTCCTTCTGGGGGCCGGTGATGTTCCGGGTCTGCTCCGTCTCTACGAAGCCCGGGGCCAGGGCGTTGGCGGTGATGTTGCGGGAGGCCACCTCCTTGGCCACAGCCTTGGTGAAGCCGATGAGGCCGGCCTTGGCGGCGGAATAGTTAGCCTGACCAGCGTTGCCCACCATGCCGCCCACGCTGCTGATGTTGATGATGCGTCCCCAACGCTGGCGAAGCATCGGCCGCAGGGCGGCCCTGGTGCAGAGGAAGGCGCTGCGCAGGTTGGCATCCATCACCTGGTCCCACTTCTTCTCCGACATGCGCACAATGAGGTCGTCCTGGGTGAGGCCGACGTTGTTGACCAGAATGTCGATGCGGCCGAAGGTGTCCAGGACCTGGTCTATGAGCCGGTGCACCTCCTCGGGCTTGCTGACGTCCGCCTGCACGGTCAGGCACTGGCCCCCGCAGGCGACGATCTCTCGGGCGGTAGCCTCGGCAGCGGAGGCGTTGCTCAGGTAGTTGACGACCACTCTGGCCCCGTGCCGGGCCAGCGCCAGGGAGATCGCCCTGCCGATGCCCCGGGAGCCGCCCGTGACCATCGCTACCTTGTCGGCCAGATCAAACATGGCTCGTCCCGCACCTTCTGCCCGGTCGTGCCCCGAACATCATGCTGGCCGGGGCCTGCGCGGTCAAGATTGTTGTGCCCGAGCGGAGGCGGCATCGCCGATGGTGCGCACGCTGGCCCCAGGCACGGTGCGGCGGATGAGACCGCTGAGCACCCGGCCCGGCCCGATCTCCACGAAGCCGGACACGCCGGCCCCAGCCATGAATTCTACCGATTCTCGCCAGCGGACGGGGTGGGTAAGCTGGTACACTAGTTCCTCCCGGATGTCGCTGGCCGAATGCGCGGGCAGGCCGGTGCCGTTGACCACCACCGGGATTGCGGTGTCCCGCAGGGGCGCCTCGGCTGCGGCGCGGGCCATGCCCTGGGCGGCAGGTGCCGTCAGGGAGGTGTGGAAGGCGCCGCTCACGTTCAGGCGCACAGCTCTCTGAGCACCGCGCTCGCGGGCCGCGGCCACGGCGGCCTCTACCACCTCGACGGGACCGCCGATGACTACCTGGCCGGGCGAGTTGAGGTTACATAGCTCGGCGCCTGTGGCAGTGCAGAGTTCGGCGACATCCGCATCGTCCAGGCCAATGAGGGCGGCCATGGTGCCGGGGTTGGCCTCCGCGGCCTCCTGCATGAGGCGGCCACGCTCTTGCACCAGCCGCAGCCCCTCCTCCAGGTCCAGGGCGCCTGCGGCGACCAGAGCTGTGTATTCGCCCAGGCTGTGGCCGGCGACGAAGGCCGGATGCTCCTCCGAGAGGCCGCCTAGCTCGCGGGCCGCCTCCAGACAGGCCAGGCTGACGGTAAAGATGGCCGGTTGGGCGTAGGCGGTCTGGCGCAGGGTATCCTCTGGTCCTTCGAAGCAGAGATGGGAGAGGGGATAATCCAGGACGGCGTCGGCGGTCTCTAGGACGCGGCGGGCGGCAGGCGAGGCCTCCGCCAGGTCGCGGCCCATGCCTACCTCCTGCGAGCCCTGCCCGGGGAACACCCAGGCCACCCGATCGCCGCGCTCAGGCATGGCTGCCTCCGCTAGCCGAGGCGATGAGAACGTGAGCAGGGATAGGCCACGGAGCGGCCGCGCCGTGGGGTGGGGTATCCCGCCTATTCGGGCAGTTCCGGCCCACGGACGGCAATGGCCTCCCGGTCTTTGTAGTAGCCGCAGACGGGGCAGACGTGGTGGGGCAATCGAGCGGTGTGGCAGTGGGGGCACTCGGTCAGTCGGGCCACTCGGAGCCGTAGATGGCTCCTGCGCTTGCCCTGTCGAGATTTGGGGTACTTACGCTTGGGTACTGGGGGCATGGCTCAGCTCCCTTCCTGCGAAATCTTCAGGTCGGCCAGGGCCGCCCACCGCTCGTCGGCCTCCTCGGAGGGACAGCCGCAGGGTCCTTCGTTGAGGTCGCGGCCGCAGCGAGGGCACAGGCCGAGGCAATCGGGGCGGCAGAGGGGTTGCATGGGCAGGACTGTGGCCCAGTACTGGCGAACGGCCTCGCCCAGGTCCACCGTGTGGTGGGCATCGATGCGGAAGGCGTTCGGTTCGTCGGGCTGGGAGAGAGGGGCGCCCGTGGTTGCATCCACGGTTTGCAGAAACTCCTCCTCGACGTCGATGGAGAGGTGGTAGTCCAGTTCGCGTAGACAGCGGCTGCACTTCTCCCGGGAGTTGCTCTGTAGGTGAGCGGTCACCAGCACGCCTGCCTTGGTCCGCAGAAAGGTGGCGGAGCCCGTCACCCGCTCGCGGTGGCCCTGGTCGTCAATGACGATAGGCTCGTCCACCTCGTACTGACGGGTGGCGCCGACGGACTCCTTCAGCAGGGTGGAAACGTTGAACTGCATGACTCTTCACGTTCAGGATACGGGGGAGAGCAAGGCTTCGTCAACGCTGGCGGCGCCCCGCTTGGGCGGGCAGTGGACCTCGGTTCAGGGCCTCGTTGGCCAGGGCATCGGCCAGCCTGTTCTCTTCCCGGGGGACGTGCCTGACGGCGAGGGAGGCGAAACGGCTGCGCAAATCCAGCATACGCTTGTAGAGGGGGATGAGGCGAGGGTTGCGTACCTTGTAGCGCCCCCGGAGCTGTCGGACTACCAGCTCCGAGTCCGTGCGCAGCTCTACCTGGGTCGCCCCGAGGCCCAGGGCTGCCTCCAGGGCGGCGATGGCTGCCCGGTACTCGGCCTGGTTGTTGGTGGCCCGTCCCAGCCGACGGGCGCTGCGGTGGAGTTCCTGCCCTGCCTCGTCCAGGAGGAGCACGCCGATGGCAGCCGGCCCCGGGTTCCCCCGGGAGGCGCCGTCGGCGTAGGCGATGACCCGGTATTGGCGCGACACGATCGGGGCTACGGCCGCAGCAGCACTTTCACCGCGTCGTCCCACACGGTCACCTGGTCTAGCACCTCGCGCAGGAGCGCCTGGCGCTGGTTGAAGAGAAGAGTGTCCCAGTTGTCCAATAGCTGGGCCAGGGAGCGCTCGCGCTGGTGCCGGCGTCCCGCCGCATCGGCTTGCTGCCGGGCTTGTCGCTCTGCCTCCTCCAGAGCCTCCTCCAGGACCAGCCGGTCGGAAGCGGCGCTGAGGCTGAGTTTGCGCATGCGCTCGGGGCTGATGCGTCCCTTGGCCGCCGCTTCAACGTAGCCCTCAAGCTTGCGGTCGATCTGACGGAGGCGGGACCGCAGGCGCTGGCACTCCTGCTCTCGCTCGGCCATGACTGCGGCCTCGTCACCCGCCTGGGGGAAGGAAGTAGGGGAGGCGCTGGCTTCGGCGAGGCCTTTGCGTACCTCCGCCTCCAGTTCGTCGGCGCGGTGGGTATGGTAGTCGCACAGGCTCTGGTTGGTGCGAGACTCGCACTGGTAGTAGCGGTAGGAGGCCTCGCCGCGCTCGCCGCTCTTGCGCTTCCAGCCCTGCCGGCGCCTGACGCCGATGAGCTTGTTATTGCAGTAGCCGCAGT
>JBAUEL010000060.1:0-1963 GCA_049678585.1 Dehalococcoidia bacterium
ATTTGGAACCTGGGGGACACCCCCAGACCCCCGGCCCGCTGCGCGGGGGCGGAATGCTCGGACGGGGAAGGCTGAGGGCGGAAACCTTGGGGGCTCTGCTCCTCTGCACTCCCCTTTTGACAACACGCTCTCAAGCGGCGCTAGTCCAGGCTGGCCAGGGGCCGCCCCAGGCCCACGTTGGTCTTGCCGGCGATGGACGGCTCCAGGCCAAGGGACCTTGCTATGGGCACCGTGGGTATGGAGCCGTCCTCATCGACCACGGAAATGAGATCGACGGCGAAGACGGTATCGATCTGCTGGGCAACCTCCTTCATTCCGGCGAGCACCCTGGGCAGCTCGTCAAGGGGCACCTCGAATTCGAGGATGCAGGAGAGGACCTTCTCATCCAGGATGTCCTCCCGAAAGGTCCCCGTGTGAACGTCGGTCATGAGGTCGGTGGCGGGGTTCTGGGGCTCGAAGTTGGCGCCGACCGAGGCGAGAGCCTGGGCGACCTTCTGGACGTCGCGGAAGCGGGCGCCAACGCCGGGCCGACCGACCTCGGCAGCGAGGCCGGCTCGACCGCGCTTGAAGCGGCCCATGACGTCGTTCATCTTCATTTCGACGGTGCCACGGCCGCTGATGGTGAGCGCCTCGCCCTCGCGGTCGAGGAGCTGACGCCGGTCCATCTGCTGGAGATCGGCCTGGAAGCGGCCGATCATGCGGTGCTGGAAGACGGGGGAAAGGTAGGGCGCGGAAGGGTCGCTGAACTCCATGCGGAGGGTTCGGGGCCACTCCAGGGGCTGGGGGTAGATGGCATCGGGGCCACAGACTCGAGCGCGGTAGCAGACGCCGCACTCGACGCACTCATCCTCGATGATAGCGACCAGGCCCTTCTCCTCGTCCTCGACGATGGCCCCCATGGGGCAGTACGGGACGCAGACCATGCAGCCGGTGCAGAGATCTTCCTTGATGATCATGGGAGAACCTCCCTCCCGGGATGAATGGGGGTAGCCCTCGGGTCCATCACTGGGGCGGGGCAAGGCGGCCCTGGTCGATGGCCTCGACCAGGCAGCGCATCAGCTCTTCGGCGCGCGCGTGGTTGAAGATGTCGCAGAGGCACATCTTCCTCATCTCCTGGCAGGCAGCGGGGGCCGACATAGTCTCGTGGCGAATCCTTTCGGCCAGGTCCCACACCAGGCCGGGAGCGACCAGGGCGTGGCCGCACATGGTGGTGATCTCCAGGATTTCGGGGGGCGGAAGCTTGTCGGTCCTGCCCCAGAAGCCGAGCGAGTGGTTGACGGTGTGGGCCCTGGTACCGGCCCGCCGACAGCAATCGGCCACCTCGTCAAACAGCCCGCTCACCACCACGGGGAGGCCCAGTTCGGCCTGGGCGAGATCCTTGAGGGCTGCCTGCATCCTGTCCCGGTCGTCGAAGACGTAGATGTACCATGCGCGGGGCGGGTCGGGGTTGATGGGGCCGTGGCGGGTGCAGATCTCCTTGAACCTCTCCACCTTCTCCATGACCTCCGGACGTCCTCGATAGGGGAGCGAGAGCATTACCCAGTCGTTCTTCAGGTTCTCTCGCGTCCCCTGCCTGTGGTTGGAGTGTGTCACTGCTGCCTCCTTCTAGCAGGTTGCGGAATGGCCTGTCAGGCCCCGCGGTCGAGCGGGTCGTTAGTCATCACGGCGGAGAACCCGGGCGCAGGCGCGGAGGGCGCGCTCGGCGCTGGGGAAGGTGGGGATGCCGAGTCGGGCCATGGCCCGGTCCAGGACAAGATCGCCCGGCCCGAAGGAGACCTGAAGGATGGGCTTGGCGGCTCTGCGGGAGAGGCCATGCATCGCCTCGGCGTGGGTCTCCCAATCCTGGCCGCGGGTGGTACCGCCGATGACCACCACGGCGTCTACCCCTGGATCGCGGATGGTGGCCTCGAGGGCGCGGCGGTATAGCTCGGGCGCGCCAGCGATGACCAAACCGATGTCCACG
>JBAUEL010000061.1:0-5999 GCA_049678585.1 Dehalococcoidia bacterium
GCAGTCGCCGCCGATGGTGTAGGTATAGGCGGGCGCCGGGTCGGTCTCGCTCACCGTGTGCGCCCCCGCTAAGACAGGGTTGGCGACGCCGCTGGTGACGGCACCGCCGTCGATGAACAGGTCGAAGTCGCCGACCCCCTCCGTGCCGCCGTCGTCGGTGATGACGGTCTTGGTGACGGTGAGCGTCGGGGGTTGATCGTCGTTGGTGATGGTGCAGCTCTTGTCATCGCCCGACGCCAGCGTGATGGAGCCGTCGGGCGCGCAGTCGCCGCCGATGGTGTAGGTATAGGCGGGCGCAGGATCGTCCTCGCTCACCGTGTAGGATCCCGGCGCGAGCGCTTCGGCGACGCCGCTGGTGACCGGCGTGCCGTTGACGAACAGGTCGAAGTCGGGGACGTCCAACAGGCCGCCGTCGTCGTTGTTGACCGTCTTGGTGACGGTTAGCGTGGGCAGGCCCACGCAGGTGACCGTGCCGTCCTCCAGGACCATGTCGTGGTACGCGCCCGGGCTAGGGCCCGTCGCCGTGCCGAAGCTCGCGTCCTCGGCGATGGACTCCAGGTGCAGCGCCGTCGGCCCCTCTCCAGCACACTGCAGCTCGACGTCGAAGAACGAGCCGGTGGCGGTCTGGCCGGAACTCACGAAGGCGCACCCACTCCAGGTCGCCTCGCTGCCTGGCGCGGTTCCGGCACCAGTGGCCATGGGGCTCGCTATGCACGCTCCAGGCCCGACGTATGTGGCGTTCACGTAGTCAACCGTGGCATCGTCCCAGGCCAGCTTGAGCTGCATGCCCTGATAGCCTAGCTCCGCCTCGACGATGTCAATGCTCACCGTGAAGGGGTCACCGACGGGAACGCTGCCCGAGTCGGAAGGTACCACGTCGATGGTGTTCTTCCCGTCGCCGGGTATCGCGTCAGCGCTAGTCCTCTCAGAGGTGCCAAGGAGCGCGATAGTAACCGCCCCTGCTACCGCGACAAGAAGTGCCGCACCCACAAGGATCGCCCGTAGAGATCTCATTATCTGCCTCCTCCTCGGCCTGCCAGCCCGCCGTCAGGAACAACGCACAGACAAGCTAAAGGGTTAACCCCACATCTCCCCCACCAACCGAACCCGCGCCACTTTACTACTCTTCAGCCTCCTCGCGCAAGGGGTCCCTGTAAGTATTTTTCCTCCCTTCACCCGGTGAATCAGCCTACGCACGTACGGGAAGGTCCGCGCCCTCACCTACGGCGTGACCTGACAGGTGTGGCCGGACTGCGCCAGCACCAGCAGCACGTCCACAATGATGGTGATGGCTCCGTTGGGCGCGTCGGACCACACCGCACCCACCGAGCGGTCGTACAACAGCCCGTCGTCTTCGCCGTCCTCGTTGTTGTCCTGGTCGTAGTCCCTGTCGTCGGGAGTCCCCAGCACGCCGTCGGGGCCGCTGTTGGGAGGACCCTCATCGGACGTCCCTGAGTACTCCAGGACGGCCAGGACATCGTTGATGACGCTGACGGCCTTGTCCCTGTCGTCCCGGGTGCCGCCGTTGAAGGCGGTGGGCACGGGCACATCATAGAAGTCCCAGGGGTTATCGGGGTCCCGCTGCCCGCCCAGGGCAGGGTCATCCTCCAGCTCCTTCCAGTTGAAGCACCCGTCACCGTCCCGGTCGGGCTGCCCTACCTCCGTGCACGCCCATTGCGATTCGTTCACGCCGGGAGGGATTTGTGTCCACCCTGCCTCCGCCTTGTTGCACGAGTACCAGTCGAAATCGGGAAAGGTCACCGTGATGGTGATGGTGGCGGACGCTGTCGGCGCCATGTCGCCCAAGACGCACAACACAGTGGGCCCTGTATATTCATGGTAGAAGCAGTCACCGAGGGTTGTGCTGGAGTCGACATACACCACGTCCGAAGGGAGCACGTCGGTTACCTCCACCCCGCCCGCATCCGAGGGTCCTGTGCTCGTCACGACGATCTCGTACTGGTCTGTGGCCCCCTTGGCGACCTGGGCGGGAGCGCTTTTCCCGATGTCCACGTTCGCAAGGTCCACCGTCGTGGACGTCTGGACGTGGTTATTTGACGTGTCCGGGTCCACCGTCGCGCTGCTGGCATCGGCCGCATTGACGATTGTCCTCCCCGCAGCACTAGCCGCCACCGACACCGTAATGCTTACGCTCTCGCTCAGGGTCACCCCTATGTTGCCCAGGGGGCAGGTCACCTGGTGCTGCCCGTCGTCGTACGTGCAACCGGGGCTCGCGCTCTCGAAGTCCACACTGCTGGACAGCGTATCGACCAGCGTGACGTCTTCGGCCTCGTACGGTCCCAGGTTGGTCACCTGCACGTCGTAGTCTATGTTTCCCGGCGCCGTGACCGTCTCGGGCGCGGTCTTCTCCACGCTCAGGTCGGCCGCATAGTCCACCGTCACGCTGCCGTCCTGCGTAGTGTGTGGGATCGCTATGCCGAAGGGGTTGGCTTCCGCCAGGACCGTGTTCTGAAGGTGGAGATCACTGTCACCGATGCTGACGGGCTCGAACGTCACCGTAGCCAGGTGCCCGCTGCCCTCTGGGCCCAAAGGTGTGTCCCCCGAGGTGGCGCAGGAGTACGAAAGCACCCCGTTCAAGGGATCATGTCTAACAGTCTGCAGGGGGCACATGAAGAGAGTCCGCCCCGTGCTGGTCAGGAAGGGTCCATTCTGGAAGGACTGAAAGCTTATTACGGCGGGGTCAAAGGCGATGTCAACCTGATAGCCGCCCAGGCCGCAGGGTCCACCGCCGACAAGCGGACACGGGTCCGTAGTCACGACGTCGTCCACCCATACCTCCACCGAGAAGGACGGGTCGCTGGGCGACGTCACCTTCCAGGCCGGCTCAATCCTGACCACGGTGCTCTGGGCCAGGGCCGGCTCACCCGAGCCCAGGAGCAAAGCTATCGCGAGCGTAGCTAGAATAAAGGCGCCCTGCCGCATATCTGCCTTATCTCCGATCGCTGCTCCCGCCTCGGGAATCCTTTACACCCTTAATAATAACGCATCCTCTTCGCGCTTCGTTTCGAGGCTTATCCAATCGCTGCGTTTCGCCCGTTCGCATTCGCATGCGGAACGCGCGCAGCATACACCAACCCTAACGTCGAACACAACGATGCGGACCGAAGTCTGTTGATAGCGCTGATACCGCCTCCTTAACTGGCGAGTGGGGGAGCCCCCTGTTTCCAGGGTTGGCTCCCCCACTCTGTGCTACCTTCCCGGATTCAGCAGCGTCTATGCGCTGCCGGCGGGACCCTACCGCTGTCCTCCTACCATGGAGGAGCTGGGAACGGGTCCTGCGCGGGAATCGGCTCCACGCACGTACTACCGTCGCGACCGAAGACCTTCTGGAGGTCCTTGATGTCGATGTCAAAGTCCTTCAGAGCGGGCTCCAGGTCGTACCACGGGTCGTACAGCAGGTTGCCGAAGAACGCCCCGTACCGGAAGGCGATGGCCTGCTCGTCCAGCACGTTCACCAGGCAGTCGAGGTTCAGGTCGGCCTCGAGGATGCGTACGGTGATCGTCATGTCGGAGCAGACTTCCAGCAGACCGCCAGGGAGGATACCCGGGGCGGGTACGAGATCGCCTTCGACCTCGATCTGCAGCGGGTCACCAAGCGGGCTGGCCAGCTGGCAGTTCTCGTCGAGCAGCGTGCGCACCACGCCGTTCTCCTGGCCCGGGGTCAGTCGGTTGACCAGGTCAGGCTCGGGGCAAACCTCGATGGTGGCCACGACTTCCGCGTCAGGGCCGAAGCCAGCGGTCGCGCCCGGAAGCGGACCGGACGAGACGCAACCGAAGCGGATGTCGTTCTCGGTTACGATGGTCATCGTGCAGTCGACCGTCCGAGCCCCCTCGACGCTCAACCAGCTCGAGTCCTCGATCGCGATATCGAAGATCTTGTGGTCGAACTTCAGCTGGAACTCGTAGGCACCGACACCCTCAATGGGCGCCAGGTTGACTGCATTGGACACCAGCTCGTAGACCGTCAGGCACTCAAGGCCGTCCGGGCCCATCTCCAGGAAGAGGTTGGTGGCGTCCACGATCGTCGTGGCGTCGTCGTCGATGTCCTTCTGCATCGCTATGGTCGGCGGCAGGCAGACCACGGAACTCGAAGCGTCCGCTCCCAGGGCGCCCAGCTCCCCGTCGGCCCACGACACGTTGACGTCGTTCACGCACTCGTTCCCCACGGAACCGACGACGTCCGCATCGACAGCCATGCCGATCACTCCGCCGGGCTCAATTGCCTGCCCGGTGCAGTCGCACGTGCAGTCGTCCAGGGTGTCCGTGTCTGCGTCACCGATCACGCAGTCGCACGGCCACACCATGTCGGGTGGCGGCGGCGTGACGAGGGCGAAGCAGTAGGTCATCTCCTGGTTGGCGCCCACCTCGTCGAACAGCACCACGCCGGAGGCCTTGGACGGACCGTTGCTGGTAGCCTCGATATCGTACAGGATCGTGGCACCCTCGCTGTAGACGGCCGCGTCAGCCTCCTTGGTGATGGTGATGTCCGCCGGCAGGACCATGGTCATCGCACAACCCAGGTTCGCCGGGTCGAGACCGAGCGGAGCGCAGTCCGCCTCGTTCGACTCGTCCGGGTCCTCCGTTACCAGTGACCCAGCCTGGGAGACGTTCACGTTCAGCTTCCCGGCATCGTACAGCGGCACCTCGACCGTCACGGTCAGGACAACCGTGTCGCTCGGCATCATGACACCCGGTATGCCTACTATCGTGTAGCTCAGGTCGCAGAGCACGATGTTCAGCATCACCTCGCTGGTGAGCGGGTGCGTGAAGCTGGCCAGGAAGCCCGGGAAGCAGACGTCCGGCGCTCCGTTGTACGTCAGCTCGGCGCCCAGGAAGATCTTCTGCGGCACGCTGGCCGGGTCGTCCGGGATCGGCATCTCGGGCAGGTTGTCCCCGATGATCACGCCCAACGCAGGGTTGGGTCCGGCGTTGTGGGCAGTGGTCACGTAGTCGAAGACATCTCCCGCCAGCGCCGTCGCCGGGGCGTCCTTGCTGGTCTGGACATCGGCCATCTGCGCGCACTCTACCGTGGAATCCTGGAGCACCGTCGGGTCAGGCGCGCCAGGCGCAGCGGCCGTAGCGCTGCCGAACGTGGGGTCCTCCGCTATGGACTCCAGATGGAGCGCCGTAACGCCCATCCCACTGCACTGCAGCTCGACCTCGAAGAACGTTCCGGTGTCGGTGTGACCGGGCGCTGCAAAGGCGCAGCCGCCCCATACCGCCTCGGGGTCCGTCCCCGGGGAGGTGGTCGTGGGCGGGCCAGCCAGGCAGCCTGCCGGACCCACGTACGTGGCGCTCACGTAGTCAACCGTGGCGTCGGCCCAGGCCAGCTTGAACTGCATCGCCTGGTAGCCAATTTCGGCCTCCACGATGTCCACGTCCACGACGACGTTCGCACCGATGCCGTGCTTCCCCGCGTCGGACGGGGTCACCTGAATGGTGTTCTGCCCGTCGCCGGGTACCGGGTCGGCAAATACGGTCGAGCCCGTAAGCCCGAACGCCAGCAGAGCTGCTGCTACTGCTACTACTATGCCTCGTAAGGCAAACTTACCCATTTTAACTAAACCTCCCTACCCATCAAGGGTCCAAACCTCAAACAGAGTTCTTCGTTCGATACGCTACCCTCCTTGGCGGGGTCTAGAGCATATAATGCTCGACATTCCTGTCTCCGGTTTGCGGGCCGGGGACCGCCGGTCGGAAAACCCCGGCCCGCGTCTTCCCTGCAGTCAGCAGAGCCTCGGCTCTGCGCTTGCTTGCGTCAGTTGCATGCCCTCCCTTATCAGCAGGACTGGCCGGACTGCGCCAGCACTGCCAGCACGTCCACGATGATGGTCACCGCGCCATCGGGCGGACCCGTTCGCGTGGCGCCCACCGAGCGGTCGTACGCCCGGCCATCCGGCACGGTGTCTCCGTTCACGTCATCATCGTAGTCCCTGGGGATGGCGTTCGGCGGGCCCCCATAGGACGTACCCGAGTAC
>JBAUEL010000062.1:0-1584 GCA_049678585.1 Dehalococcoidia bacterium
ACCAGGGCCTGGCTAGCGGCGGTCGGATGCGGGAGTGGATGGGCCCCGGTGGGCCTCTCGGTCTTCAAAACCGATGCGGGGCGGTAGGACCGTCCTGGGTGGGTTCGACTCCCATGCACTCCCGCCAAATACGAAATCTATGCAACGAGGGCGTAGATCGTGAGATTTGCGGCCTGGCTTATTGTTGAGGCGGGCGGACAGTTGCCGCCCATTTGTCGCCCATCGTCACAGATTGGCGACCCAGCTGACTACCACATGAACGATGATGCACTGACTCGCTGCGGATCATTCGATTCTCAGACCGCGTCATCCAGGGTTTCCGCCATACACAGTAACCTCCCTACGGGTTTTGCGTGGCAGAGTAGCTAGGGGCTTGACTTGACGCATTATCTGAGTAGAATAGAAAGGCACCGGTTATTCTGAGTAACACTCTTCGGTGTTGGCTCGTCTAAAGGGTGAGGAGTTAGGACCTACGGTCGGTTATCCCCCCGAGTCGGAAGCGTCCCAGCTGTGAGCAAGTTCCGGGGAAGGAGTGGGGCGATGGCTGTCAAGGAGATGCAGAGGCTTCGGAAAGAATTTGGCGGCCTGAAGGGTGCGCTGAAGGCGCAAGAACGTCTCAATGATGACATTGCCTTTCTGCTAGCGAACTTGGATGGGTGGCGGGCGAAATATCCCAATCGCTGGGTGGCTGTGTATGAGGGTGAGCTCGTAGCTGTAGCCGATACCGTGGAGAGGCTGCTGGAGGATATCGAGCGAAAGGGACTGCCCGTCAGAAAAGCCGTCATCGATTTCATTGCCGAAAAGCGAGCCAACTTCATCCTTTAGGTGATCACCGCACCTCTGCCGGAGCCACGTCTACCTTACTTGAGCGGGTTCGTTATTCTTACGGACCCAGCTGAGGTTCTAGAGGTTTCCTTCTTGGTCGACACCGGCGCCATGCAGACCACCCTGCATCCGGCTGATAGCCTTCGCTCGCAGATTTGGGCCCATCCTGAGCACCTACGGATCCCGCCTGTGCCAATGGTAGGAATAGGAGGAATAGCCAGCGGATACGAAAGACCAGGCGTGGTGGCCTTCTTGCACACAGATCAGCGGGCAACGTCCTTCCGTGTGTGGCTCTCTGTGCCCTCGCCAAGCGAGACTAACAGGACCTTTCCATCGCTACTAGGGACCGACATCCTTCGGTTTGGTCGGCTTATTGTCGATCCGGCAGCGAGCACGGTCTCTTTCGACGCATCTGTCGGTGACTTCGACATAACGGCTGGCTAGGATTCGACCGCCAAGCGGATTGGTGCTGTCCAGAGCGTTCGCTCTCGGCATGCAGCGGAGCCTGCCCCGCTCGCCATCACGCCCGTCCCGCAAGCCAAGCGTCCAGATCGCGGGCCGCCTCCGTCTGATCGAGCCGGCCTTCCAAGAAAGCAGTCTATCGGTCTATCAGTCCGTCAGGGTGTAGACGAGGGCCTGAGCTAGGTCAAGCCCGTACTCCTCTGTGAGCGTTTCCTCAGCGCAATCCTGGAGGATCAGGTCGTAGGTGCCAGCGGGCAAGAGCCAGGTACGGGACGCTCCAGTCTCAATCGACTCCTC
>JBAUEL010000063.1:0-8430 GCA_049678585.1 Dehalococcoidia bacterium
AACCATGAGCGGCCCACTTGGGTTTTTCAGCAGGCGGCTAGGCCTGAAGCTGCGGCACGGTCAGGTGCCCGTAGGGCAGGACACAGATGGTGGGCTCGCGGCCGCCATGCTCCGCCCGGTGTCGCTGGCGCAAGCGCTCGACGGTCTCACTCACGTCCGGGCAGTAATAGAGGTGGGCCGACTCGGTGGTCTCCCGGGACATGCTGGAGTAGAGGTACACGTCGGCTCGCTGCTGGACCATGGCCTGACATTGCACGCCCCACTGGTCGTACACGGCGAAGCCCGGCGAGTGGATCTTGTCCAGGAGCGCCTTGGACGAGCCCTCGCTTTGCAGGAGCTCCACGTACTCGCCGCGGCCCAGGCCCTCTGAGCACTCCGAGGCCAGGACGATGGCTCCGCCCTCCCTGACGGCGCGAGCGGCTACGGACATCCCCTTGCCCGACTGGTAGAGGTTGATGTCGGCGGGGTAGCCGATGTTGGTGCTCACCACAACGTCGAACAGATGGGGGATGGGGCGCAGGGCCTGGCGGGCTGCCTGGGCCATGCCCGCCTCGTGGGCGACGGCCATGTCTCCAGCGAAGACGCCGGTTATCTCCTTGCTTTCGTTGAGGCTCACGTTGACGCAGAAGGTGGGGCGGCTGGCGAGGGCGACCTCCCGAATCTCCTCGAAGACGGGATTGCCGTCTGCCTCGCAGTAGGTGGCCTTGGGGTGGCTGAGCATGTCGGCCCCGTGGTTGCTCATGACGAGGTCCGCCCCGGCGATGCCCGGGAGCACCGCCTTGCCGCCGCCGGAGAAGCCGGCGAAGATGTGGGGCTCGACGAAGCCGGTCAGGATCTTCACGTCGGCCTCCAGGTAGTGGCGGTTGAGCCACACCTCTGCCCCGCGGGACGTGGTCGTCAGATAGGAGAGGGTGCTGCGGTCGCGGGCGTCGTGGCTGACTACGCGGTAGGAGGCGGGGATGTCCGGCCCCAGCATCGTCTCCAGCTCCTCAGGTACGGCTGCCCGGTGCATCCCTGTGCCTATCACGATGACCAGCCGCTCCTTCGCCACGCCTGCCCTCTCCATGGTCTCGAGCACGGGCGGCAGCAGGAGGCGGTTAGGTACGGGCCGGGTGACGTCGCTGACGACGATGGCCACGGAGTCCTCCGCACGCACCAGCTCCCTCAGCGGTGGCGAGGCCAGCGGCTGTTCGAGGGCGCCTTGGACCGCGCCCTCCGGGTCGGGCAAGGGAGGGGTATGCTGGGGCAGCAGGACCAGCGTGTGGTCCGGCAGCTCCACGTCGAGCCCCCGCTTGCCGTAGGCCAGGCGCAGCTTCATGGAGTCCTCCCGAAGCAGTCTTCCCATGCTATGGGGGCGAGAAGCGCCTGTCAACGCGTCGTTCGGGGGAGTGATGCCAACGGTTCGCCTCGCCAAGGCGGGCCGTTTCCGATAGAATAGCCCCGCTTTTCGTCCTTTCTTTTTCCTAGATCGAAGCAAGAGGAGCTTGCCTATGGTGCTGGAACGACTGGAACTGAAGGACAAGGTGGCTGTGGTCACGGGGGCTGGTCGGGGCCTGGGCAAGCAGATGAGCCTGGCGCTGGCCAGGGCCGGTGCCCATATCGTGGCGGCGGCCCGCACCCGCGAGCAGATCGAGGAGACGGCGGCGGAGGTGCGAGAGCTGGGCCGCCGGGCCATCGCCGTCCCCACTGACGTCGCCGACTCCAGGCAGTGTGACGCCCTCATCGAGCGCTGCCTTCAGGAGTTCGGTCGCATCGACGTCATGCTCTCCAACGCGGGCATCGGCGAAGCCCGCGGCCAGGGCCGCGAACTGTGGGACATCAGCGATGAGGACTGGCACTACGACATCGACGTGAACCTGTCGAGCGCCTTCTACTGCGCGCGGGCCGCCTCCAGGCCCATGGTGGAGCAGGGCGGCGGAGTCATCATCAACGTGGCCTCGGGGACAGGCCTGCGCGGGAACCTCACGGGCTTCGTCTACGCCGCGGCCAAGGCCGGGGTCATCGCCCTCACCAAGTCGCTGGCGGTCATACTGGTCGAGCGCAACATCCGGGTGAACTGCATCATCCCCGGCTTCGTGGCCCAGCGGCCCCCCGAGAACGAGCAGGAGGCCGACTTCATGAGGCAGCGGGGGCGGTTCATGCCTGTCCGCCGCCTGGGGGAGGCCTGGGAGCTGGGTGCGCTGGCCGTCTTCCTGGCCTCGGATGCCTCCAGCTATATCACCGGCCAGGGCTTCATCATCGATGGGGGCGGCCTAGCGGGCGGCTACGCGCCCGTGGAATTCGCTCCGGAGGTGGCGCTGTCATGATGTGGGAACGCGCCAAGCTCGGCCCCGAGGCCTTCGATCTGTCCGGGAAGCGGGCTTTGGTGATGGGCGCGGGCAGCAGTGTCGGCCGGGCCATTGCCCTGGCGCTGGCGGAGGCTGGGGCCGACGTGGCCGTCTCCTCGACCAGCCACGACGGGCAGGAGGTCGCCGCCGTCAAGAATGCGGCGCGCCAGATCGCCGGGATGGGGCGCCGCACCCTCGACCAGGCGGTGGACGCGACGCGGGGCAGGGGCGTCCGGGCGATGGTGCGCCGGGTGGCCAGGGAGCTGGGGGGGCTGGACATCCTGGTGAGCGCTCCCGACCTGTTCCTGGGGAAGCCTGCGGATAGAGTCACCGATGCCGAGTGGAGGAAGGTGCTGAACGTCAACCTGAGCGCCACGTTCTACGCCTGCCGCGCGGCGGGCCGGGAGATGCTGAGGCAGGGGTACGGGCGCATCATCAACGTGACCTCCGGCCTGGGCGAGCGGGGGCTGGCCAGTAGTGCCGCCTACTGCGCCGCCCATGGTGGGGTCATCAACCTCACCCGGGCGCTGGCCCAGGAGTGGGGGCCGCGCGGGATCACCGTCAACGCCGTCGCCCCCGCCTGGATGGAGGACACGCCCGGCCTGGGCGACCCCAGGCCGGAGGCGAATCGAACGGTGCGCTTCATACCCATGCGGCGCGCCGGGCGTCCCGATGAGGTGGGCCCCCTGGCGGTGTGGCTGGCCTCCGACGCATCGGGTTACGTTACGGGCCAGATCTTCTTCGTGGACGGGGGGCTGCTGTGTCACCTCTAGCTGTGGACCTGTCGCGCGGGCGCTGACATGCTGGTCGCCCAGATCAACGGCTTCGAGATGCACTATCGGGTCAGCGGGGAGGGCTGGCCGGTGGTGATGGCGCACGGCCTCATGGGCTCCATCGCCATGATGGACGAGCTGGGCGAGCGGCCCGACATACTTGTCTCCCGGGGTTTTCGCGTCATCAACTACGACGCCCGCGGGCACGGCCGCTCCGGCTTCACCAAGGACACCGCGCACTACTCGTGGTTCTCCCTGGCCAGAGACATGCACGCCCTGCTGCAGCACCTGGGCATCGAGCGGGCGCACGTCGGCGGCGGGTCAATGGGTGCAGGCACCAGCCTGGTCCTTGCCCTGGATCATCCGGAGATGGTGGAGAGGTTGGTGCTGATCGCGCCGCCGCCCATGGGTCAGCGTATAGGGCCGGTGAGCCAGATGTTCGGCGCCTTCGCCACGATCATCGAATCGGCAGGGCTGGAGCGAGCGGTGGAGGTCGCCATGGAGCTGCCGCAGTGGGCTCCCTTGCGGGAGAGCGACCCGCAGCGGTACGAGTGGATGCGCGGCTGGCTCCTCTCGCAGAACGCTGAGGCCATCGTCTATGCCGTCCGGGGGCTGCTCCAGGGGCCGCCCTTGCCCGAGGAGCGCTTCGCTGAGATCCGCGCGCCCGCTCTCATCCTCGCCCACCCCGACGACGACATCCACCCGCTGACCTCGGCGCAATGGCTGCACGAGACCCTCGGGGGCTCGCGGCTGGTGGTGGCGCCCTCCATGCTGTACTTCGAAGAGCATCCCGACGAGATGATGCGCATCGTCGGCGACTTCCTGAGTGAGGACTAGAGCCTCTCGCGAGGGCCGTGGCCGTGGTCATATCTGAAGCGGCGGTCCTCAGCCCAGTAGCGGCCAGACCTGAGGGCACGCACTAGGTCCTCCTCGCTGCGCATCCCATCCTCGAACACCGTGCAGCAGTGGCCGATCTCGATGGGGACGTGGGCGTCGCTGCCGCCGGTGGCGCCCAGCCCAGCCCGCCGGCTGACCTCCCGGGCGAACTCCACGTCGGCCCGGGTGGCCTGGCCGTTGGCCACCTCCAGGGCCTCTATCAGCTTCAGCATGGGCAGGCGCAGGGCTTTCTCCAAGGTCAGGTGAGGATCGAGCGGGCCCACCCAGGGCCTGGGCGAGAGGTCCTGGCGGAAGGGATGCGCCCAGACCATCACCCCACCCTGCTCCAGTACGTACTCCCGGATCTGACGGCCGGCGATGAGGTGCCTGGGGATGCTCTCTACGCCGAAGACCAGGATGTCCCCGAGCTCGCAGCTTGCCTCCATGCCCCCGAACACGGGGAAGCGGTGGCGACGGGAAAGCTCGGCGGCCAGGGGCGTCCTCTGCCTGCCGTGCTCGGTGATGCAGACCCCGTCCAGCCCCCGCGCACGGGCGATCTCTGCCAGCTCGTCGGGGTCGATGAGGGCATCGGAGGAGCCGTGGGCGGTATGTATGTGCAGGTCGATCTTCATGGCTGGAGACGGGCGCGATCATAGCATCCGAGCTCGAATCGGGACAAGGACGGCGGGTGCGGGCGGCCTCAGCCGTCGCCGGGTATCTCCACCTCGCGGCCCTCCGCGGCGGAGCGATAGACCGCGTCCACCAGCTCGTGGGCGCGTACACCCACCTCGAAGCCGGGGAAGGGCGCGCGCCCCTCGGCGAGGTCGCGCAGGAAGAAGTAGTCCTCCATCGCGTAGCCGGCGATCGCTGCCTGATAGACCTCCTCGGAGACGCCGGCCATCTCGCGGTAGCGGCGCTGCACCTCGTCCGTCGTCAGCACGACCGGGCCTCCGCTGGCGTAGGTCTCGTAGCGGAGGGGGCCGAAGAAGTCGTTCTCGGTCGAGAAGTAGCCGTTCTCGAAGAAGATCTCGATGAGGCGGCCGGAGGGGCGACCCAGCACGTTGTGCCAGATGGATACTAGATGGCCCGTGCAGCCGTTGGCGAAACGCAGCGACACGGCGGCCAGGTCCTCCACGCCCTCGTGGCCGGCGAAGTTGCGGGTGACCGCGCGCAGGCCGGCCACCTCGCCTATCAGCCAGCGCAGCAGGTCCAGGTCGTGGATGCTGTGCTCGATGAGGGTGCCGCCGCCGCTCACCTCGTAGTCCTTGCGCCAGTCGCTGGCGTAGTGGCCCTGGATGGGGAAGAACTGGTCGTCGCGGAACAGCACTGCCATGGGGCGACCCAGCTCGGGGTCGCTCATCAGTTGCTTCATCACGCTGAACACGGGCGCGTGGCGCAGGATGAGGCCCACCTGGTGGCGAATGCCCGCCGCCCGTACCGCCTCGTGCATGGCGCGGGCGTCGGCCAGGTTGCGGGCCAGGGGCTTCTCACAGAAGACGTTCTTGCCGGCGCCGACCGCCTTCAGCACCAGATCCTTGTGAGACCGAGTCTGGGTGCACACGTAGACCGTGTCGATGTCCTCGCAGGCGATGAGCTCATCGGCGCTGGTGGTGCAGAGGGGGAGTTGGGCGATGCGGGCGAAGTCGTGCGCCCGCTCCTCGTCCAGGTCGCAGATGCCCACGTAACGGGCCTTGACCAGCCTCTGACGGACGAGGCGCGAGACGGCAGCAGCGTGAAAGCGCCCGATGAACCCCGCACCGATGATGCCTACCCCTGGTTCAGCCACCGGCGTCTCCTCTTCCTCCTGGCCCGATCTCATCGCCGGCTAGCTGGCCCAGGGCAGCGTCCGGGGCAGGAAGATGGGCCGCACCTCGCCGTCGACCAGGACGCATACCAGGTCCAGGCGGCTGTGGAGGGCGGGGTCGAAGGCCTTGAGGACCACGCCGACCCTCTCCTCGTCGATGTACTGGTAGATGCCGACCAGGGCCACGCCCTTGAGGTGGGCGTCGATAGCATCGAGGGAGGCGTTGGCGGCGACCAGGCGCTTGCGGAGCAGCCGCCGCAGGGCGATCCCGTCGGTGGGGTCCGTGCCGGGCGGGCCGGCCACCAGGGCAACGGAGTTGCCCTCGCGCAATCGCTGCACTGTCCAGGCATCAGTGGCCTCGAAGGTTACTACTTCGCCCGGCTTGAGGCCCGCGGCCGCCTCGGCGATGCGCCGGAAGATGGCCTGGCGGGCCTCCTCCCCGGCGGGCGCGCGGTGCAGGGCGGTGCTGTCGAGCTGGTAGGAGCCCGTGACCCCTTCCGAGATCTGGGTCCACCAACTCGTCAGCCCTCCCTGCACGGAGACGTAGCTGCCCTCATCCTGGAGCTTTCCCAGGCCGAGGCGCAGCGGTAGCTGAACTTCCGCCCGCTCCCCCGGCGAAAGCGGGGAGGCCGCCATGAGCACCCGATGGGTGAACTCGGAGGCCAGGGGCTCCTCGAAGGGAGGGATCCCTCCGGGCGGCACCCACAGGATGTAGGCGCCGCCCCTGCCGGCCGAGAGCCGGGCCTCCAGTATATCGAGCCCCTCGCGCCAGCCGGGTGGGTCCTCTGTCTGGTAGATGGGGGCTACCGCCAGGGCCAGGCGGTATTCGCCTTCGGCGACGAGGAGGACGGGCGTCTCGCTCTCCCGGGCGGCTTCCTCGGCCAGGGAGAAGGAGCGGCCGTAGCGCTGGTTGAACCACTCCATCAGAAGCTGGGCGGCGTGGCGGGTGAACAGCTCGGACATGGAGTTCGCCTAGATGTTGGACCGCGATTGGCCGCCGTCCACGTTGATGCAGGCGCCGGTCACCCAGCTCGCCCGCTCCGAACAGAGGAAGGCCACCACGTTGGCCACCTCCTCCGGCCGGCCGAACCGCCCCATAGGGATGTTCTGGCGGACGAAGGCGGCCATTCCGTCCGGGTCCTCCTCCTGACGCCGCCCCCAGGAACCGCCGGGGAAGGCGATGGAGCCCGGCGCCACCGAGTTCACCCGGATGTTGTCGGGCGCGAGGGCCAGGGCCATGGCCTTGGCGTGGCTGATGAGGGCTGCCTTCATGGTGTTGTAGGTGGGGGCGCCACCGGACTCGCGTCCCCAGATGGAGGCGACGTGCACGATGGCCCCGCCGCCCTGCTTGCGCATCTCCGCGACGGCCAGGCGGGTGGCGCGCGCCGCCGCGAGGAAGTTGGCCCGGAAGGTGGCGTCCCAGGCCTCGTCGTCCTCGCCGGGGCGGTAGCCTCCCATGTTGTTCACCAGGATGTCCAGCCGCCCGAAGGCAGCCACCGTTTCGCTGACGAGCCGCTCCGCGTCGGCCGCCACGGTCATGTCGGCGACGACGGCGAGGGTGTCCACGCCCTTCGCCTGTACCTCCGCCTCGGTCCGGCGGAGCTGCTCCTCGCCGCGGGCGCAGAGGACCAGCCGGCAGCCCTCCTCGGCCAGCGCCAGGGCGATGGAGCGGCCGATGCCACGGCTGGAGCCGGTAACGATGGCAACCTTGCCCGAGAGCCCGAGGTCCATTGCCTCCTCCGAGCCTTGCGGCGGCTTCATTCTAGCACGGGCGGTACTACGGAGAAGAAACGGCTAGGCGCCGCGAGCCAGCGTGAACCCCGCTCGGGAGCGTACCGCAGCCTGGCAGGGTGCTGAGAAAGTCGCCGCTCGCCCTTCGACACGCTCAGGACGAGCGGTTGTCAGATCCCGCTCGTGGTGAGCCTGTCGAACCACGAACGGCCCACTTGGCTCTTTCCGCAGCTTAGTCCTCCAGGCCCAGCTGCTCCTTGTAGTCGGGCTCGATGGTCCGGAGGGCGCCCATCTCGAGGAACTGCTCGAAGGGGAGCTTGAGGAACTGGCTCCATAGCTCGGGTGGGATCTCGGTGATCGGCCCGGGGCCGATGACATTCTCCTGCTCGAGCTCCGCCAGCTCCTCGTCGGAGAGGCCGAGAAGCCCCTGGAACACCTCCTTGTTGTGCTGGCCGAAGAGCGGGGCCGGGCCGGGCACACTGGCCTCGAAGCGGTCGAAGTTGGCCACGAGCTGGCGGTTGATGGGCCGCCGTCCCAGGAGGGGGTGCTCAACGATGTCAAAGTGGTGCCGTTCTTTGAAGTGGGGGTCGAGCAGGATGTCCTTGCCGTCGAAGACAGGCCCGGCCGTCACTCCGGCCTGCTGGAGCAGGTGGAAGGCCTCCAGGTGGTCCTGCTCCCTGGTCCATCCTTCGATGAGCTGGTCGAGCTCGTCGTGGTGCTCGTGGCGGTCCAGGACATCGGCGAAGCGCTCGTCCTCCTCCCACTCGGGGTGGACCACGGCCCGGCAGAAGGAGGACCACTCCTCATCGTCTTCGATGGAGATGACCAGCCAGCGGTCGTCGCCCCGGCAGCGATAGCAGCCCTGAGGGGCTGCCCAGGGGCTGCGGTTGCCCAGGCGCCCGGCGATGCGGCCGTTCAT
>JBAUEL010000064.1:0-63852 GCA_049678585.1 Dehalococcoidia bacterium
GGCCCGGCCGCATCGCCTCGTGGGCCGCCCAGGAGACAGCCGGGCCTGAAGCTGCTCCGGCGGCGGGCAAGCCGAGCCCTGCGCCGGAGGTCGCGACGGAGCCGGTGGCCACCGCTGAAGGCGCCGACCCTGCCCTGGAGCAGGTCCGTGCCCGCTGGCACGAGATCTATGCTCAGGCCCGTACCCTTAACCACCGCACCGGCGCGCTGCTCAACAGCGGCTGCGACATCATTGGGGTCAGCGATGAGGAGATCGTGTTCGGCTTTCGCTTCGACGTCCACGTCGACAAGGTCAACACGTCCGAGAACCTCGCCGCCCTTCAGGAGGCGGTCGATGCGGTGCTGGGGCCGGGGCATCGGGTGCGCTGCGTGGCCGCGCCGAACCTTAAGGAGTGGCGGGCCCCCCAGGGGCGCGGCGGCCACCTGATCCAGGCAGCCCGCGAGATGGGCGCGCGGGTCATCTCTGAGCAGGAGTAGGAGCGAAGAGCATGGGCATGAATCGCCAGATGATGCGCCAGCTCCAGAAGATGCAGGAGCGCGTGCTCAAGGCCCAGGAGGATCTGCAGACGAGGAGCGTAGAGGGCACCGCCGGCGGCGGCGCGGTCAGCGTGAGGCTCAGCGGCGGATTGAAGGTGGAGGCGTTGAAGATCGACCCGGAGGTGCTGGACCCGGACGACGTGGAGATGCTGGAGGACCTGGTCACCGCCGCCCTGAACGAGGCCCTAGAGAAGGTCCAGGCCCTCCAGGCAGAGCACATGGCGAGCGTGGCAGGCCGCCTGGGCCTGCCCGGCCTGCCCTAGCCCGGCCCCCTGCGGGCGCGAGGTCAAGCTTCTTGAACGAAGAGATCCCTTCCACGGCGGCGCCGGTGGCCCGGCTCATCGAGGAGTTCCACAAGCTCCCGGGCATCGGCCCTAAGAGCGCCCAGCGCCTCACCTACTACCTCCTGCGCACCCCCAGAGAGGATGGCTTGGCCCTGGCCCAGGCCATCGCCGAGCTCCGGGACCGCACCACTCTGTGCTCGACCTGCCAGAATGTCACCGAACATGACCCCTGCCCCATCTGTGCGGACCCCCGGCGCGACCGCTCCCTGATCTGCGTGGTGGAAGAGCCCCTGGATATCCTGGCCCTGGAGCGCACCCGGAGCTACCGCGGCCTCTACCACGTGCTACACGGGGTCATCTCGCCGGTGGACGGCGTGGGGCCGGAGGACCTGAAGATCGAGAATCTGCTGGCGCGGCTCCGCAACGGATCGGTGCGCGAGGTCATCATGGCCACCAACCCCAACCTGGAGGGCGAGGCCACCGCCATGTACGTGAGTCGGCTGGTCACCCCTCTGGGGGTGAAGGTGACCCGCCTGGCCCGCGGCCTTCCTATGGGCGCCGACCTGGAGTATGCCGACGACGTGACCCTCGCCCGGGCCCTGGAGAACCGCCAGGAGGTATGAGGGGCTCCGGCCGCCCCGCGTCATGCCCCAGCCCCCTCGCGTCTACAAGAGTCCTGCCATCGTCCTGCGGCAGCGCCGCCTGGGTGACGCGGATAAGATCGTCACCCTGTACACGGCCAACTACGGCAAGGTGGACGCGGTGGCCAAGGGGGTGCGCAGGACTCGCAGCAAGCTGGCCGGTCACGTAGAGCCGCTGAACCACGGCAGCTTCCTGCTGGCCCGAGGCCGCAACCTCGATATCATCACCCAGGCTCAGACCATCGAGGCCTTCCAGCCGCTGCGGGACGAACTGGAGCGGCTCAGCCGTGGCTTCTACGTCGTCGAGCTGGTGGATCGCTTCACCGAGGAGCGAGAGGAGAACTTCCGTCTCTACCGCCTTCTCCTGGACACCCTGCGCCGGATGTCCCAGCGGGACGATCTGGACACGGTGCTCCGCTACTTCGAGGTCTCCCTGCTGGAGTTGCTGGGGTATCGGCCGGAGCTGGAGGAGTGCGTCTCCTGCCGGGCCCGGCTGGAACCGGTCACCAACTACTGGAGCGCCGGCGGGGGCGGGGTGCTCTGCCCGGGCTGTCTCCCTCCTGAGGAGCCGGTTCGGTCCCTCTCGGTCAACGCCCTCAAGGTGTTGCGCCTCATGCAGAGGGACAGCTTCTCCCAGGTGGCGCGGGTGAACGTGCCGCCGGACCTGGCGCGGGAGCTGGAGGGGCACCTCCGAGAGTACGTTCGCTACGTGCTGGAGCGAGATGTGCGCTCGGCGGCGTTCATCGACGCGGTGCGCAGGCAACCGAGGCCTCCGGTCCGGACCGCGACAGCCCCTGGCGAGGGCACTGGCTGACGGTCTAGACTCCCGCTATAATGAGCCCGCAGTTCTGGATGAGGGAGAAGGCTCGAAATGCCCGTGTACGAGTACTACTGCGAGAGCTGCGAAGGCATCTTCGAGGCGCTGCGGCCAATGCGGGAGGCCGCCGACCCGGTGCCCTGCCCGCTCTGCAACCGCGACGGGCGGCGCATCATGCCTACCTCCTTCATGGCCTTCACCTTTCGCGACGGCTACCCCCGGCGCATCCCCGACAAGGGCACCTACTGGCACCTCGGCAAGGAGGTGAAGCAGCCCGTCCGCGGGCCCACCCGCCCCCACGAGCACCCCGAGATCAACAAGCCCCGGCCTCCTCGCAAGAAGACCAAGGCGGAACTGGAACTGGAGAAGGAGAAGAAGAACCTGCGGGCCAAGCAGGAAAAGGAGCGGCGAGAGGCAGGGTTGCCTCGCATCGTGGGCCCCACTGATGACATCTGATTGGCGCACGTAGAAGGATATGGCAGGGTCGAAGCCGATGGCTTCGACCCTGCGGCGTCCTCTGGAGGGAGACGTTCGCTGGGGCTAGGCGCGGCGCTCCAGGACGTAGTCGGCGATGTCGCCCAGGGCGTGGCGGGCGGGGATATCGGGCAGCGGCTCCAGGGCAGCGCGGGCGCGCTGGGCGAAGTCCCTCGCCACCGCGTAGGACTCCTCAAGGATGTCCGAGTTCTGCACCATGAAGATGGCCTCGGCCAGATGCTTGCTGCAGCGGCGGTCGCGGAAAAGCTCCTTGATGGGATTGCTCTTAGGGCTGCGCTCCATAAGCAGCAGGGCGGGCAAGGTGAGGGTGCCCTGCATGAGGTCGCTGCCGATGGGCTTGCCCATCTCCTTCTCGTCTCCGCTGAAGTCCAGGATGTCATCCACGATCTGGAAGGCCATGCCCAGGTTATGGCCGTAGTCGTGCAGGGCTTTCACCCACTCGCGAGGGGCGCCCGCCAGCATGGCCCCGCCCTCGGAGGAGGCCGCGAAGAGGGATGCAGTCTTGCCGCCGATGCGCTCGAAGTAGCTCACGATGTCCTGGCCGTAGTCGTAGGCGCTGAGGTCCTGGGTCAGCTCGCCGCTCACCATGGCCATGAGGGTACGGGAGAACAGGCGCACCACCTCGGTGTTGTCGGTGCGGGCGACCAGGTCAGCAGCGTGGGCGAACATGAAGTCGCCCAGCATGACGGCGGCCTGGTTGTCGAACAGGGCGTTCGCGGTGGGGCGGCCCCGGCGGGTGCTGGAGCGGTCGATGACATCGTCATGCACCAGGCTAGCTGTGTGCAGTAGCTCGATGGAGGCGGCCAGGAATACCAGTGGCTCCGGCCGATAGTCCCCGAACTTGCCCGCCAGGAGGGCCATCAGCGGCCGCAGGCGCTTGCCTCCTCCCCCCAGGACGTGCTCGAGCATCTTCCTGAGCTCGGAGAACTGCTCTGTCTGCCTGATGGCATCGAGGGTGCGCTCCACCTGCTCCAGGTCCTCTCGGACGGGCTCGTAGATGGAGGCCACGTTCACGGCGCACCTCGTCTTGCGCCCACCCGGGAGGCAGGTGGCGCCGCGGCTCGCTCCGGGCGGGCCAGGCCGAACAGGCGCACGGCGTTCTCCCGGGTATGCAAGGCTACATCCTCGTACCTGGTCCCCCGGAGCTCGGCGATGACGGCCACGGCCTCAGCGAGGTAAGCCGGCTCATTGCGCTGGCCACGACGGGAGCGGGGCGCGCCATAGGGGCTGTCCGTCTCCACCACCAGATGCTCCAGGGGCAGTTTCGCGGCCACCTTTCGCACGCGTTCTGACTCGGGATAGGTCACGGAGTCGTGGACGGAGACGAGGAAGCCCAGCTCAGCATAACGGAGGGCCAGTGCCAGGTCGCCGCTGAAGTAGTGCATGACGCCCAGGGGCCTGCCGCCGGGCAGGGTTGCCCCCAGGCTGCGGGACCATTCCTCGATGATGGGGAGCATCTCCCGCTGGGCCTCCCGGCAGTGGATGACCACGGGCAGGCCAGCCTCGGAGGCGGTAGCGAGCTGGTAACGGAGCACGCGGAGCTGAGCCTCCCGAGGTGAGAGGTTACGATAGAAGTCCAGCCCGATCTCCCCCACCGCCACCACTCGGGGGTGACGGGCCAGGTCGGCCAGGTCGGCCAGGACTCGGTCGTTGGCACGTCGCGCGTCATGGGGGTGGCAGCCCACAGCGGCGTAGAGGCGAGGGTCCGCCTCGGCCATGACAACGGCCCGCTCGCTGCTGGCCAGGTCGACGCCCGGCACCATCACGGCCTCGAGGCCCGCCTCCCAGGCCCGACGCAGCACGGCTTCGCGGTCGCTGTCGAACTGCGAGAGCTGGAGGTGGGCATGCGTGTCGATGATGCCTGTCATACGCCGAGCCGGGCCTCCTCCTCCTCAACGATGGTGGGTTCCAGCTTCTTAAACAGGGGAGCAGGTTCCCTCAGGGGCTGGCCGGGCTGAGGGCGCACGAAGGTCCACCCGGCCTCTGCCACCCCGGTCTCGTAGCCCAGTAAGGCATGCAGCCGCTCGGAGCTGAAGGGAATGTAGGGGTACAGGGCCACCTTGAGGCCGTTGATGACGGCGATGACCGTATACAGGGTGGCTGCTGCTCCCTCGCGATCCTCTCTTATGGCCCTCCAGGGCGCCCTCTCGTCCAGGTAGCGGTTGGCCTCCTGGGCCAAGGCCATGGCCGTAGATAGCCCTGCCCGAAAGCGGCAGGCTGCGATGTGCTCGCCGGTCTCCGCCAGGGTGCTCTCGACCTGAGCCAGGAGGGCGCGGCCGCGCTCGCCGGGGTCGCCGGGCTCGGGCACGCGCCCCTCGAAGTGGCGATAAGTGAAGGTGAGGACCCGGTGCACCAGATTGCCCCAGGTGGCCACCAGTTCATCGTTATTGCGCCGGAGGAAGTCGGCCCAGGTGAAATCTGAGTCGGAGCTTTCGGGCATGTTGGCGGACAGGTAGTAGCGGATGGCGTCAGGGTCGTAGCGGGCCAGGAAGTCGGACATCCACACGGCGATGCCGCGGCTGGTGGAGGCCTTGCTCCCCTTGACCATGAGGTACTGCGTGGCCGGCACCTCGTAGGGCAGGTTCAGGTGGCCGTAGCCCATGAGCATGGCCGGCCAGATGATGGTGTGGAAGGGGATGTTGTCCTTCCCCAGAAAGTAGTAGCTGCGGCAGTCGGGGTCCTCCCAGAAATCGCGCCAGACCTCCGGGTCGCCCTGGCGCTGAGCCCACTCTTTGCTCGCGGAGAGGTAGCCGATGACCGCCTCGAACCAGACGTAGATGCGCTTGCCCTCGAAGCCCGCCACGGGCACGGTGACCCCCCACTCGATGTCGCGGGTGATGGCGCGATCGCGCAGCCCCTCGTTGAGCATGCCCAGCGTGAAGTTGAGGACGTGCTTGCGCCAGTGGGTCTTGGGTGCAGCCCACTCCCGGAGACGCTCCGCGAAGGCGCTTAGGCGCAGCAAATAGTGCTCGGAGTCTCGGATCTCCGGATGGGTGCCACAGAAGATGCAACGGGCCTCGCCCAGGTCTGTGGGGTCCAGGGTCTTGCCACAGGCATCGCACTGGTCGCCGCGGGCGCGGTCGTATCCACATTGGGGGCAGATCCCCTCGACGTAGCGATCCAGCAGAAAGCGCTGGTCGGTGGGACAGTAAGGGAGAGACATGGAGTCCTTATAGATGTGTTCGCGCTCCAGCAGGCGCAGGAAGATGTCGTGGGTGACCCCGGCGTGGTTCTCGGTGCCGGTGGTGGTGTACAGGTCCCAGGTGATCCCCAGCCCCTCCCAGATGTCGAGGAACTCCTGATGGAACTGATTCACCAGCTCCTGCGGCGAGCGCCCCTCCTGCTCGGCGCGCACGGTAATGGGCGTGCCGTGCTGGTCGCTTCCCGACACCATGAGGACGCGGTCTCCCTTCGCCCGGTGATATCGCGCGAGGATATCCGCGGGGAGCTGCGAGCTCACGATCTGCCCCGTATGAAGGGACCCGTTGGCATAGGGCCAGGCGACCCCGATGAAGATCTTATCAGTCACTATCCCGCTCCAGGCGAAGCGGAGCCATTCTACCATAGCCCACTGCAGTGAGATAGCGAGTCAGCGCAGCCGGAGCCACCGTCGATACAGCTCGCGCCGGGAAAGGCCGTACCGTTTGGCGAGTTCGCCGGTGGCCTGCTGAGCGCGGACGCCCTGCGCCTTAAGGGCTCGCATCTCCGCGTCTACCTCTGGCAGGGTCGGCTTCCTGGCCGCCTCGCCGGCGCCCTCGATGACCAGGGTGAACTCGCCGCGCGGCTCGCCGAAGTGAGCCAGGGCCTCCTCTACCAAGCCCCGGAAGATCTCTTCATAGGCCTTGGTGAGCTCGCGACAGATGGTTATGCGGCGGTTGCCCAGCTCGGCGGCGATGTCCTGGAGGGCTCCGCGCAGGCGGTGTGGCGACTCGAAGGCGAGCAGTGTGTCAGGGAAGTCAGCCACGGCGTGGAGGAGGCGACGCCGCTGCCCGCCCTGGCGGGGCAGGAAGCCCAGGTAGTGGAAACGACGCGTGGGAAGGCCGGAGACGGCCATCGCTGCCGTCAACACCGAGGGACCCGGCACAGGCGTCACCGAGAAGCCCGCCTCGCAGGCGGCCACCACCAGGTGGTAGCCGGGGTCGCTGATGGCGGGAGTGCCCGCCTCGGAGACCAGGGCGACATCGCCCCGGGCCAGCGTCGCCAGGATCTGTGGGGTGCGCTGTCGCCTGTTGCGGTCGGTGTAGCTGAGGAGAGGAGTGTGGATGTCGTAGCGGGAAAGCAGCTTGCGGGTGGTGCGGGTATCCTCGGCAGCGATGAGGGAGACCTCGCGGAGGACCCGCAGGGCCCGCAGGGTCACGTCCTCCAGGTTTCCGATGGGGGTGGCTACCAGGTAGAGGATACCCATGGGTCTCTCACTATCCCGAACACAAGCATTGTAACCGGAAAGAAAACCGTGATGCGCATAAGTTCCTTACCCAAAACTGCCTTTTCAGCGCTCAAGGGCATTGACTGTTGCCGGTCGCTTTGCTATAGTGCCGGAAACCTCATCCCCTGGTTGGTTTACCACACAATCACTGGGATACGGAGCCATGGGCTAGGATTGCTGGCAGGAGACCTCCGCCAGCCTCGATCCGCCTAATCGCCGAGGGGCTGCGGACGGGGACCGCGGGCAGCGAAGGAGGTATGGCATGGCCACTCCGCAGTTCAAGCAGATGCGCCGGGCATACGGCTTCGATGAAGTAGCCATTGTGCCCGGCGCTGTGACTGTCAACCCGGAGATGACTGATGTCACCTTCCGCCTGGGCGAGTTGGAGTTCCCGATTCCCATCATGGCGGCGGCCATGGACGCGGTGGTCGACCCGCGCCTCGCGGTGACCTTCGCCAAGATGGGCGGCCTGGCTGTCCTCAACCTGGAGGGCTTGCAAACCCGCCACGACTACCCCGAGCCCATCCTGGAGGAGATCGCCTCGGCACCCAGGGAGAAGGTGACCGCCCTCCTCCAAAAGGTGTACTCGGAGCCTATTCGTCCCGAGCTCATCGGCCAGCGCATCCGCGAGGTGAAGAGCACCGGCACAGTGTGTGCCGCCTCCCTTACCCCCGCCAACACCAAGCGGCTGGCACCGCTGGCGGTGGAGGGGGGGGTCGACGTGCTCGTAGTGCAGTCTACCGTCACCACCACCCGCCACATCTCCTACAGCGAGCGCGGTCTCGTCTTCCCGGAGCTGGTAGAGAAGGTGGCGCCGGTGCCCGTGGTGGTGGGTAACGTGGTCAGCTACGGTCCCTGCAAGCAGCTCATGGAGACGGGTGTGGCGGCAGTGCTGGTGGGTGCGGGCCCCGGCGCTGCCTGCACCTCGCGGGAGGTGCTGGGCATAGGCGTGCCCCAAGTGAGCGCCACCATCGAGTGCGCGGCCGCCCGCGACCAGTACTATCGCGAGGGCGGCCGCTACGTCCCTATCATCACCGACGGGGGCATCCGCAGCGGCGGCGACGTGTGCAAGTCCATCGCTGCCGGGGCCGACGCGGTGATGCTGGGCTCGATCCTGGCCGGGTGCGAGGAGGCGCCCGGGCGCGGACATCACTGGGGCATGTCCACATTCCATACCCAGCTTCCTCGGGGCATCCGCGTGACCGTTGGGGTTAACACGAATCTGCGCAGGACACTGTTCGGCCCTACCTCTCGGACCGATGGCACCGAGAACCTGGTGGGTGCCCTGCACACCGCTATGGGCATGTGCGGCGCCCGAACCATCCGCGAGTTCCAGCAGGCGGAGCTGGTCATCGCGCCAGCCATCAAGACAGAGGGCAAGCAGATCCAGATCGCCGAGAACAACTACTTCCATTAGGCGCCAAGCCCTCAGCCCACCCTCACCAGCAACAGGCGGTCAAGGCCCGCCAGGTCCTGCTTGATCTCGATGCGCCCGCCCGGGAAGGATGCCGCGGCCACCTCCCCAAGGCGGGCCGCCTGATCGTCGCCGATCTCCGCCAGGAGCCAGCCCGGGAGGCGCAGGTAGGAGGGCGCCTGCCGAAGCAGTCGCTCCAGTACGGCCGTACCCTCAGGGCCGCCGTCGAGGGCCTGACGCGGCTCGTGGTCGCGGATCTCCAGCGGGAGGGCCTTCCAATCGCCCGAGCGGACGTAGGGGAGGTCCGCGACGATGAGGTCCACCGGGGCGATGAGAGGAGAGAGCAGGTCGCCCTGCACGAAGGAGATGCGCTGGGCGACGTCGTGGCGTGCGGCGTTGCGACGGGCCAGGGCTAGCGCCTCGGCTGAGACATCGATGGCCGTGATCCGAGCCGAAGGCAGGTTCACCGCCAGGGCTACGGCGATGGCCCCGTTGCCCGTCCCCACGTCCACGATCTCCCACGTCTCTTGCCCCTTGACCCCCGACCCTGCAATGCGCAGCGCTTCTTCCACCAGCAGCTCCGTCTCGGGCCGGGGGACGAGCGCGGCGGGGGTGCACTCCAGCTCCAGGCCGTAGAACTCGCGGCGGCCCAGGATGTAGGCGGTCGGCTCGCGAGCCAGGCGGCGCTCGAGGAGGGCCTGGTAGGCGGCCTCCTGGTCAAGGGCGATGGGCTCGTGGAGGCGGGCGAAGAGGGCGTGGCGGTCGAGGCCGAGGGCGTGGCGCAGAAGCACCTCCGCCTCCAGCCAGGAGTCCTCGATGCCCTCGGCGCGGAGGAGTTCCTCAGCCCGGTGCAGGGCCTGGGCGAGGGTCACACGCGCTGCTCCTCCAGCAGCCTGGACTGCTCGCTGATGGCGACGGCGTCGATGATCTCGTCCAGCTCGCCGTCGAGGATAGCAGGCAGGTTGTGGACGGTGAGGCCGATACGGTGGTCGGTCACCCGGTCCTGAGGGAAGTTGTAGGTGCGGATCTTCTCGGAGCGTTCGCCGGTGCCGACCTGGGCACGACGCGCCTCGCTGATCTCCTCGTGCTGTTCGCGGGTCCTCATGTCCAGGAGCCGTGCCCGCAGCACGGCCATGGCCTTGTTGCGGTTCTTGAGCTGGGAGCGCTCGTCCTGGCAGGTCGCCACGATGCCCGTGGGCAGATGGGTCAGGCGGACGGCCGTGGCCACCTTGTTGACGTTCTGGCCGCCGTGGCTGGCCGCGTGGAAGATGTCCATGCGCAGGTCGTCCTCGTCGATGTCCACCTCCACCTCTTCTGCCTCGGGCAGGACGGCCACGGTAGCGGCGGAGGTGTGGATGCGGCCCTGCGCCTCGGTCTGAGGGACGCGCTGGACGCGGTGCACGCCTCGCTCGTACTTCAGGCGCGAGTAGGCGCCCTGTCCGTGCACCTCGAAGATGATCTCCTTGAAACCGCCGATGCCGGTCTCGCTGGCGGAGAGGACCTCCACCGGCCAGCCGCGCGCGTCGGCGTAGCGGGAGTAGGCGCGATAGAGGTCGGCGGCGAACAGGGCGGCCTCCCCGCCTCCCGTGCCCGCCCGGATCTCGACGATGACGTCGCGGTCGTCGTGGGGATCCGTGGGGAGGAGGGCGCGCTTGAGCTCCAGCTCCAGTTGCTCCCGCTGCCCCGATAGCGACTCCATCTCCTCGCGAGCCAGCGCCGCCAGCTCGGGGTCGCTGCCGTCGTCTACGATGGACTGGGCGTCCTCGATGCTACGCTCCAGCTCGCGATAGCGGCGGTAGAGGGAGACCACGTGCTCCAGGGAGGCGCGCTCACGGGCGAGGGCCTGGAGGCGCTCGTAGTCGGCGGCGACCTCCGGGCGGCCCATCTCCGCGGTCAGCTCCTCGTATCGGGCCTCAAGTGACTGAAGTCGTTCCCACATCTTCCGTCAACCCAAACAAACCGGAACCCCCGCGCCCGGGGGTTCAGGAGGCTCCGCTGCCTGCATTATAGCACAGATGTCACTGCTTCTTCTTGCGCCGCTTGCGCGGCGGCGCTGACACCCGCTCGAGACTGCGGCGCGCGATCTCGGCGTCGGGGCTGCCGAGCGATTCGAACATGGCGAGCGCCTCCTGGTACAGCTCGCGGGCGGCTGCCCTGTCGCCCTCCTCCTCGGCGAGGCGACCCAGTTGGTGCTTGGTGCTGGCGATGCCGGGGCGGTCGCCGAGCTCCTCCGCGATGGCCAGGCTCTCCTCGTAGAGGCGGCGGGCCTCCTTGTAGTCGCCCGCGATCTGCGCGAGCATGCCGAGCTGGTGCTTGCTCTTGGCGATGCCCGGGCGGTCGCCGAGCCCCTCCTTGATGGCCAGGCTCTCCTGGTAGAGACGGCCAGCCTCCGCGTGGTCGCTCCTTGACTGGGCGAGGATCGCGAGCTCGTGCTTGCTGCCCGCAGTGTGCTGGCGGTCGCCCAGCGCGTCAAAGATGGCCACGCTCTCGCCGAGGAGGAGGCGGGCCTCGTCATAGTTGCGCTGCTGCCTAGCCAGACGACCAAGCTGGTGCTTCGCAGCGCCGATGCCCCAGCGATCCGCCTCCCCCTCAGCGATAGCCAGGCTCTCCTCGTACAGATGGCGGGCCTGCTGGTAGTCGCCCTGGTCCTGGGCGGCCGTCGCGAGGTTGTGGCAGCATGCGCTTTGAAGCCACGCGTTGCGCGAGCGGCGAGCGGCGCGGCGAGCCTGAGAGAAGCGCTCCCTGCGCTCGCCCCACAGGCCGCGGGAGCGAAGGTAGTCGCCGACACCGATGGCGAAGCGAGCGGCAGATTGCCACTGCCGGGCTCCCAGGCACCAGTCCATGGCAGCGAGGGCGTTGCCCACATCGGGCTCCAGGCGGTCGAAGGTTGAGGGGTCGTCGCCCAGCGCACCGGCCAGCGCAAGGTAGTGATCGGCCATCTTCTGATAGGGCTCACGCCTTCTACCCAGCCGGTCGCGGGCGTAGCGGCGGACCAGCGGGTGCAGGGCGTAGCGGCCGTCATCCCTCCGCACGAGGGACCGGCGCACGAGGCCGTCCATGTGCACGGCATCGGCGGAGGGCTCGACGGCCCGCACGGCGGCCAGATCGAACGTCGGGCCGCCGAAGACGCCGAGCGCAGCGAAGAGCCGCCGCTGATCTGCTGACAGCCTCTTGTAGGCGGCGTCGAGTGACCTCTTCATGGCACGGTCCTTGCGGCCTTTGTCCGTGAGAACAGGCCATGGCAGCCTCTTAAGGTCTTGGAGAACTTGCTGCGCCGCCGCATCCTGGAGCTGCGACCCGGCTAGAGCGACAGCAAAGGGAAGACCCTCCAGAACCGTCACGATCTCGAGTACCACGGGCTCCTCATCGGGCTCGAGGGCTCTCCCGGCTGTGCGCTGAAGGACCTGAAGGCACTGCTCGTCGGTCAGGGGCTCGAGCGTGACGGGCTCAGGGCCCGTGGGCCGGTGCTGGCTGGTCACCAGGGTGGCGCGGTGAGCCTCGGCGAAGCGATGCGAGGCAGCCGGGTTCTCGCAGTTGTCCAGCACCACGAGGATGTTCTTGCCCGCGATGGCGGTTCGCAGGGCACCGAGCTTCTCGTCGTCGGACTTGGCGCGGGCGATCTCAGGCTTTTCCAGCGCACTCCCCACGGCCTCGCACATAGCAGCGAGGTTCATGGCCGCCGCGTCCAGCCACCAGATCCCGTCCGAGAAGCGGCTCTTGACGTGCTGCTTGTGGACTACCGCCATGGCCAGGCACGACTTGCCGATGCCGGGGCCCCCAGTGATGCAAACTGGCTTGTCGCCGAGCAGGAGCTGCGCCACCTCGTCCTCTTTCTCCGGCCTGGCTACGTACTCGAACGGCGGATGAGGTGCCGCACTCACGCGGGGGCTGCGACCGGGCTCCCCGGGCTTCGGGCGTTCGCCGAAGAAGCGGTAAAGGAGAAAGCTGACGATGGCGGCAAGCACGGCGCCGATGACGGCGAGTATCGCCTCGATCACAACCGTGTGCTCCTCGTGTTCGCTTCGGCGCTGTCTTGAGAAGATCTTCTACGCGCCGGGGGTCCCTCGCCTGATTATATCGAGGGCTGCGGAGGATGTCACCCGCTGCTGGGTGCCGTCGCGCATGTCCCGCAGGGTCACCGAGCCGGAGGCAAGCTCCTCGTCGCCGAGGATGGCGGCGTAGGTCGCGCCGAGGGCGTCGGCGTGGCGCATCTGCGACTTCAGGCTGCGGGCGCCGCTGCCTACCACCGCGCTGATCGCCGCTGCGCGGAGGTCGGCGGCCAGCCTCAATGCCGGCCCCCTGGCCGCATCGGAGAGGTGGGCCACGTAAACCTGAGGCGGGGGCAGGGCCGGGACCGGCACCCCCTGGCGGCGCAAGTTGACGATGATGCGCTCGATCCCCGTCCCGAAGCCGGTGCCCGGCGTAGGGCGGCCCCCCAGCAGCTCGATGAGGCCGTCGTAGCGGCCGCCCCCGCCGATGGTGCTCTGGGCCCCCTCCTCGGGCGGCTGGTACTCGAACACGGCGCGGGTGTAGTAGTCCAGGCCGCGCACCAGTCGGGGGTTCAGGACGTAGGCGATATCGCGAGCCTCCAGGTAGGAGCGAAGGGCCGCGAAGTGGGCTGCGCACTCCTCGCAGAGGTGCTCGGTGAGGGGAGGCGCGCCGGCGATGACCGGCTGGCAGTGCTCCTGCTTGCAGTCCAGAAGGCGGAGGGGGTTCTTCTCGTAGCGGGCGTGGCAGTCGGGGCAGATGCGTTCGAGCCTGTCGGTGTAGTAGCGGCGCAGCCTCTCCAGGTAGGCGGGCCGGCAGCGGCCGTCGCCGATGCTGCTGAGGTGGAGAGTAAGGCCGGAGAGCCCCAGGGCGTCGTAGAAGGTCTGGAGCAGTTCGATGACCTCGGCGTCCACCAGGGCGTCGGCGTCGCCGATGGCCTCCACCCCGAACTGCCAGTGCTGGCGGTAGCGGCCCGCCTGGGGCCGGTCATAGCGGAAGATGGGGGAGATGTAGTAGAGGCGCACCGGCTGGGGCAGCGCCTGCATGCCGTGCTCCAGGTAGGCCCGGCAGACGTTGGGGGTGCCCTCCGGGCGCAGGGCCAGCAGGTCGCCGCCGCGGTCCTGGAAGACGTACATCTCCTTGTCGACGATGTCCGTGCCCTCTCCGCTCCCCTTGAGGAACACCCGCGCATCCTCGAAGGCAGGCGTCTCGATGAGGCCGTAGCCGTAGAGATGGCAGACGCGCTCGACGGCCTGGCGAACGTAGCGCCAGTAGGGCTCATCCTGAGGGAGGATGTCGTTGGTGCCCCGGGGTGCCGAGAATTTCCTGTCGGCCTTCTTCGCTGCCATGATCAGCCTGAGCATACTCGAAAGGCGGGGCGATGGGAAACATGCACCCAGCGGCCCTGGTAGGGCAGGCGGACGTGCGCAGGGTCGGGAGCGCGACCGGGCGGTCGTGGCCGCGGTCAGGGCAAATGTGCTAGAGTTTATCTAGCAGGGAGTCTTTCGAATAGGCGCTGCGGAACATGGATATCAACGACCTGCTGGAGAAAACGCGCGAATACCTCCCACTCAACCGGGCCGACCTGGTGGAGAAGGCATACAAGTTTGCTGCTGCCTGCCATCAGGGGCAGACCCGCAAGTCCGGCGAGCCCTTCATCGTCCACCCGCTGGACACGGCCATGACTGTAGCCAGCCTCCAGATGGACGCCGCCGCTATTGCCGCCGCCCTCCTCCACGATGTGCAGGAGGACTCGGGCGTCACCAACCAGGAGCTGACCAAGCGCTTCGGTCCGGAGGTAGCCAAGCTGGTGGACGGCGCCACCAAGCTGGACAAGCTCACCTGGCACGCTCCCGAGGAGCGCGGCGGCGACGGGGGCATACAGGCAGAGAACCTGCGCAAGATGTTCCTGGCCATGGCCGAGGACGTGCGGGTGGTCATCATCAAGCTGGCCGACCGTCTGCATAACATGCGCACCCTGGATGCCCTCAGGCCGGAGAAGCAGGTTCGGGTGGCACAGGAGACCATGGAGATCTACGCCCCTCTGGCCAACCGCCTGGGGATCTGGCAGATCAAGTGGCAGCTCGAGGACCTGTCATTCCGCTACCTGCATCCGGACAAGTACGCGGAGATCTCGCAACTGCTGGCGTCGAAGCAGGCCTCTCGCGAGCGCTACATCGCGCAGGTGGAGAATATTCTCAGCGAGGAGCTGACCAAGGACGATATCGAAGCCGAGGTTAGCGGCCGCGCCAAGAATATCTACAGCATCTACGAGAAGATGCAGAAGTACGCGGCCGAGGGGAAGGCGCCCCACGAGATCTACGACCTCCTGGCTCTGCGCATCCTCGTGGACACCGTGGGCGACTGCTACAACGCCCTGGGCGTGGTCCATGGCCTCTGGCATCCCATCCCCGGCCAGTTCGATGACTACATCGCCAGCCCCAAGGAGAGCCTCTACCAGGCCCTCCACACCACGGTCATGTGCCTGGGCGCCCGGCCGCTGGAGGTGCAGATCCGCACCCATGAGATGCACCGCCTGGCGGAGTACGGGGTGGGCGCCCACTGGCGCTACAAGGAGGGAGGCCGCCGGGACCCGCGCTACGAGGAGCGCATGGCCTGGCTGCGCCAGCTCCTGGAGTGGCAGCGCGAAATGGTGGTGGCGGAGGACTTTGTAGAGTCAGTCAAGACCGATTTCTTCCAGGACCAGGTGTTCGTCTACACCCCCAAGGGGGAACTGAAGGACCTCCCCGCCGGTGCCACGCCCCTGGACTTCGCCTATCGCATCCACACCGAGCTGGGGAACCGCTGCGTCGGGGCCAAGGTGAACGGTCGGCTGGTGCCCCTCAACTACCAGCTCCAGAACGGGGACATGGTGGAGATCGTCAGCGGCAGGGGCTCCCGGGGGCCCTCCCGCGACTGGCTCAACCGCAACCTGGGCTATATCAAGACCAGCCACGCCCGCGAGAAGGTCCGCCAGTGGTTCAAGAAGCAGGAGCGGGCCGAGAACATCGAGCGGGGAAAGGAGATGCTGGAACGCGAGCTGCATCGCCTGAGCCTCACCCTGACGGAGTCCCAGGAACTGCTCCTGCAAGGGTTCCGCTTTGAGGAGATGGACGACTTCCTGGCCTCTCTAGGCTATGGAGGCGTCAGCATCCACCAGGTCGCCCCGAAGTTGGCGCCGCTCATCCAGAAGGACGAGGAGGCGCCTACGCCGGTGGCTGCCGGGCCTGCCGCGCCCGTCTATACCACCAGCATCCAGGTGCTGGGCACGGGCGATTTGCTCACCCAGCTCGCCCGCTGCTGCAACCCCGTGCCCGGCGATTCCATCATCGGCTACGTCACCCGCAGCCGGGGCGTGAGCGTACACCGGCGCGACTGCTACAACGTACTCCACGAGGACGAGCCCGAGCGCCTGGTGGAGGTGGAGTGGGGCCGCACCAGCCAGCTCTTTCCCGTGGCCGTCCACATCGAGGCCTGGGACCGGGTGGGCCTGCTGCGCGACCTCAGCAGCATCGTCGCCGAGGAGAAGGTGAACATGGTGGGAGTGCACACCGACGAGCATGGCGACCGCACCGTCACCGTGTCCATCACCCTGGAGACGGAGGGCATCGAGCAGCTCACCCGGCTCCTGAGCAAGCTCGAGGTGGTGCGGGGCATGATATCGGTCAGCCGGGCCATGCAGGCGGCCCCCCGCCGACCGGCCTAGCCCTCGCTTCGGGCGGCTTCCGTATCGGGATCCCCTGGGCGTCTATCAACGTCCCGACGATGGCCATGCCACGATGGAAGGAGATGCCCCCTTCACCCGCCCGAGCGCTGGGGTACTTCTGGCTGGTGCACTTGTTTGCTATGATGCCAACCGACCCTTCCCTCGCCCGCAGGAGGGGAACCGCAACAGGTGGATGGTACCGTGAGCGTGGAGATCCGTCCCATCCGTGATCAGGAGGTGGAGGAGTTCGCCTTCGTCGGCGCCTACGCCTTCAACAGCAGCAGGGCGCCTGAGGCGCTCCAGGAGGCCGCGGCCTTCGCCCGAGCGACCTACCCGCTGGATTGGTCTCTGGCCGCCTTCGTAGACGGCCGCATGGCCGCGGGGCTGCGAGTGCTCCCCTTCGCCATGCGCATCAACGGCGGCGCCGTGGCCATGGGTGGGGTCACCGCGGTGGCCTGTCTGCCGGAGCATCGCCGCCGTGGTCATGTGGGCGCCCTTCTGCGGCGTTCCCTGGCGGACATGCGAGAGCGCGGCCAGGTCCTCTGCGGGCTGTACACGCCCCACTATCCTCTGTACCGGCGCTACGGCTGGGAGGTGGCGTCCACGGCCGTCCGCTACTCTTTCGCCCCTAAGGATGTGCAGGTGGCCCGGCCTCCCAGAGAGGAGCGCTGCCGTCGAGTGACCGTCGACGAGTGGCCCGCCCTGCACGCCCTCTATGAGGAGTACACACGTGGGCGCAACGGCCCTCTCGTTCGAGTCGAGGTCTGGTGGCGGGAGGCCGTGTTCAGGGCAAGGCGCGAGCCGCAGGACGCGGCGCTCTGGGAGGGCATCGGCGGCGAGGGCCTGGGATACGTCGTCTATCGCACGCGCAGGTTCGAGGTGCCCGACAGGCCGTTCCCGCAAAGCGTCCTGCGGGTGCGCGAGCTCATCGCTCTGGACGGCGACGCCTATGCCGGCCTCCTGAGCTACCTGCTGCGCCATGACCTGCACGAGCGCATCGAGTGGTACGCCTCCCCCGAGGAGCCGCTGCTGAGCGTGCTGACCGACCCCTGGCGGGTGCGCATGGAGGCCTGGCCCGCCCTCATGCTGAGGCTGGTGGACGTGCCGCGGGCCCTGGAGGCGCGGCCCTGCCTGGAGCAGGCCCATAGTCGGCACCTGGTTCTGGCCGTTCACGACCGCACCGCGCCCTGGAACGAGGGCGTCTGGAGGCTGGAGGCGGGCGATGGCAGGCTCGTCGTGCAGGCCGCCTCGGAGCAGCCCGACCTGACCCTGGATGTGCGCACCCTGGCCGCCCTCTACAACGGCTACCTGGCGCCGGCGGAGGCCGCCAGAGCGGGGCTGCTGGAGGTCGGGAAGCGCTCCGCGCTGGCCGAGGCGGCCGCCATCTTCTCAGTCAGCTACGCGCCCTTCTGCATCGATGAGTTCTAGCTCGGACACAGCGCAGGGAGCCGATCTCTCAGCGGGATCGGAGCAGCCGTCCCCGGCCGTGGCTGGGGAGCTCCATCCGTTCCGATTCCCCCTCTCCTTCGCCCGCAGGTTCATTCCACCGCTGCTCCTGGGACGCCGCCGCTCGCTGGGGGAGCACGCCGAGTGGTTGCTGGAGCGCACCGGCCGCCAGCCGGTAGTGCGCGGCGAGGAGCACATCCCGGAGCGAGGGGCCTTCGTGGCCGTGGTGAACCACTATCAGCGCCGTTACTACTTTGTGGGCTGGAACGCCTTCCTCATCTCCATGATCGTGAGGCGTCGGCGAGGACCGGGCGCAGTGGTCCACTGGCTGATGCAGGACGGCTTCGAGCAGCGAAGGCGGGGCGCCATCCCCTGGCCCTGGTGGTTCCTGCGCTGGCTGTTCCGCCGAGTCGCCCGCATGTACGATATGGTCCTGGTGCCCACCAGCCCCCACAACAAGGGTGGCCGGGCCACCGCTGTCCGAAGGATGATCGAGTTCGTCAGCCCCCGGGACCGCTCGCGGGAGGGAGAGCCCATCGCGCTCTTCCCGGAGGCGCGGAACCAGCCTCGCGGGGTCCTGGGGCGGCCGCCCTCGGCCATGGGCCGCCTGCTGCTGGAGCTGGCGCGCCGAGGTGTGCCCTTGCTGCCCGTGGGAGTGCACGACCTGGATGGGGAGACCAACGTGACCTTCGGGCCCCCGTTTGACGTGGAGCTGCCGCCGGACCTCTCCAACCAGGAGGCAGCGGAGGAGGCCTGCCGTCAGGCCATGGTAGCCATCGGGCGGCTCCTGCCTCGGGAGCTCTGGGGCGCCTACGAGGCCGAGATCGGCTCAGCAGGAGGGGATTAGCGAGACGCCGGCCCAGGGATTAAGAGCCTGTTGCAAAACGCCCTTGCGCCGGTTTCGTCATTCTGAGCGCAGCGAAGAATCTGCTTCATGGAGACCCTTCGCTTCGCTCAGGGTGACCGCACAGAGTGGTTTATCAGCAGACCCCAAGACCCGCGGCCTACGCGCCAGGCATGAGGCCGGCGAGGTAATCGATGGCCTCCTGTATCTTCTCCGGCTGGAGGGAGTAGATACGCATCTGACGCTCGCGGCGCCTTTTCACCAGCCCTGCCTCCAACAGGACGCGCAGGTGATTGGAGACGGCGGGCTGGGACATCTCCAGGCGGACCACCAGGTCACCGGGGGTCATGTCGGCGTCCCGCAACGCCTCCAGGATTTCTCGCCGGACGGGGCTTGCCAGCGCCTCAAAGAGGTTCATCTGTCAATTCCTCCGATAGCGCGGAGGATTCCCTATGATAGTCGATACCAGGCTTTGTGATCAGTAGGGAAAGGACTAGACTTGACAGTAGTTCCACCAATTCATATATAAGGAATTACCGTACCAGAATGAGCCGTTCAGGTTCCCACACGCTTTGAAGACGAAGCGAATATGGGAGCGCTTGACGACCCGCCTACATTCACTCGGTCGCGCTGGACCAGCCGCCGAGCATCTCCAACGAGGAAGTGACCCATCACGTCGGGCCGCCCAAGCCCTTCCCGACCAGAGGCTTCTCGCTCCCTCTTGAGTTATTATAGTCCATATCGTGCAATCCCGTGCCGCAAATGGTTATTGAAGAGGGGAAAACATGCAAATAGTTTTGAGAATTCGCATATCAGAAAGTCCTTAACTATTGACATCTTTGGTGCTGTCCTGTAGCCTTTGAGCACTCCTAATCCATCTTCGCCAAAACAGCGCGGCTCGCAGGGAAGTGAGCTGCAATGGGCACGGAAGCACCTGCGCTGGTCTGGTTCCTCCATGGTGATCCCCTTCTGCGCGAGAGCCGCGCGACCGCTGCTGGCCAGCTTGGCCTCCTGGCAACCGCTGTCCCCTCGGCAAGCGTAGCTATGGAGTGCGGTGCGGCCCCGGCACGATTCCAGATGTCATCGTTTTCGACGACTGGCAGCCAGACATGTCCGCTTAGGAGGGCGCCGCCATGATGATGGAACCGCCGCCCAGCGTGCTTTTCATACACCCGAACCCCGGCGCTCGCGACATCCGCGTGGCAGCCGTGCGCCAGCTAGGCTTCCTGGCTGGTGCAGTAGCTCGCGCTGGCGAGGTAGGGGCGCTCAACAACCGTGGCATGAATCCGGACGTCATAGTGTTCGACGACGCGGCCGACGATATGTCGCCGACGCAGTTCGCGGAGGAGTTGCAGCGACGGCTCGGTGACGCTGCGCCCCCCGTCGTGTACCTCTTGACGCCGCAGCGTGGACAGTGTTCGATTCCCTCGCCCCCGCTCAGGCCGGGGCTCGATGTGGTGTTGCAGCGGCCGGTGCGGGCACGGGATGCTCTTCGTGCTCTCATGTGCTGCGTGCAGCGCAGCGCCGGAGCGGGCACCGTCCTCCACGCGGGGGAGTTGGACTTCGATGTCGTGCGGCGCGTGCTGTCCTTCCAGGGGCGCAGCGTGGAGCTGACCCGGTTCGAGTCGTTGCTGCTGGAGTACCTGATGCGGCGGGCCGGGCGGCCGGTGCCCATCGAGGAGCTGCTGGAGCGGGTGTGGGGCTTCGAGCCCGGCACCGGCGCGCCAGAGGTGGTGCGGGCTCACGTGCGAAACCTCCGGAACAAGCTCCAGGCCATCGGCGCCAGCCGGGAGATGATCGTCAACCTCCCCGGCCGCGGCTACATGCTGGACGCGCCGACCGACGTTCCTGCATTCTTATCCACCACCCCCTAGCCTCTCGTGACTAGCAGTGTGCTGAAAAAGTGGCCGCTCGCCCTTCGACGGGCTCAGGACGAGCGGTCCTCAGATTCCGCTCGTGGTGAGCCTGTCGAACCACGAAGCGCCCGCTTGGGTTTATCAGCAGCCTACTAGGGCCAACGGGCCTTCGAGCTGGTCCGGGGCTGTGTCAGCGGGCACAGCTTGTAGCGCCCAGCTTACCCCTTGACGCTTCTCCTCCACCTGCGTACCTTCACTAAGGTACGACTCATGCTCGCCAAGGTCTTCTCCTGCGCGGTGCTCGGGCTCGACGGGGAACTGGTCGAGGTGGAGGTAGACATCGCCTCCGGCCTGCCGGCCTTCGCCATCGTAGGGCTTCCCGACGCGGCCTGCCAGGAGGCCAAGGAGCGGGTACGCTCGGCGGTGCGCAACTCCGGCTTCCAGTTCCTCCAGCGACGCATCACCGTCAACCTGGCGCCTGCGAACATCCGCAAGGAAGGCCCGGCCTATGACCTGCCCATTGCCATCGGCATCCTGCTCGCCTCCGAGCAGATCGCCGCTGAGATTTCCGGCGCCCTCTTCCTGGGTGAGCTCTCCCTCGACGGACAGGTGCGCCACGCCCGCGGCATCCTGCCTATGGTAGCCCTGGCCGGGGAGCGAGGGCTGGACACGGTGTACCTGCCGGAGGCCGACGCCCGCGAGGCCAGCCTCATCGAGGGGGTGCGCATCGTGCCCGTGAACAGCCTGGTCCAGCTCGCCGCCCACCTCTCCGGCGCACAGACCATCCCCGAGTTCCAGCGGCCCTCCCAGCCGCCGCTGGCTGAGCACGTCTGGGACGGCACGGACTTCGGCGAAGTCAAGGGGCAGGAGCACGTCAAGCGGGCCCTGGAGGTGGCGGCCGCTGGTGGGCATAACGTATTGATGACGGGCCCTCCCGGCGCCGGCAAGACGCTTCTGGCGCGGGCCCTGCCCTCGGTGCTCCCCAGCATGGCCCCCCACGAGGCCCTGGAGGTGACCAAGATCTATAGCGTGTGCGGGCTGCTGCCAGCGGACACCCCTCTCATCGGCCAGCGGCCCTTCCGGGCGCCCCATCACACCATCTCGCACGCCGGGCTGGTGGGCGGGGGGCGGCAGCCCCGGCCCGGCGAGATCAGCCTGAGCCACCGAGGCGTGCTCTTCCTGGACGAGCTGCCCGAGTTCGGGCACCAGGTGCTGGAGGTGCTGCGCCAGCCCATGGAGGACCGACGGGTCACCATCTCCCGCGCCCAGGGCAGCGTCACCTACCCCGCGAACTTCATGCTGGTCGCCGCCATGAACCCCTGTCCCTGCGGGTTCTACGCTGACCTCACCCGGGAGTGCACCTGCTCCGAGGCCAGGGTGAGCCGCTATCAGAAGCGCATCTCCGGCCCCCTGCTGGACCGGATGGACATCTTCGTGGAGGTGCCGCGGGTAGACTATGAGAAGCTGGCCGACGAAGCCCCCGGGGAGCCCTCGGCAGTGGTGCGCCAGCGGGTGGAGCTGGCCCGGCAGCAGCAGGCCGCCCGCTTCACGGGCACCCGCTTCATCTGCAACGCCGAGATGACCCCCGCAGAGGTGCGCGAGTACTGCCAGGGCCACCTGGATGAGCAGGCCAGATCGCTGCTCCGGCTGGCCATGACCCAGTTGGGCCTTTCCGCCCGTGCCTTCCACCGGGTCCTCAAGCTGGCCCGCACCATCGCCGACATGGCGGGCTCCGAGCAGATCGCCTCCCCGCATCTGGCTGAGGCCGTGCAGTATCGACAGCGGACGCGGGGGTAGCGGGAGTGACCACAGCGGCGTCTACGACAGCCTGGGCGCAAGCCGGGGTATAGCCTGGCCGTCTGGCGAGAGTCCTGAAAGCAGCCCCGTGCTATAATGCTGCGGCGGGTCGCTCGGCCCGCCCAGGGGCCCAGCCACTCGGTGGGCCCTTCGCGTATCGGCCCATGGGAGAACCGGCAGCCCGCCGGGGATAGGAATGGCCTATGAGCGAACGAAAGCCTACATCGGGAGAGCCGGGCCCGCCTGAGGCCGATATCATCACCAAGATGATGCGGATCTCGGAGGCACGCGACCTGGCGGGCGATGTCCCGTGCGTAGCGCCCCTGGACATGGACCTGAAGGAGGTGGCTCGCCGGATGTGGCGACGCCGCGGGGTAAGGACGGCCGCGGTGGTGGATGCTGAGGGTCGCCTCGCGGGGATCATTCCCCTCCGCCTGCTGCTCGATGAGCTGTTCTTCCGGGTGGTGCCCGAGGAGTTCCTATCGGAGATCCTGGAGCGGGAGCGTATAGAGGAGCTGGGCAGGATGGTGCGGGCGGTGGTAGCCCGGGAGCTCATGCAGCCGCCGGTGTATGTAACCCTCGATGAAACCGTGAGGGACGCTTTCTGCCGCATGCACGATCACAAGCTGGAAGGGCTGCCCATCGTGGACCAGGAGATGCGGCCGGTGGGCTATCTGGACCGCTTTCAGCTCCTGGAGGTATGGATCCGCCAGCATCCCTCCGAGGCTAGCGGCTCCCTCTAGGTGGCCTCCGCCTCCGCGCGGGGAAGGGTGAAAAAGGTCGCGACGCGGCCATGGGGAGGGTGGTGATTGCCTGACACGGGCGTGGCGGTAGGCATCTTCGCCGTCACCTACGCCATCATTGTCTCCGAGCGCTTGCACAAGACGACGGCGGCGCTGGCTGGCGCCGTTCTCATGATCGCCTTCCGCGTCGTTGACCAGGAGGAAGCATTCCGCGCCATCGACTTCAACGTGATCTTCCTCCTGGCGGGGATGATGATGATGGTCAATGTGCTGGGCAAGACAGGGGTCTTCCAGTGGATGGCCATCCGTTCGGTCAAGCTGGCGCAGGGGCGTCCACTGCGCATCCTTATCATCCTCTCGCTGGTGACGGCGATAGCCTCGGCGTTTCTGGACAACGTGACCACGGTGGTCCTCATCGCACCGGTCACCGTGTTCCTCGCGGGGTCCCTGGGGGTGAGTGCAGTGCCCTTCCTCATCTCGGAGGCGCTGGCCTCCAACATCGGAGGGACCGCTACCCTCATCGGCGACCCGCCCAACATACTGATCGGCAGCGCCGCCGACCTGGACTTCGTCTCCTTCCTGGTCAATGTGGCGCCCATCACCCTGGTCATACTGGGGGTCTATCTGTTCCTGGCTTCCCGAATGTTCTCACGTCAGATGGAGACATCTCCTGAGCTACAGGCGCGTGTTCTAGCCATGGACGAGCGCGAGGTTATCACGGACCCCGGCTTGCTGCGCACATCGCTGGTCATCCTAGGTTTGACGATCGTCGGCTTCTTCCTGCATGGGGCCCTGGACTATGAACCGGCCACGGTGGCCCTTCTGGGTGCAGCGGCTCTGCTGGTGGTCACCCGGCAGGATCCTCACGACATACTGCGGGACGTGGAATGGAGCACCCTTTTCTTCTTCATCGGACTGTTCATAGTGGTGGCCGGCGTGGACAAGGTGGGGCTGCTGGAGGACATCGGCGAGGGCTTAGCCGACCTGACGGCAGGCAACCGATTAGCGACGACCTTCCTCGTTCTGTGGCAGTCTGCTGTGCTATCGAGCATCTTAAACCAGATCCCGTACACAGCAAGCATGATTCCGGTCGTGCGGGAGTTAACCGCGAGCTTGGGCGGCGGTTCTGGATCGGACAACGTCCTCTGGTGGGCCCTGGTCATGGGAGCGGGCTTGGGTGCCAATCTCACCGTAATCGCCGCGGCTGCCAACGTCTTTGTCGCCAACCTGGGGGAACAGGCGGGCCAGCGCATCCCCTTCTGGCTTTTCTTCCGCCACGGCGCCCTGGTGACGGTGGTCTCAGTGACCCTGGCGACCCTCTACCTGTGGCTGCGCTATCTCCTATAGGCCTTGCGCTCCTTCCCAGCCAGGGCTAAGATGACAGATGAGCCCCCGTAGCTCAGTTGGATAGAGCACCGGCCTCCGGAGCCGGGTGCGTGGGTTCGAGTCCCGCCGGGGGTACCAAACCCTTCGTTTCATAACTCCTCCTAGGGGCGTCGAGAGGTAACCTCGGGCGGGGAGTTCTTCTCTAGTTTGCTCTCCTGACTCAGACAAGTTCCGACGCTTCCTCGGGCCTTATCATCACAGTCCCTGGCTTGGAGGGGCCTACGGGCTTGGGGTTCGCGACCAAGAACTTGTCATCGGGTGGATTCCACCAGGTCTTGGGCGGGCTTGAGTCGTCTAGGCCAAGGCGCCACCAAACGTTCAGCATCTCGCGAAGCGGAAGAGCATTCTCCTTCATAACGTCTGGAAGATCGTGACAGCAGAAGGTGACGGTGGGCCAACCTCTGGATCTGAGCCGACGTTCAAAGGAGGTCAAGAGCTTGTACTTGGCATCAGGTTCAACTACAAGGATCATTTTGGACTCTCGCCCCTCATAATCGCCAAGCGCAGTCAGTAAGGGGCCCCAGTCGTCGAAGCTGTACGGGAAGCATGCAGAAAAGACGAGCAAGTCGAAGGGTTCAAGATATATGCTGCTCTTTGTTAGATCAGCATCGAGCCTTAACCGGTCTCACCGAGAACGTACACGAACACCGGTTTTGGCCTGCACACTGTGATTCCCCAAGCGCCTTTAGAGCCCTTTGGATCCCTGGCCGCCATGCCTCTTCCGGCTGAGGGAGAGGGCAACACCTGATGGTCTTGGGCACAGAGTACCGAATTCTGCCAGAACTCCGAGGAGTGGCTGTCACCCTGCCCCAGGCTCTGCTTACTACTGCGAACCCTATTCGTGAACTGTCTGCGGCGTGGCCCGCTCCAAACACCGCTCAAGCTCTCGTGGCATAGCCTCCGCGCCCTTCGCCTACGCCACATTCAGCTTCAGCGCAGACGCCCGCACACGTCGCGTTGCTTCACAAAGATTGGCTTGCATTCTGCGAGCGTACAGGTTAGACTAGGCCAGGTTGTTAGACCATATGTTCTGAGACCATCGGGGAGGTAGGCGTCCGATGCCCAACGTCGAGGAGCTACATCTGCTGGGACAGCGGGCACTCACAATATCGTTGCCGCGCGACTACGAGCCTGTCCGTCCGGCCTACTTTGAGGTCGCCCGTATCTACCTGGCTAGAGGCAGCATCGCCACCCCCGAACGAAAGCGATTCGTCGAACGCATCTGCGATCTCTACCCAGAAGCGCGCGTGGAAGAACGCCTCGACACGCCCCATAACCGCTTGAGATTGGGTGGGCGAGATCCTCTCGGTCTTCATCAGGCCGGGAAGCACACCCTTGTATTCGGGGAGCTTGAGTCGGCGGTACGTTTCGCCCAGGAGAAGGGAAACGCCTGCCCGAACTACTGGCACTTCTCTCCCTACGGCTTCTGCCCCTACGGTTGTAGGTACTGCTACCTGGCCGGAACCCCGGGCGTCAAGTTCTCGCCCTCAGTCAAGATATACGTCAACCTGCCCGAGATGCTGCTCGAAATCGATCGCATTGCGCAAAGGCAACTGAGACCCACCGCGTTCTACCTCGGGAAGCTCCAGGATTCCCTCGCCCTAGACCCTCTCACCGCTTACTCCACGGTCCTGGTGCCCTTCTTTGCCGAGCACCCCTGGGCACGCCTTACGCTGCTCACGAAGAGCGCTCAGGTCGACCGCCTCCTGGATCTGGAGCACCGGGGACACTCCATCCTCTCATGGAGCGTGAATCCAACCGAGGTATCGGCAATGTTCGAGGAGAACGTGCCCAGTATCGATGAGCGCCTCCAAGCGATGCACCATGTTGTCGAACGGGGCTATCCCGTCCGCGCCATCATTATGCCGATCATCCCAATCGACGGATGGGCAGCCTCCTATGTAGCGTTCACGAAACGCCTGCTCGAAGCTGTGCCCATCCGGCGTCTGACCCTCGGCGGCATCTGCATTTACCGGAGCGCTCGGGAGCTGATGGAGAGGAAGGTGGGGACGCGGAACGGTATCTCCGAGAACATTGACAGGGCCTCTTCGATCGCAGGAGACGGGAGGGCGCGCTACTCCCGTAGCCTTCGCCATGAGGTCTACTCGTTGATCATCGAATCTGCACGGCGCCTTCGCCCGGACCTGGAGATTGCCCTTTGTCTTGAGGAGCAAACTCTCTGGGAGAGCACCGGTCTGGTGGCGAACATCGGGCGGTGCAACTGCAGGTTGTAAAGAGGGACCGCAAGGCTGCGAAAGGGGCCTGAACTCGCCCGTTCCTATCGAGGCGGATGCACCTCCTTCAGGGAGGCGGCTTCTTGCCGATAGGCACAGGCAGGTCGGATCGACCGGCCGTGAAACACAAGATCGAACCATCTAGTCTGGCGACGCTGCGTCGCGCTATGCCGGAAGTGAATGACGGGACGCCGATCGAGGCCCTGCTGGAGGGGGCTGGGGCATTGCTCGGCCTACTAGCAGCCAATCCCCACAGTCTCGGAATCGAAAGCGAGGAAGCTCGCCCGGCGGACTCCCCGGCAAGAGGGCAGATTCGCAACGCCCGCTCGGGGGCGCAAACAGGCCAGGCATCAAATTCGCTTCTGGTCAGTGGGGCGCGCCTTCTGGGCCCCGAGTCACGAGTTATAAATGACGACTATTGGGGGTACCAAACAACTTCACCGGAGCGAACCCAAGGGCTCGCTCCGGTGCTACACTCATACCATCCCATCCAGCCAGCCAGGGCTCATCGGCAGCACACGACGGTGAGAGGTCCATGCTGGCGATCTTTGCGGCACCTTCCGGTTCTCTGTTAGAGTTAAGAGAGGCCAAAGGTTTGGGTGAAGTGAGTCGTGCCTGAAAGCAAACGCCGACGGAAGCGTCGAGGAAGCCGTGCCCTGGGCGATGCCTATGCGGGCCGGGTCAGGCCCACAGGGCCGTTCGCTATCTTCGCCAACGTGCGCATGTTCTACGTGGTGGGCGTTCTCATCATGATGGGAGGCCTAGCCGCGGGTGGGGTGACCGCGGCTCTGGGGCTGCGGAGCCGCGGGGACGGCCAGAATGACGAGGCCCTCCTCCTTACACCCCAGCCCACCGCTGAGGCCACTGCCGCCCCGGAGAGCACCGCTACCGTCAAGCACTACGATGCGCCCCCTCCCATGACCATCGACCCCGAAAAGTCCCATACCGCCGTCATCAAGACGGAGAAGGGGGACATCCGCATCGAACTCTTCGCTCGGGACGCCCCCCAGACCGTGAACAACTTCGTCTTCCTGGCCCGCGATGGCTTCTACGACGGGCTGACCTTCCACCGGGTGGATCCCGGCTTCGTGGCCCAGGCCGGCGACCCTACCGGCATCGGTACGGGCGGGCCCGGCTACACCATCCCCGACAAGCTGAATGAGCACGCATTCACGGCAGGCACGCTGGGGATGGCTCTTGATGGAGACCAACCCAATTCGGCAGGCAGTCAGTTCTTCATCACACTGAGCGACCAGCCCACCTTCAACGGGAGCTACACCGCCTTCGGCCGGGTGACCGAGGGCATGGACGTGCTGCAATCACTGACCCCGCGGGACCCGAGCATGGGCAGGGATGTACCGCCCGGGGATCGGATCATCAGCATCGACATCGAGGAGCTCTGAGGAGGGATAGTGCAATACCGAGAGGGCCAGCCTCTGCGGCTGGCCCTCTTGGCGTTGCTGAGAGGACAGTCGGTCAAGAACTCCTGCCGCCGGAGGCGGCATGCGCCATGGCCGAGCCGGGGACAGGCTTTTCCCGCATCCTGCTAGCCGACCTCAATACCGCGCTTGGCGTGGCGGGCCAGGAAGTCGTTGATGCTCCTGACGATTCCCTGCGCGCGAGATATCTCGTACTCGGTGGCGCACTGGTTACACATGTGGAACTCAGCGTAGGTGACGAAGCCAGCAGCGAACCGGGGTCGGCGGCAGACGCTACAGGGGCGGGTACTTTGAGGGGGTACCCCTCGCTCCAGGTCCTCCTCTACGAAGAGGTGCATAGCCGTCTTGATGGCATCTACCTGGCGCTGGGTGAGGCTGTTTGGCGGCTGTGGAACAGCGACATATCGTGCTGACCCGCGGTACCGGCTGCCCTTAATCATCTCGGTTCACCTCCGCTACCATATTCGACCGAACTTGCGTCCGTCCTGAGAAGGCAGCAGCGCGTGCCCCGCCGCACAGCGAAGACCAGAGGCGGTAGCCCCTGGTCCACAGTGCTACTCCTCCTTCTTATGCCTACGGGGTTAGCTGTCGGGTTCGGCTCAAAGGAGTTCGCCTACCCCCCGATGTCACCGGGAGGATTCACCCCAGAGAGATTGGGTCCCCCGTTCCCCAAATGGAGATTCGGCTGCCTATTCAGTTTTCCCTAGCCTAGCCAATCGCGCGAGGCCCTGTCAACCGGGGAGAGGGCCAACCACCGCCCTTGGACACCCTTACGTCCTTTGGACCACGCGCTCAGGCTCATCTTCTCGCCCGTCGCCAGCAGGGAAGCAAGCTAGGGCGACGGCGCCTTGTTGCCACGCTCCTGCTCGCTCCGCTCCAGCAGGCGCATCAGGAGGAAGAAGGGTACGAAGCCCGCGAAGGCGATGCCGCCGGGCAGCCACAGGCCACCCATGACCAGAAAGATCCCCAGGGCTAGGGCCAGGGCCATCCCGACGATGGCGACGATGCGCACGATGGCCACGTAGCCAGCGACCCTGCTGTCCCGGGCGCTCATGGAGACTGTCACATCCCTCCGGCTGGTCGGGGTGGGCAGATTCGAACTGCCGACCTCTCGGTGCCAAAATAGGCAGCGACCCTCCCAGGGCGGACCGCCCTCACCCCTGCTCGCGTCGACGATATGGTCGTTCCCTCCGGCTGTCAAGTGTCTCCATGCCCGGATCGGGCGTAGGGCGGAGCCATGCGGCCTGCTGAGTCCCCCAATCAGGAGGCAATGAGTTCGAGGTAATCGAGGGAGCGGCCCAGGGAGGGCCGATGGCCTGGACTGCAGTGGTGCCGTCCAGCCTGCGGGCCAAAGGAGGTGAGACCGATGAAGATACGTCTGACGAAAAGGACTCCCGTTGCGATGGCGACGGTGGCGTTGGTGTTCCTGGCCACCCAGTCCGCTGTAGCCCTCAGCCCACGGAACCGAGCGCCTGATCGAGGTCGGCGATGAGATCCTGCGGGTCTTCGAGCCCGATGCTGATGCGCATGATCCCGTCGCCCGCCCACTCGCGGTACGCCCTCTTCTGGTCGGCATCCAAGTAGGTCGCGCTGTCCACGTAGAGCTCCGTGGGGTAGTAGAATAGCAGGCTCTGATAGTCCCCCAGCGACGTGGCGTAGGTGAACACGCGCACCTGCTGGACGAGGCTCGCAGCGGTCTCCATGTCCATTTGGGCGACGACCATGCCGCCGAAGCCCAACATCTGCCGCCGCGCGAGGTCGTGCTGCGGGTGGCTCTCCAGGCCAGGGTAGAGCACGCGCCTGACCCTCGGGTGCTCCTCCAGGAAGCGCGCCACCGCCAGCGCACTCTCCTGATGCTTCTGTATCCGCAGCGAGAGGGTGGCGAGGCCCCGATTGATGAGCCAGGCGTTGAACGGGCTCATGGCGCCACCGAGATGGATAAGCATTCCCTGGCGGATCTTGTGGATGCCCTCTCCGGCTCCCACCACGATCCCACCCAGAGCGTCGCCATGCCCGCCCAGGTACTTGGTCGCGCTGTGGAGGACGAAGTCCGCCCCGAGGGACAGCGGCCTCTGCAAGACCGGCGTGGCAAAGGTGCTGTCGACCACCAGCGGTACGCCCGCCTGATGGGCGATGTCGGCGAGGGCAGCGACGTCGGTCAGGCGAAGGATGGGGTTGGCAGGGGTCTCGATGTACACGAGCCTGGTGTTAGATCGCAGGGCCCTGCGCACAGCCTCGGCGTCGCTGGTGTCCACCAGGCTCACCTCGATGCCGTAGCGGCCGGCGTGTAACGCGATGAGCTCCACAGTGCCCGCGTAGCACACGTCGCTCGCCACCACGTGGTCTCCGGCGCCCAAGAACGTGAACAGCACGCTGGAGACGGCCGCCATGCCCGAGGCGAACGCGAGGCCCGCTTCCGCGCCCTCGAGCGCGGCCATCTTCTCCTCGAGCGTGCGCAGCGAGGGGTTGCTCCAGCGGGTGTAGACGTGCGGCGGCTGGTCTCCCCTGAGGAAGAGCGCATCCATCAGGCGGGGGCCCGGCTCGGGCAGCTTGAACGTCGTCGTCATGTAGATGGGTGGAGTTACCGAGCCCGTGGCTGGGTCGGGCTCCTGACCAGCGTGGACAGCCTGCGTATCGAATCGGTACTCGCTCATGCTACTCTCCTCACAGAGCCAACAGAGTGGCTAAACGATGCCCCTCGATCTCCCTAGTCCTCCCACTCGGCGCCCTCGAAGTCGGCCATGGTGCGCTCCCGAACCATAGCCACGTACTCAAGCAACTCCTTCTCCACTGCCGGGTCTAACTCCCGCCGCTCATGCCTCGCCAGGAGCTCCCGCACCCGCTCCCGCGCTAACTCGAACGCCGTCCTCGACCCCTTACGCTCCCACGCCTCCCTACCCTCCCTCCGCAGCAACCTCGGCAGGAAATGCTCCCGTCGGTAGTGCTCAGCAGTGTGCAACTCGGCCAGATAATGGCCCTGCCAGCCCACCTCCTTGATCAGCTCCAGAGCGATGGTCTCCTCGCTTACGTCGATCCCACGCGCCAGCCTTAGGGCGAGCCCGCACAGTTCGTCGTCCAGCACCAGCAAAGGGTGACTCTCGCTAGTGGTGGATTCCAGGGTGCCGCCGCAGGTGATGAAGTGCACGCCAGCGAGGACTGCGGGCAGCAGCGTGCTGACCCGTTCCAGCATGCACTGTAGGTCCAGCGTCTTGGCGTCGGTGGTGCCGCCTACGCCGCGGCAGGGCAGACCGTAGTGACGGGCCAGTTGCGCCGCCCCGGCGGTGATCAGGCCGGTCTCTACCGCGCCGAGAGCGACATTGCCCGTCGCCATATCGGCGATGGTGGACACGGTGCCATAGAGCACCGGCGTGCCCGGCGCGATGATCTGGGCCAGGGTGATATGGGCCAGGATCTCGGCGTTCTGCTGGGCGAGCAGCCCCGCCAGAGTCACGGGAGCGGTAGCGCCGGACATCGCCTCCGGCGACATGGCGATGGGCTGGCCGTACTCGGCGAAGAAGAACATGCCCTCGATCTGGAGCTTGATCATCTGGAGGGGACTCATCACCGAGCAGATCCCGAAGAAGCGAGGACGCCTCTTCAACTCCTCCTTCCCACCCACCGCGATCGCCATCATCCTCATCATGTCCTCGCTGGCCATCGCCCCATAGCACCCCATGCCGAAGGACTTGCGACAGTTCTGGGCCCAGGCGAGGATAGCCTCCACGTGGATGGTGGTCATGGGAATGTCGGTGGGCCAGATGTCCATCTGGCTGTTGTTGATGTGATCAAGGCCATCGATCAGGCGGAGGTGGTTGCGGACATCCTCCAGCGTGGTGGGCCGAAGTTGCCCCATCTCCGTATCCACGATGTTCGTCGGGGTGCCCAGCGCGGCGAAATTCACCTGGTCGCTGCCGATCTCCAGGCGGAAGTCCGGGTCCGCCCCGTAGAGCGTGAACCGCTTGGGTGCCTGGTCGATGGCCCGGCGCACCAGCTCCTCCGGGATGCGCACCGAACGGGCCGCCTCGTCCACCTGCGCCCCGGCCTCCCGAAAGGCATCCCTCGCCCTCTTGAGGTCCACCCGGAGCCCTACGCTCCCCAGGATATTCATGGAGGCGGCGTCGATCTGCTGCACCTCCGCCGGACTGAGCACTTCGAAGTATGCCGGTTTCATCTCGCCCCCTCACGCGTATCGCAGATGCCAACGGCCTGGGCGATGGAAAATAGCCCATCCACCACCGAAGGCCTACGGTAGTGTGTGACGCTGGTCAGGTCAAATTGGCGAAGGCGGGCAGAGCAGACGGGGCGCTAGGTTTACCCCCATGACCTCCGGCGCACGTTTATCAGCGACCTACTGGACTGAGGCGTGGACATTTCGACAGTGCAGCGGTTGGCAGGGCGCCGGTCGATTGGGACCACGGCGAGGTACGATAGGCGTGGGGAAGAGCCCAAGAAGCAGGCGGCACTGCTGCATATCCCGTTTCAGAGGGGTTGATGGAGCGCGGTAGACGGGCCCCAGGTACGACGCGCATGGTTCGTGGGAGACCGTGCGCTCGGGGAAACCTCTAGCGAGGCTGGTCGGGGTGGGCGGATTCGAACCGCCGACCTCTTGGTCCCAAACCAAGCGCTCTATCCTAACTGAGCTACACCCCGACTACCCCTAGCGTATCGGCCCCTCTGCGGGCCCGTCAAGGGAGTCGCGCCTACTGGCGGAAGCGGGAGAAGTCGGGCTCCCGCTTCTCGCTGAAAGCGGCCATCCCCTCGGCAGACTCGCCGCTGGAGAAGAACTCCGGCGCGATGTCCTCCACCCAGTTGCGCTTCGACTGCTCCCGCAGGTATTCGTACTCGGCCTCAAAGGTGGCCTTGAGGACCGCCAAGCATGTGGGGCTGGCGGCGAGGATCTCGCGACACCACTTGTCGACCTCCTCGTCCAGCTTCTCGTAGGGCACCACGGCATTCACCAGGCCCATCTCCAGGGCCTCGCGCGCGCTATAGCGGCGGCAGAGATACCAGATCTCCCGGGCCTTCTTAGCGCCCACCACCTTCACCAGGTAGCTTACGAGGTGGCCGCTGGCGGGACTCCCCACGCGCGGGCCCACCTGGCCGAACATAGCGTGCTCGGCGGCGATGCTCAGGTCGGCGAAGTAGGCCATGTGGTGGCCGCCGCCGATGGCATAGCCGTTTATGCGCGCGATGACAGGCTTCAGGCACTCCCGCATGGCCTCGTGGGGGACCAGCGAAGAGAGGTCCCGACCCTCCGCCAGGGCCTGCTTCTCCGCCTCAGCCAGCCAGCGCACGTCGCCGCCTGAGCAGAAGGCCCTGTCTCCAGCCCCGGTCAAGACCACCACGCCGATGGTGCGATCCTGGCCGGCATCGTTGAAGGCGGCGATCATCTCCTCCACCGTCTGGCCCCGGAACGCATTGCGCACCTCAGGCCGATTGATGGTAATCCAGGCGGCCCCCTGCACCCGATCATGCTTCTCGTAGAGGATGTCCTGGAAGTCCAACGCCATGCCTCTTTACCTCCTGCCTATGAATCGTGTTGCCGCCCGGCGCGGCTGCGTCCGGTCAGCGCGGCACCCGCGCCGATCCCACCAACTCCCGCACGTCCTCCATGCCCTGCTCACGCATGAACCCCTCCAGACCCTCCAGCACCTCGAGGGGCGCACGGGGGTTGGTGAAGGTGGCCGTGCCGACCTGAACTGCCGAGGCCCCCGCCATCAGGTACTCCACGGCGTCCAGGCCGCTCATGATGCCTCCGCAGCCGATGACGGGCACGTCCACCGCCCCCGCCACCTGATAGACCATGCGCAGGGCCACCGGCTTGATAGCGGGGCCCGATAGTCCCCCGAAGACACTGGCCAGGGCAGGGCGGCGATTCCACACGTCGATAGCCATGGCCTGGAGAGTATTGATCAGGCAGAGGGCGTCGGCGCCGGCCTCAGCGGCGCCACGGGCCACCGCCACGATGTCGGTCACGTTGGGGGTGAGCTTGACGATGATGGGGAGGGTGGTGGCTCGCCGGACCGCCCGGGTGACTTCGGCGGCCGCCTCGGGCTCCTGCCCAAACTGCATGCCGCCCCGCTGCGCGTTGGGGCTGCTGACGTTCAGCTCCAGCCCGCTGACCCCCGCTACTCCCTCCAGGCGCGAGGCGGCCTCGGCGTACTCCTGAGGGGTAGCCCCCAGGATGCTGACGATGACCGGCACCCGCCAGCGGGCCCACGTCGGCGCCAGGTCCCGGATAAGCGCGTCGATGCCGATGTTCTGGAGGCCGATGGAGTTGAGCATGCCCGCGGGGGTCTCTGCCGTGCGCGGCTGGGGATTGCCCGCGCGTGGCCTCAGGGTGGTGGTCTTGCAGACGATGGCCCCCAGCCGCTGGATATCGAAGACCTTGGCATACTCCAGCCCGTAGCTGAACGTGCCGGAGGCCGTCATCACGGGGTTCTGGAGGAGCAGGCCACCCTTGCGGCCGGACCCCAGCTCGACGGCCAGGTTCAAGGGTATCTCCTCGGGCTTGACGCTGGCTTGGAGCCATTATACGGCCCAGAGAGCGGCCGGGTAAGCCCTGGAAAGAACGAGGGGGCGGGCCGGATGCCCACCCCCTCGTGGCTGGTGCGATAGGCCCTGAGGCGACCCTAGAAGTCATCACCCGGGGAGGAGCGCTCAACCCAGACGGGGCCGCCGAGGGCCGTGCCCGGGTCGCCTTCCCACAGGGAATCCGAAGCGGAGTTGGGGAACTCCTTCTTGGTGCCGCACAGCTTGCAGACGCCCCAGCTAGTAGCCCCCTGGGGGCTCTCGATGATCCAGTGGTGTCGGCACTGAGGCGCTGCTGAGACCTCCCTGTCCTGCAGGGCGACTCCTTCGCTCATCCCGCACACCTCCTTCCGAACCGCCCGCGAGCGCTTGACGTCTCGCGGAGCTATAATCTAGCACACTACTTTGTCCGCTGTCAAGCTTGTGGTGCTAATAACTAAAATTACGGTGGGAACCTTACCAGTCCTCGCTTTGTTCCAGGTTATGGGCTATACTCTACAAGGATATCGGCACGGCCGAGCCCTTTCTGTAGACGTGCTCTTCATGAGGCGCAACCGTGGTAGCACGGTCGACGAACTCGCTGTTGGCCTGGATCTCCCCTCCGTCACCGTGCGGCAGCATCTAAGCGCTCTGCGGCGAGATGGGCTGGTGAGCCCTCAAGAGGTACGAGGGGCCACCGGCTGCCCTCAACCCCTCCAGCCACTAACGCCCAAAGGGGGAGGAGATGTTTCCCCGGCGCTTCGAGGCCGGTGCCGGCGCGACATCGCCAGCGTTCAGGAGGCGGCGGAGCATAGTTCGCATAGAACGCCTCCGTCTCCGTTTCACATGGAAGGAATCACGTGATGGCTGAGTCAACGCTCAGCGAACAGGAGGTGCTGGCCGCCCTTAGCAAGGTTCAGGACCCCGAACTGCACAGGGACATCGTCTCCCTGGGGATGGCCAGGGACCTGAAGCTGGGGAGCGATGGCCACGTCTCCCTTCGCGTCGTCCTAACCACGCCCGCCTGCCCCCTGCGCGGCGCCATCAAGGAGGAGGTGGAGCGCACCCTCCTGGCCGTACCCGGGGTTCGCTCCGTGTCGGTGGACATGGACGCAGAGGTGCAGGGCCACCGGGCTCCGGGAGGCCCGCGACCGGTGGAAGGGGTGCGCCACATCATCGCCATCGCCAGCAACAAGGGCGGCGTTGGCAAGTCCACGGTGGCCGTCAACCTGGCGGTAGCCCTGGCCAAGCGAGGCGCCCGGGTGGGCCTGCTGGACGCCGATTTCACCGGTCCCAACATCCCCACCATGGTGGGCCTCAAGGCCGGCTTCATGGCCGAGAGCCAGGGTGGCCTCACCACTATCGAGCGTTTCGGGGTGCATCTGTGCTCCATCGGCTTCATACTGGCGCGCGGCAGCCCCACCATCTGGCGGGGCCCCATGGTTGGCAAGGCCCTGGGTCAGCTTCTTCACGAGCTCCTCTGGGGTGAACTGGACTACCTGATCGTGGACCTGCCGCCGGGCACCAGCGATGCCTCCCTGAGCCTGGCCCAGGAGGCCCCCCTCTCCGGCGTGGTCATCGTCAGTACGCCGCAGGACATCTCGCTGGAGGACGCCACCAAGGCCGTCGCCATGTTCGACAGGCTCAACGTGCCCGTCTTCGGCATCATCGAGAACATGAGCTACTTCGAGTGCCCCCACTGCGGGAAGCGCAGCGATATCTTCGGTCATGGGGGAGCCCGCCTCACCGCCGAGGAGCTGGGGCTGGAGTTCCTGGGGGAGATCCCGCTCGACGTCAAGACCAGGGAAAGCGGCGACGCCGGCGTGCCCGTTATAGAGGCCTACCCGGATTCGCCTCAAGCCCAGGCGTTCATGCGGGTGGCCGAGACGGTGGCCGCCCGCTGCAGCGTCCTGGAGTATGCCGCGAGAGAGGTGGAGTAGCCCATGAGTCTACGCTTCTTCGGGCGACAGCAAGTCACAGAGCAGGAGAAGGCCCCTCCGGCGGGCGAGGTTCCGTCGGCCACCAGGGCGGCGGAACGCTCGCGCACCTCTGGCGCGGCGCGGCGCGCGGCTCGAGCGCGAAAGGCTCGGACACAGCAGCCCGCGAAACCCGCGCCCGTCGAGACGCCTCAGCCAGCGCCGGCGGAGGCTCCTTCGCGGGGGCGGCGACAGCGCCGACCTTCCACCGCGGAGGCGCCCCCGAAGAAACCGGCCCCGGAGGCACCTGCGCCGCCGACGGTGGAGGTCTCCGGTCTGGAGTCGCTGTTGGCCAAGCAAGGGAGGCTCCTGGAGGACTTCGCTTCCAAGCAGCTCACAGTGATGCGGAGCGTCCAGCGCTCGCTCTCGGCCGTCGAGAAGCAACTGGGGGCGAGGCCGGAGCAGGTCGAATCGCCGGCGCCGCTGCCGCGCGTGGGCATCTTCGTGGACGTGCCCAACGTTATGTATGCCGCCGAGCGCCAGGGCGTGGTCATCGACTACGGCCGCTTGCTCACATTCCTCAGCCGGGGCCGAGAGCTGGTAAGGGCCAGCGCCTATGCTCCCATCAGCGACGATCCCCAGCTCAAGATCGAGTCCCAGAAGTTCGTCCAGCCCTTTGTGGACCGTGGCTATCGCATCGTCACCAAGCCCCTGAAACGCTACGCCGACGGGTCTATCAAGGCCAACTTTGACGTCGAGCTGGCCATTGACGTCCTCACCATGTCCGACCGGCTGGACATCGTCAGCCTGGTGTCCGGCGATGGCGACTTCCGGCGCCTGGTTGACCTGGTGGCGAGCAGGGGCGTGCGGGTGGAGGTGGTGGCCTTCGCCCAGAGCATGTCCCACGAGCTGCGCGCCATCGCCGACGAGTGCGTGGAAGTCGGCGAGCACCTCTCGGAGCTCCGCGCCAGGTAGGAGTCCTACACTTATCGAAGGGCCGCGATGGCGTCCGGGCAGAGCGGGCGCCGTTGCTGTCTCTGGCTAGACTATGGAGGCGTCGACCTCGTGCGTCTCAATACCGTACTGTCGCGCTCTGTCTCTCATCACGCTGTGGATGGTACGCGCGACCAGCATGGCACGTACGTTCGCAACCCGTAAGCGATAGAGCACTGCCAACATATGCTTGTACTTCACTGCTTGTAGTAACCCAGAAATATCGAGTGGGCCTACGTCCACCTCTACCTCTACGGCCACCAGGCGGTTGCGGCTGTCGGCGAACACAATGTCGGCGCGGTCATTAGTTGGGAATCGGTACTCAATCTGAACAAGCCGGAGCGACTCGCCAAGGTACTGCAGGGGGGCCTCTGCAACGGCACGCTTGAGGCTCTGGTGGGCCTTGCTTTCCTCGCCACGTCGGTATGCCTGATACGCGTGCCGAGCTTCGGCAGAAGCGTGCTGCGCAATCGAACCTATGTCGAAGGGATCATAGCGAGAGATGAACTTGAGCCATGCCAAGATCGTGTCGGCCCGGCGCCCGACAGTGCTTCCCGTAAGGAGTGTGTTGATCTTCAGGAAGTCAACAACAGTGTTCTTGTTGAGTTCCTCACGTCGGTGAGTCGCCAGTAGCCGCGTGAAGACGTCGGTTTCCCCGATAGCGTGCACGATGGTGGCTTGGCGCTGTACCAGTCTCACAGCCTGCATGAGTTCGCTGCCTCGTTGTGTCAAGGCAGGCCTATCAATTGGGCCGCGGGTGAAGCCCAGGACCCGCGCGGCATGCTTGTAGTAGTCCACCTCGCGGGGGTCTATGCCGAGTTCCACGGCCAGCGTTTTCTTGCCAGCCATACCCTGTTGCAGGAGGGCCACGAGGTCGACCACTGTGCTAAGGGTATTAGCCTGTGGTACGTCAATGGTGGGGATCGGGTCGCTAGTAGTTTCGGATGACCAGCTCAGTGATCGCCCCCCTCTTGCTGCCGTCGCTGTTGATATTGCGGCGAGCCTGCACACGCTGTGTCCTAAAGCCCTGGTAGAGCTTCATCACAAAGTGACAATGGCTGTTACTCAGTAGCATTTTACAGCCCCTACCATCGAGCGCCTTGAAGAACTGGGCCAGGCGCTGATGCTCACCGGCACCAAACTCAGGCCTTCCCCTAGCGCTCACCGCATAGCCGGTGAAACTCGACGTTTCCGAGATAGGGTAGTAAGGCGGGTCCAGGTAGACGAAGTCGTCGCTGGAGATCTCTTCGAGGATGTCCGAGAAGTCACCCTCCCTAACGTCCACCGTTTGCAGCGCCTGACTCGCTGCCAGCAAGACCTCGGTCTCCAGGATAGCGGGGTTCTTGTAGGAGCCCATTGGCACGTTGAACTTGCCTTGCGAGTTCACGCGATAAAGGCCGTTATAGCAGGTCTTGTTCAGATAGATAAAGCGTGCAGCCCTGTCCTCTCGTCGAAGGCTCTGGGGTTCCAGGTCGCGGACTTGGTAGTAGTGCCGTTTGCCATGCTGTCGCTGGTGCCGAGCCAGAAGGGGGATCAGCGCCTTGACGTTGTCGCGCACCACTTGGTAGCAGTTGACGAGCTCTGGATTCAAGTCCATCAGGACAGCTGGGAAGGTCCCCCGTTCCCTGCGGAGCCAGAAGAACATAGCCGCACTGCCAGCAAATGGCTCGTAGTAGGTTTTGAACGCCTTCGGCACGGCGGGACCTAGTTGGGGCAACAGTTGGGTTTTGCCGCCGGCCCACTTGATAAAGGGCGTGGCGTCCAGTCCCGGCACGGCAGGAAGGTGTTGCCGCCTCGTGCGCGCTACAGTCAGGAGGTCGTATCCGCTCACAGAGATGTCTCCCGCAACCAGGTTAGGAGGAACGTCCCAGCATCGGGTGGACTGCCGTTCCAGCGGGGCAGCGCGCAAAGTGCTGAGTAGAACGGGCCATCGCTGCAGTGGTCGACGCAGGCATCAGGCCAGCGCCGCATCACCTCCAGGCAGTCGCCCTCATAGATGTGGTTGGGGATGGGAGTCTCAGTCATCGCCGGTGGTGCCGCCCGGAAAAGAATTGATCACCCGCTATCCTATCTGAGCCATAGGGCGCCGTCAAGGCGGCTCACTCCGGACCCTTACAGCGCTCCCTGACCCTTGACCCTTGTCGCTGTCTAGAATACATCTCTGAGCTCGAAGCGGGGGCCGTCCTTGCATACCAGGCGCATGCCCCGCTTCGTCTCCACGGCGCAGCCGTAACAGATGCCCCAGCCGCAGCCCATGCGCTCCTCGAGCAGGACCTGCACCGACCGCCGCGTCCGAGAGCGCCGCAGCACCTCGGCCATGGCCTGAAACATGGGATTGGGCCCGCAGGCAAAGACCTGGTCCGCCCACGAGAGGTGCTCGGCGAAGGGCTCGGTGACCAGGCCGCGGATGCCCAGCGAGCCGTCCTCCGTCGTCACCACCAGCTCTACCTCCGGCGGGAGCTGGTGCGCGGGGAAGATCTGATCGGCGCTGCGGCCTCCCAGGAGCAAGGTAACGCTCTTGCCCTTTTCGACGGCCACGTCGGCCAGCCACACCAGCGGTGCCACGCCGATGCCACCGCCCACCAGCAGCAGGTTCTGAGAGCGCGGGCGGATGGCGTAGCCCCGCCCCAGGGGCCCCCAGACCAAGGCGGTCTCGCCGGGGGCGCGGCTGGCCAGCCACTCGGTGCCGCGGCCGATGACATCGTAGAGGAGGGCGAACTCCGGGCCCTCGGGGCCCTGGCGCATCCGGTGATAGCTCATGGGGCGGGGCAGCAGAGGATCGCAGGCGGGACGGCCGGGCGCCGCCTCGACGCAGCAGCGCAGCATGAGGAACTGCCCGGGGAGGGCACCGCGCACTACCTCGGGCGCAGCGAACCAGGTGATGACTGTATCCCCGTAGAGGCGCCGGTTCTCGGTGATACGGGCGTGCCCTGTCCTCATGCCGAGGCCTCCCCGCGCTAGCCCCGCCCGTCCAGGTAGAGCCGGAGAGGCTGGACCGTGTACGTCTGCGCGCCGCGCAGGAGGGCCTCGGTGGCGGCGCGCGCCGTGTCGATGGAGGTGAAGCAGGGGATGCGCTTCTCGGCGGCGGCGCGGCGGATGTGGAAGCCGTCCCGCATCTCGGTGGCGCGGCCGCCTTCGGGGGTATTGATGACGCAGTCCACAGAGCCATCGCGGATCACGTCCACCACGTTGGGGTGGCCTTCGTTGAGTCGCTTGGGCACCTTCTCTACAGGCAGGTCCAGGGCGCGGATCATCTCGGCGGTGCCCTCGGTGGCGTAAAGGCGCAGGCCCGCCGAGGCCAGCGAGCGCACCACCGGCATGGCCTCGGCCTTCTGCCGGTCGGCGATGCTGAGGAGGACGCCTCCTCCCGGCGGCAGCGCCAGCTCTGCGGAGAGCAGCGCCTTGGCCAGGGCCGCCGGAAAGGTGTGGTCCACGCCCATGACCTCGCCGGTGGACTTCATCTCCGGACCGAGATAGGTGTCCACGCCGATGAGCTTGGCCATGGAGAAGACGGGCGCCTTCACCGCCACCAGATCCTGGCAGGGCCACAGCCCGCCGGAATAGCCCTGGTCGGCCAGGGAGCGGCCCAGCATGATGTTGACCGCCAGCCGGACCATGGGAACCCCGGTGACCTTGGAGATGACGGGAACGGTGCGGCTGCCCCGCGGGTTCACCTCGAGGACGTAGACGTCCGAGCCGCCGGACTCGCCGTTGGGCATGATCACGTACTGGATGTTCATGAGACCCCGTACGCCCAGGGCGAAGCCGATGCGCTGGGCGTAGTCGACCACCGTGTTGACCTCCTCCTCGGTGAGGCTGATGGGGGGGTAGACCGCCATGGAATCGCCGGAGTGGACCCCGGCCCGCTCGATGTGCTCCATGATGCCGGGGATGAGGACGCGCTCGCCGTCGGCGACAGCGTCCACCTCCACCTCCTTGCCCTCCAGGTACTTGTCGATGAGGATGGGTTTCCCCTGGCCGACCTCGGCAGCGGCGGTGACGAAGCGCACCAGCTCGCGGGGGTTCTGGACGATCTCCATGGCCCGGCCACCCAGGACGTAGCTGGGGCGCACCAGCACCGGGTAGCCGATGACTTGAGCGGTGGAGATGGCATCCTCCACGCTGGTGACGCCGGCCCCGGGCGGCTCAGGGATACCCAGGCTCCCCAGGAACTCCTCGAAGCGGCGGCGGTCCTCCGCCAGGTCAATGGCCTCGGCGCTGGAGCCGATGATGGGCATCGCCGCCAGGTGCAGGGGGCCCGCCAGGTTGATGGCGGTCTGGCCTCCGAACTGGACAATAGAGGGCGGCGGGCCGGGGCCGCCGTCGCTGGGGTCGCCGGCCTCGTTCTCCAGGATGTCCCGGACAGCCTCCTCGTCCAGGGGCTCGAAATAGAGGCGGTCACTGGTGTCGAAGTCGGTGGAGACGGTCTCCGGGTTGGAGTTAACGATGAGGGCGCGGTAGCCAGCCTGCTGGAGGGCCCAGACGGAGTGGACGGAGCAGTAGTCGAACTCGATGCCCTGGCCGATGCGGATGGGCCCGCTACCGATGACCAGAGCCCTGTCACCGGGCAGGGGCTGGGCCTCGTTCTCCTCTTCGTAGGTGCTGTAGAAGTAGGGGGTAGCGGCATCGAACTCGGCGGCGCAGGTGTCCACCATCTTGAAGACGGGGCGGATTCCCCACTCCTTACGGCGGGCGCGCACCCGCTCCGGCAGGACGTCGGCCAGGGCGCCCACCTGCTCGTCCGAGAAGCCCAGGCGCTTCGCCTCCCGCAGCAGCTCCGGCCCCATGGGCTCGGAGAGGAGGCGCCGCTCCAGGGCGACGATGTTGGCCAGCTTGTGCAGGAACCAGGGATCGACGCCCGTCTTCCGGGCGAGGCCCATGATGTCGGCCCCGCGGCGGAGGGCCGCCATGATGCTCCACAGCCGCTCGTCGGTGGGGGCCAGGGCTCCCTCGCAGGGGTCGCCGCTGGTCCGAGGGTCTTCCCAGAGGAGAGAGCGGCCGCCGATCTCCAGGGAGCGCACCGCCTTCTGGAGGCCCGCCTCGAAGCTGCGGTCGATGGCCATGACCTCGCCAGTGGCCTTCATCTGGGTGCCCAACTGGCGGTCGCCGAAGGCGAACTTGTCGAACGGCCAGCGGGGGATCTTCACCACTAGGTAGTCCAGGGCAGGCTCGAAAGCGGCGGTGGTCTTCTGAGTGACGGCGTTGGCGATCTCGTCGAGCCGCTTGCCCACGGCGATCTTGGCGGCCACCCGGGCGATCGGGTAGCCGGTGGCCTTGCTGGCCAGGGCGGAGCTGCGGGATACCCGGGGGTTGACCTCGATCACGTAGTAGGGAGGGGCCTCGGCGTCTTGGTACTGCCAGTCGGCGATCTCCGGGCGCGGGGCCAGGGCGAACTGGATGTTGCAGCCGCCCTCGATGCCCAGGGCGCGGATGATGCGCAGGCTGGCCGAGCGCAGCATCTGGTATTCCTTGTCATTGAGGGTCTGGCTGGGCGCCACCACGATGCTGTCGCCGGTGTGGACCCCCATGGGGTCGATGTTCTCCATGTTGCAGACGGTGATACAGTTGTCGGCGCCGTCCCGCATCACCTCGTACTCGATCTCTTTCCACCCCAGGAGGCAGCACTCCAGGAGCACCTGCCCGATGGGGCTGGCGCCCAGGCCTCCGGCCACGATGTGCTCCAGGTCCTCCGGGCTATGCGCGATGCCCCCGCCTGTCCCGCCAAGGGTGTACGCCGGGCGCACCACCAGGGGCAGGCCAAGGCGCCCGGCTACCTCGCGGGCCTGGTCCAGGCTGGTGACGGTGGCGCTCTCGGGGGCGGGCTCGCCGATATCGGCCAGCAGGCGGCGGAAGAGCTCGCGGTCCTCGGCCTTGCGGATGGTTTCCAGCGGCGTGCCCAGCAGCCTGACATCGTAGCGGTCGAGCACGCCGGCGTCGGCCAGGGCAACCGCCAGGTTAAGGCCGGTCTGGCCGCCCAGGGTGGGCAGGAGGCCGTCGGGGCGCTCTCGCTCGATAACCCGCGCTACCACCTCCACCGTGAGGGGCTCGATGTAGACGACATCGGCGATGCCCTCGTCGGTCATGATGGTAGCGGGGTTAGAGTTCACCAGCACCGACACCACGCCCTCTTCGCGCATGGCCTTGCAGGCCTGGGTGCCGGCGTAGTCGAACTCCGCGGCCTGCCCAATGATGATGGGCCCGGAGCCGATGATGAGGACCTTCTCAGGCTTTTCGCTCACTGTGTTCTCTCACCATGATGTAGGCGAACAGGGTAGGCAGCACCAGCGTCCCTACGATAGGCGGCAGCACGATGCCCATGAGCAGCCCCCGGAGGGCCTGCCCGGTGGCCAGCATATAGGGGCCGCTTCCTGGGAGCGTCCGGCGGCAGGGCCTGCTCCAGAACCCAGCCCGCCGCGACCTCGGTCGCCCCCAGGCCCAGGATGACCACGCCCACGATGGCTACCAGGGAGTCGGCGAGGGGCAGGTCCAGGTCGCTGAAGAACCAGATGACCAACCCCAGGGCGGTAAGCAAGGCTCCCAGGGTGGCGTACAAACCGCCGGCGGAGGTCAGCGCTACGTGCCATCGATAGGCTGCGGTGTGCACGATCTCACCTCCGCCTGACGGCGCGCGGCCGGGGCCGGGCGCTGGGCGCCTTCAGCCCGGCCAGCCGTCCGGCCACCCCGAAGCCCCCGCCGAAGCACAACAGCAGCGGGACGATGACCGCCACGTAGATGGGCGCAGGCACCGGGAACAGCAGCAGCGCCATGAGAGCGACGGTCGCCGCGCCCATGGTCAGGGCCACGGCGTAGCCCGGCCACTCGGTGATCCAGTCCGAGGAGAGGGGGAAGGCGCTGAAGAAGATGCCCAGGGCCAGTCCCGCCGAGAAGACGGCCATGGCCCAAGCCAGCAGCCAGAAGACGATGGCGTAGACCACGTCGCCGGTGACGCCGAAGACGATGGCACCCACGGCGCCCGCCAGCAGGAGCACGGGCGCGGCGATAGCCGCCGCCCCGGCGATGCACAGCGCCCCGAAAGCGGTCCTACCGATTGGGTCAATGCGACGAATCATCTACTGTCACAATCACAGCGGCAGCTCGAAGACCGCGTCCGGGTTGTAGAGGGGCACCAGCGCCCCGATGCCCGATAGAAAGCTGAGCGCCACCTCGTTCTGCCCGGGCAGGCGGCCCCGGATGCGCCGGTATCCCCTCTCCCGGGCGAAGTCGAGGGCATACTGAGCCAGCGCAGTGCCCAGACCCTGCCGTCGGTGCTCCGGCAGCATCCACACGCCCAGGATAGCCGTCTCCGGCTGCTGGGTATCGAAGTCCAGGGCGCTGAAGCCCACGACCTTGCCATCGATGAGACAGAGGAAGACGGCGCCCTGCTCGCCCAGGCGGGTGAACCAGGTGCGCACCTGTTCGGCGGACATAGGGCCCTCGAATGCGACGGGATTCGGCTCCTGCACGATGGTGGCGATGATCCCGGCGATGGCCTCGGCGTCCTGGATAGCAGCCTGTCGGTAGGTGGGCTCGCCGGTCATGGCAGCATCTCCAGGAAGCGCTCGAACATATACACATTGTCCAGCGGCCCGGTCGAGGCCTCCGAGTGGTACTGAATGGCGAGGATGGGCAACTCGCGGTGTCGCAGGCCCTCCACCGTATCGTCGTTCAGGTTGATGTGGCTGACCTCAACCGCCGGCGGCAACTTCTCGGGGTCTACGGCGTAGCCGTGGTTCTGGGCGGTGATGTAGATGCGGCCGGTGACCAGCTCGCGCACGGGGTGGTTGGCGCCGCGGTGGCCAAACTTGAGCTTGAAGGTGCTCGCGCCGAAGGCCTGGGCCAGCACCTGATGCCCCAGGCAGATGCCCATGATCGGGGTGCGGCCGATCAAGCCCCGCGCTGTCTCAACGGCATAGTCCAGCAGGGCGGGGTCGCCCGGCCCGGGCGAGAGAAGGACAGCGTCGGGCTGCAGCGACAGGATGTCCTCGGCGCTGGCACCGCAGGGGACGGCGGTGGACCGACATCCCAGGCTTCGCAGGATACGAAGGATGTTGTACTTGAGCCCCAGGTCCAACACCACGATGTGACGACCGTCAGTTGCGCCAGGGTGGGGCCACTCATAGGGCTCCTGGGTGCTCACCCAGCGCACGTAGTCCACGTCCTCGTAGCGGGGCATCTCCTGGAGGCAGGCGAGCACCTGCTCGGGTGACTCGTCCTGGGTGATGGCGCCCATCATGACGCCCTGGGAGCGCAGGTGGCGGGTGAGCGCACGGGTGTCCACACCGGCGATGCCCGGCACGTCCGCCGCCGAGAGGTAATCGTGCAGGGTGCCCTGGCTGCGCCAGTGGCTGGGGATGTCGCAGTCCTCGCGGACCACGAAGGCGCGCACCTGGATGCGGCGCGACTCAACATCCCCGGGGTTGACGCCGTAGTTGCCCACGAGGGGGTAGGTCATCACCAGGATCTGGCCGGCGTACGAGGGATCGGTGAGGGCCTCTTGGTAGCCGGTCATGGAGGTGTTGAAGACGACCTCGCCGTGGGCAGCTACCCGAGCGCCGAAGGCCCGTCCCGTGTACACGGAGCCGTCTTCGAGAACGAGAAGGGCCTTTTCTGAATTCATACCTTTGCTCGTGTGTCAGCGAAAGCTACTCGCCCTCCCACCACCGTCGCCACCGCCCGGCCGCGGAGAGTGCGACCGGCCAGGGGTGTGTTCTTCCCCTTCGAGGCGAAGGCCTCCGGCTCCACCACCCATAGGGCCTCCTGCTCGATGACGGTCACGTCGCCCGGCGCACCCACAGCCAGGGAGCCCAGGCCGGGCACGAAGCGCTCCAGGCCCAGGGCGGCCACCGGCGCGGCGGTCATGCGGTAGATGAGAGTCGGCAGGTCCAGCCTGCCCTCATGCACCAGCGAGAGGCAGGCCGCCAGCGCGGTCTCGAACCCGCTGATGCCGAAGGCCGCCTGGTCGAACTCGCACATCTTCGACACCGCCTCGTGCGGGGCGTGGTCCGTGGCGATGGCGTCGATGGTGCCGTCACGCAGCCCTTCGAGGCAGGCCTCCACGTCGTCGCGGCTGCGCAGGGGCGGGTTCACCTTGGCGTTGGTATCGTAGGCCAGGGTGTGGGCGCCCTCGGCCGTGAAGGCCACCGCCTCGTGGGTCAGGGTCAGGTGGTGCGGGGTGACCTCGGCGGTGATGGGCGCGCGCCGCTCTTTGGCGTGACGAATAAGCTCGACGGAGCCGCGCGTGCTCACGTGGGCAATGTGCACATGACTCCGCGTGAGCTCCGCCAGCGAGATGTCACGGGCCACCATGGCCTCCTCGGCCGCAGGCGGCTGACCATGCAGGCCCAGACGCACTGCCACCCAGCCCTCGTGCATGACCCCCTCCGTCGAGAGGGAGGCCTCCTCGCAGTGGTTGATGATGGGCAGGCCGAAGGCCGAGACGTACTCCAGGGCCCGTCGCATCAGGGCGGCATCGGCCACGGGGTTCCCGTCGTCGCTGAAGCCGATGACGCCCACCTCGGCCAGTTCGCCCATCTCCGCCAGCTCGTGCCCCTGACGGCCCCGGCTCACGCAGCCAATGGGCAGCACCCGCACTGCTCCCATGGCGGCGGCAGTGCGCTGGACGTACTCCACTGTAGCCCGGCTATCGGCGGGCGGGTCCGTGTTGGGCATGCAGCAGACGGTGGCGAAGCCGCCCCGGGCGGCCGCCCGCGTCCCCGTCTCGATGGTCTCCTTGTACTCGAAGCCGGGCTCGCGCAGGTGGCAGTGGATGTCTACCAGCCCCGGGCAGACCAGCAGGCCGGACGCGTCGACCACTTCCGCGTCGGAGGACTCAACACGCTCGTCGATAGCGGCGATGCGTCCCCCCTCGATGAGCACGTCGCCGAGGAAGTCGGTGCCACGGCCGGGGTCCAGCACCCGTCCGCCGCGGATGAGGATGGGCGGTTGGTCAGTCGTCATCATCGTCGCCTCGCCAGCAGATACAGCAGGGCCATACGTACAGCCACCCCGTTCGCAACCTGTTCCTCCACCAGGGAGCGGGCTCCGTGGGCCACCTCCATGGAGATCTCGATTCCCTCGTTCATGGGGCCGGGATGCATGACGAAGGCGCCCGGCGCCGCCTGGGCCATGCGCTGGCTGTTTACCTGGTACAGGCGGGAGTACTCGCGCAGGCTGGGCACCAGGCCGCTCTGCTGCCGCTCGAGCTGCATGCGCAGGGCCATCACCACGTCCGCTCCCTCGATGGCCCGGTCCAGGTTCGTGTCGAAGCGGACCGGCGGCAGGGCCAGCTCGTCGCAGCCGTCGCGGTCGGCCGGGTCCAGCCCCACGGGGAAAAGTGTGGGCGGGGCGCACAGCACCACCTGGGCGCCCATGGCGGTGAGGCCCCACAGGTTGGAGCGGGCCACCCGGCTGTGGGTGATATCGCCTACGATGACCACCTTACGGCCGCGGACATCGCCCAGCCGCGAGCGCATCGTGTACAGGTCGAGGAGGGCCTGGGTGGGGTGAGCGTGCCAGCCGTCGCCAGCGTTGATGACGCTGATGTCGGCGTGGCGGGCCGCCAGGTAGGGCGACCCCGAGGCCTTGTGCCGCATCACCAGGATGTCCGCGCCCACGGACTGGAGCGTGCGCACAGTATCGATGATGGATTCCCCCTTCTGCACGCTGCTGGCGGCCGCCGAGACGTTGATGACATCGGCGCCCAACACCTTCCCCGCCAGCTCGAAGGAGGAGCGGGTGCGGGTGCTGGACTCGTAGAAGAGGGTGATGATGGTGGTGCCGCGCAGCGTGGGCACGCGAGGCACTTCGCGGGCGAGCACCTCCTTCATCGCGTCGGCGGTCTCCAGGACCAGGGAGATCTCCTCGCTGGAGAAGTCGTCCAGGTCCAGGACATGGCGACGCTGCCAGGCCCCGACCGCCGAGGGGAGGGGCTCCCCGGGAGGCTCCCGCACCGCCGCTGCTGAGGACTTTCCCCTTCTCTCCACGGCATTGCTCGACATGACTAATCCCCCTCGGCTGGAGTTATGACCACCCGGTCGTCACCGTCGATCTCCCGCAACATGACCTGAACGTCATCGCGGTGGGACGTGGGGATGTTCTTGCCCACGAAGTCAGCCCGGATAGGCAACTCCCGGTGGCCGCGATCCACCAGCACGGCGAGCTGGATGCGCTGGGGGCGCCCGTAGTCGATGAGGGCGTCCAGGGCAGCGCGGATGCTTCGCCCGGTGTAGAGGACGTCGTCCACCAGCACCACCCGCTTATCGGCGATGTCGGTGGGGAGCTCGCTGGGCTTGATCCGCACCTCCACCCCGCGGGCGGGCAGGTCGTCCCGGTAGAGGCCGATATCGAGAGCCCCTACCGACACTTCCTCCCCCTCGAACTCGCGGATGGCCGCGGCGAGGCGCTCCGCCAGGGGCACGCCGCGGGTACGCATGCCCACGAACACCAGGTCCTGGCAGCCGCGGTTGTTCTCCACGATCTCGTGGGCGATGCGCAGGATGACGCGCCGCACATCCTGCTCCGACATGATGATGCTCTCAGCCATAGAAAAACCCCCCGTCCGCCTCACGCGGACAGGAGGCCATCTCCCTTGAACTGACTGCTTGGCTCTGTGTAGCCTGACAGGCCACCACTGCTGCCCCTTCCCGGCCTCGCCGGACCGGATTTAAAGGTTTGAACGCGGCCCGTTTGAGCGCATTATAGCAGTGCCGCCAAGCGCCTGCAAGACCTTGTACTCGTTGGATTCAACACTCATCATCGGCCTGGCGGGGCAAACACTCAGGGGAGTGCGTGGTGGACACCGGCAGAGGGGTAACCTGACCTGGCTCAAAGCAGGCCACCAAGTCTTGGAGACGGCTTGGGCGACTAGCCGTCGCTGCGCGGTGCCAGCCTGATTCGGGGTGGGCCCGCCAGGCCATCCTCAGGCGCGACGAGGGCGGTCACAGCGCCGCCGTCGTAGTACAGGGGAACGAACACGGCACCTCGGGGGACTGCCTCGGTCAGCCGGACGGGCAGGGCCAGCTCTGCCGTGCCGTTGGCCAGGGTGACCTGCTGGCCTTGGCCGATGCGGAGGTCGGCGGCGTCGGCCGGGTGCACCTCCACGAACTCTTCGCGCTGGAGCTTGTCGGCCTCAGGCAAGTGGAGGCAGGCGCCCTCCAGGCTGGTGTAGAGGGTACGGCCGGTGAGCAGGGCAAAGGTGCCGTCGGCCGGGGCGATCTCAGGCGCGGCGACGAGCTGAAGGACGGCACGCTCCGGGGCGGCGCCGTCCAGGGCGCGGCCCTTGCCCCAGAGGATGAAAGCGTCGTAACGGAAGGGGGCATAGGCGGGCACGACCTTGCCGATCTCTTCCATGACCGCCGCCGGCCCATCGTAGCTGAACTCCACGCCCGCGGAGAGCCGCGTGCTCAACCGCTGCCCCAGCTCGATGAGAGCCCGCCAGGCAGGCCGGGCCTCTCCCGGGGCGTCCACCGCCGGCCGCAGGCGCAGCACGCGGCGGTCCGCGCTGGTGAAGGTGCCTTCCCTGGCATAGGCGGGCACATCGGGCAGGACCACGTGCGCCAGCTTCGCCGTATCCGTGAGCAGGTCATCGATGACGAGCAGGAAGTCCAGCTTACCCAGCGCCTCCCGCACCGTGCCCTTCGCCGGCGCGAACATGAGCGGGTTGTCCCTTAGCACGACCAGCGCCCTGATGCGCCTTCGCCCGGCGGCCTTGACGATCTGCTGGAACCCCAGCCCAGGCTTCCCTTCGACCGGCCGGCGACCCGGCAGCAGGTCCGGGACCACGCCCATGTCGCGGGCGCCGTTGACGTTGGCCTCGACAGGCAGGAGGTGAAGGGAGCGAGCGCCGCCCTCGCGCCCCCGGCAGAGCAGGGCGATGTTGGCCACGGCCCTGGCGGTCTCCCCGGCGGCGACAGCGCCGATGTGGTTAGGCGCGTAGATGACAGCGAGGCCGGACTCGCGGTCTGCGGCGGCTTGGGCCAGGATAGCGGCGGCGCGCTCCAGGGTCTCGGTCTCGACGCCGGGTACCTTGGGTGCGCGGGTCACGGCCTCGCTAGCGCTGAGCCCTTCGGCCTCGGCAGCAGCGACAAACTCGTGGCGAGCGGCCAGGGCGGCGGCCAAGGAGGCCACGGCGGCCGCCTCGCCGCCGGGCTCGGGTCGCAGCCACACCCCTCCGTAGGGCTCGGCGAAGTCACACACCTCGCCGTAGCGGGGGCTGACCACGATGAGCCGCGCGCCGTTGCGCACCACCGCATCCTTTACCCGCAGGGCGGCGACGTTATGGCTGGACTCCAGGTCGTCGGCCACGACCAGCAGGGTCCTGGCGGAGGCGATGTCGGCCATGTCCGCCGGGAGGGCCTCCGTGCCGAAGGCCGCGGTCAGGGCCTCGGCGGTAGCCCGCGCCACCGGCCCGACCGTGAAGTCGATGTGCGCGGAGCCCACGATCTCGCGCGCCAGCTTCTGGAGGAGGTAGTTCTCCTCGTTCGTGGCGAAGGGGGAGCCCAGGAAGGCGATGGCCCCGGGCCCGTGCTGCTCCCGCAGTTGGGCCAGGCGTTCTGCGGCCGTTTCCAGCGCCTCCTCCCAGGAGGAGGGCGCGAGAATCTGATCCCGCCGTAGCAGGGGGCGGGAGAGGTGTTCGCTGTCCTTGATGGCGTCGTAGTGGAAGCGGCCGCGCACGCAGATCTGGTCATCGCTGACGGGGTTCAGGCGATCAGGCTTGACGATGACCGCCCTGCCGTCGCGGACGCCCATGCTGATGGTGCAGCCAACGCTGCAGGAGTTGCAGGTGGTGGACACCCAATCCTCGGTGCGGGCGATCCACTTGTTGGGCTTCTCCATGAGGGTGGCGGTGGGGCAGACGTCGAGGCAGGCGCCGCAGAAGTCGCAGTTGGACTCGTGGACGGCGCCGCCCACCCCGAAGGCGATGCGCGTCTCGTAACCCCTGCAAGCCAGGGTGATGGCACCGGTGTGGCGGATGTCATGGCAGGCGCGCACGCAGCGGGTGCAGATGATGCACATCTGGGGGTCGAACTCCAGGAAGGGGTTGACGCGGTCCGGCTCGGGCGGCTCCTTCTGGTAGTAGGTGCGCTCCTCCCCCTCCCAGGGCTCGTAGCTCTCCATCTTCAGGAGTTCGTTGGTGGTCTGGAGCTCGCAGCGATAGTTCTTGGCGCAGGTCACGCAGCGATGGGTCACCACGTCATCGCGCAGGCAGATGTCGCCGGGCATGCACCTGACGCGGCGGTGGCAGGTGAGGCAGCGGTCGGAGTGATTGGCGTTGATGATGGAGAGGACTGCCTGGCGGGCCTCCCTCACCTCCGGAGTATCCGTGCGCACGACCATGCCATCGCGCACCTGGGTGGTGCAGGCGAGCTGGAGGCCGGGCGCGCCCTCGATCTCCACCAGGCAGGTGCGGCAGCCCGCGTAAGGCGGCAGGCCATCGATGTAGCAGAGATCGGAGATGTAGAAGCCGTTCTGCTTGATGACCTCGACGAGGGGGGCGCCCTCGGGCGCCTCGATCTCCCGGCGGTTGATGGTGAGCTTGGCCACGGCTATTCCCTGATGCTGGCGGTCTCCTGGGCTTGAACCAACTCTATGACCTCCCGCGGGGCCCGCTCCCCGTGGGGATAGGTGAAATCGTGCTCCCTCAGGTACTCGTGGGCCATTCTGGTGAGGGCGTGCTTATCCCGGTACAGGTAGTGGAGGTCGTACACCACGTCTTCGACGGGCCCGCCGGGCTGGATGGCCTGGTACGGGCAGGCCTCGGTGCAGAGGCCGCAGTACATGCAGATACGGAAGTCGATCTCGTAGCGGTCCTTGTTCAGGGAACCGTTCTCAGCGGGGGAGGTGGCCACCAGGATGCAGCCGTCGGGGCAGGCCTGGGCGCAGGTGGAGCAGCCGGTGCAGCGCTCCTCGAACCAGAGGAGACTGGTGCGGGCCCGTGGAGGGATGGGACGCATCTCCTCCGGGTACTGGACGGTAAAGGGGGGCCGGATGAGGTGCTTAAGGGTGGTGAAAAGGCCCTTGGCGATGCCCAGTCCGTACACGGGAATCCCTTCTAGTTGCGCCGGGTCAAGGATAGCGGGAGCACGCCCTATGGGGAAGGTCCATGAGTAGGGCTTTGCGAGATTCTGCTACTCTCACTCAGTTTATTTAGCGAGTCAGGCGTCGCCGAGCAGAGCAGGCGCCGATGGGCAGCAGGCGAAAGGCCCTCACAAGCGGAAGGTGGCGAAGTCTTCGGCGATGAGCACGCCTTCCAGCCCCAGGTCGGCTCGGCCGGCGTCCAGGTGGGTGAGGATGAAGGTGGTGCGGGGCGAAATTCGCCTGCGCAACTCGACGATGTCTTCAGGGGCGAGATGTGGCCCACAGGAGCCCTTCCAGCAGGAGCACTCCACCACGAAGGCGTCGGCGCCGTCGGCCAGTTCGACCAGAGCGTCGCAGAAGGTGGAGTCGCCGGAGTAGGCGACGACCCGGTCGCCTATCTGCACCCGAAACCCGTAGCACTCCAGCTCCGAGGAGTGCTCCACCCGCAGGGCCTTGAAGTTGAGGCTGTCGTCGGCCAGCGGCAGGCACTCCTCATGGCCGTCGGCCACCTCCAGGTAGCGGAGGCGGTATCCCGCGTCCTTGTGCGCGACCTTGGGGAACCCCACCTCGGTGATGAGCTCTACCCGCTGCCGGATGCCCCGCGGGCCTACAACGGTTAGGTCCCTGGTCCGTGGCGTGACTTCGGCGAACTCCAGCAGGAGGAAGGGAAGCCCGAAGAGGTGGTCGCCATGGAAGTGGCTGATGAAGGCCACCTCGATGTCCTCGGGGGGGAGGCCCATCTTATTGAGGTGGGGGACCACGGTGGGAGGGGCATCGAAGAGGTAGCGACCGTTGAGGAGGAAAGAGCTCCAGTAGCGATCGCGGGCGAAAGCGTTGCCTGAACCGATGAAGGCGAATTCCAGGGGGTGGTGACGGGATGAGGGCATGGAGACGGCTCCTGGTTGTTGAACCCGGCGAAGGCCGCCCCAGGGGCAGCCTTAATTTATACACCATGGGGGCGTTAGGCTGAAGGGCCTTCATACATTGCGCCGCGCGTACCCGGTGGACGATAATATTGGCACGTGGAGCGAGACTCGGGGCTGGAACGGCTCTATGAGCGACAAACGGACCCCGCAGGGACGTCCCATCGATTCGACCATGCACCACTCGGAGAAGGCGGACCAGGACACCCCCCCGAAGCCCTCGCTGGCCGCGGTGGACTTCGACCGGACTCCCTTTACCTTAGCCTGGGAGGTCACCCGGGCCTGCGCCCTCAAGTGCGTCCACTGTCGCGCCGAGGCCCAGCCCAAGCGCGACCCCCGCGAGCTCAACACGGAGGAAGGCTTCCGCCTCATTGACCGCGTTGTGGAGATCGGTGGGCCCATCCTGATCATCACCGGCGGCGATCCCATGATGCGCCCCGACCTCTTCGAGCTCATCCACTACGCCAGCGACGCCGGCCTGCGCGTGGCCTTCTCTCCCAGCGCCACCTCCCTGGTGACCCGCCAGCGCCTTCGCAAGGCCCGCGACGCCGGGGTCAGCCGCACCCATATCAGCCTGGACGGAGCCACCGCCGAAAGTCACGACAGCTTCCGCCAGAGCCCCGGCTCTTTCCGGCGCACCATGGAGATAATGAACGACCTGCGGGACCTGGGGATGTCCCTGCAGATCGGCACCACGGTCAGCCGCTACAACCTCCATGAGCTGGACCAGATCGCCGACATCGCCGCCCAATACGGCGCGGTCATGTTCAACGTGTTCTTCCTGGTGCCCACCGGCCGTGGCAGCCACGACGATGTGATCTCACCCGAGGAGCACGAGCAGGTCTTCCACTGGATGTATGACCTCTCCAAGACCGCCCCCTTCGACGTGCGCAGCACCGCCGCCCAGCACTACCGCCGGGTGGTCATCCAGCGCCGCCAGCAGGAGCAGGCCGAGGCCGCCCGCGGGCAGGGGGCCGCGTCCAGCGGCCCTGCCGACAGCATCTATCTCACCGGCGCCGGCTTCAGCTTCGCCGATGGCCTGGGCCAGTCAGCCATGAAAGGGGTCAACGACGGCAACGGCTTCGCCTTCGTCAGCCACATCGGCGATGTGTACCCCTCTGGGTTCCTCCAGCTACCGGCAGGCAACGTCCGCAGGCAGTCCTTCGTGGACATTTACCGCCACTCGCCCCTCTTCCGAGACCTGCGCGACTATTCCAAGCTCAAGGGCAAGTGCGGGCTGTGCGACTTCCGGGACGTCTGCGGGGGCTCCCGAGCCCGTGCCTTTGGCGTCACCGGCGACTACCTGGAATCGGAGCCCTACTGCGTCTACGTCTCCCCCGCCGCACGCGAGGCGGGCGTGGGCGCGCCCGCGCCGCCCAAACCCGCCGGCAGCCCTCACATCCCGTCGACTGTGCGGGACTAGTCGACAGGCCATGGCCATCAAGCTGGACCGCGGCGACCGCATCCTCCTGAATCACGCCCAGGGCGACTTCCCCGTGTGCCCGCGCCCCTTCCGGAAGCTGGGAGAGCGCATGGGCATGAGCGAAGAGGAGGTGCTGTCACGCCTGCGACGGCTGGTGGATGCGGGCGCCATCAGCCGCTTCGGGCCCATCCTGGACGCTCCCCGGCTGGGCGGCGAACGAACCCTAGTCGCCATGCACGTACCTCCAGAGCGCTTCGACGAGGTGGCCGACTTCATCAACAAGCTGCCGTCTATCTCCCACAACTACGAGCGCGAGCATCACCTCAACCTGTGGTTCGTCATCTCCTCGGAGGACGAGACGGAGATCGCCCGCACCCTCCGGACCATCGAGGAGAAGACCAGCCTGGAGGTCCTGAACCTGCCCTCGGAGGAGGAGTACTTCCTAGAGGTCAGGTTCCAGTTCCCGGTGGACGATGCTGACTGACCAAGAGCGCCAACTCCTTCTAGCCATCCAGGACGGCCTTCCCCTGGTGCCTCGGCCCTACGCTGAGGTGGCCGAGCGCATCGGGACCAACGAGGAGCGGGTGCTGGAGCTGGTCGTTTCCCTCCTCCAGCGGGGCGCGATCAAGCGTATCGGCGCCGTCCCCAATCCCCACGCCCTGGGCATCACCGCCAACGGCATGGCCGTGTGGGACGTGCCCGACGAGCGGGCCAGCGAGGTGGGGAGACGCCTCGGCCGCATGCCCGAGGTCACCCACTGCTATCGGCGGCCCCGTCGCCCGCCCGCCTGGCCATACAACCTCTTCGCCATGATCCATGGGCGCAGCCGCCAGGAGGTGCAGGAGATCGTCGCGCGCATCAGCGAGGAGCTAAACATCGCCGGCCATCCGCACGAGGTCCTGTTCAGCACGCGCCTGCTAAAGAAGCGGGGCACGCGGCTCACCTCGCCCTAGCAGGGTGCCGAAAACTCCCGCCGTCGGCGGTACAGGAGGCATCCAACATGGGCACCTTCGCCCTCGCCCACATCGACGGATATCCCTTCCTGGTGCGAACGGTTCCCCTGGCTGTGTGCCTAGCACCCGCGCCCGTGGTTTGACATCGACGCTCCCCTGCGCTACTATGCAGCCAAGCACTGCCAATCGAATAGAGAGCGGTTTTATTGGCCGAATTCCCTGAGAAAGGGAAGCGGGGGACCCATATTCTGGGGTGAATCTCCCGGCTCGTCCGGCGAGTAGGGCAAGTTCTCCCAGCCCGAACCCGTCAGCTAACCCCGTAGGCACATAGGGAGGCCTGTCCCGCGCGCATTGCGAGCCCGGGCGTCGGCCTTGGGCTCGTTTTCTTAGCTGCGCGTGTTCCCCCGACCATCGGCTGTCCGCTGCTCAGACCACGCAGTGACGGGAGGTGACTGCGATGGAAAAAGTTATCGCCATGATCCTCGCAGGAGGCGAGGGTGACCGGCTGAGTGTCCTCTCGGAGGAGCGCGCCAAGCCTGCGGTGACCTTCGGTGGGCGCTACCGCGTCATTGACTTCACCCTGAGCAACTGCGTCAACTCGGGCATCACCCGGGTGGGGGTGCTGACCCAGTATCGGCCCCGCTCCCTGAACGAGCACATCGGTATCGGTCGCCCCTGGGACCTGGACCGGGGCGGCGCCGTCTCCCTCCTCCAGCCCTACCTGGGCCGGGAGAGCTCGGACTGGTATTCTGGCACCGCCGACGCCGTCCACCAGAACCTCTACTTCGTTGAGGAGTCACAGGCCGAACAGGTGATCATCCTGGCAGGCGACCACGTCTACAAGATGGCCTATGACGAACTCATCGCCTTCCATCGCTCCCAGGGGGCCGACGTGACCATCGCCGTCTATCAGGTGCCCCCAGATGAGGCCAGCCGCTATGGCGTCATCACCTATGATGACACCGATGCGATCATCGCCTTCGACGAGAAGCCCACAGAGCCGCGCTCTAACCGGGCCTCCATGGGTGTCTACGTCTTCAACAAAGACGTGCTCATAGAGCGACTGGTGGCAGACGCGCAGGAACCCACCACCCACGACTTCGGCCACGATATCATCCCCGCCATGGTGGGAGACCCCTGCTACAGACTGTGCGGCTATCGGTTTAAGGGGTACTGGCGGGACGTGGGCACCATCGAGTCCTACTTCAACGCCAACATGGACCTGCTGGAGGACACGCCAGAGCTGGACCTGTACGACCCTGAAACCCTCGTTCGTACCCAGATGACCGCCCTGCCCCCGGCCCGCATCGGCCGCCGCGCCTACCTCAGCCGCTCCCTGGTCGACCTTGGCTGCGTCATCGAAGGGCATGTGGAGCACTCGGTTCTCTCCCCCGGCGTGCACGTGGAGGAGGGAGCGGTCGTGCGAGACGCCATCATCTTCGAGGGCTGCCACATCGAATCGGGCGCTATCATCGACCATTCCATCTTGGACAAGGAGGTCCAAGTCGGCAAGAACTGCTATGTCGGCTACGGAGATGACTTCTCCCCCAACAGGGACCGTCCAGACATCGTCCACTGCGGCATCACCATCGTGGGCAAGCGGGCCCAGTTGTCCGCATCCACCCGCGTAGGGCACAACTGCGTCATCGGCCCAAGCGTGGTGGTGGAAGGCATCGAGGACAACTACATCCCCAGCGGAGAAACCCTCCGCGTGCCACCCGAGAAGGTCCCCTATTCGGTGTAGTGCCTGGTCCGCCCCAAGTTGACACCACCCCGCCTTCCGATATGATGACGGCGTACATCGCTGTCTGTGGGCATCTTTCGTCTCTTCACAGAGGAGTGTAGCCGTGAAAGACCTGGTCATGCGGGCCCTAGACACCGCCAGAACCCGAGGCGCTTCCTACGCCGACGTGCGGGTAGTCCGCCGCAGAAGCGAGTCGGTAACGGTCCGCAACGAGAATGTGGAGGGGCTCGCCGCCGATGAGACCCTGGGCTTCGGCGTGCGGGTTATTGTGGAGGGCTTCTGGGGCTTCGCCAGCAGCCACCGCATGTCCCTAGAGGAGGCCTCTCGGGTAGCGGCCCAGGCCGTGCGCGTCGCCAGGGCCTCTGCCACCGTGCGGGGCCCCCGCGCGGACATCGGCCCGCCCAGCCCGGTAACCGACACCTATCGCAGCACCTTCCAGAAGGACCCGTTCGCCGTCTCGCTGGAGGACAAGATCGCGCTGCTCCTGAAGGCCAACGAATCCATGCAAAGGATTCAGGGCATCGTCATGGCCGAGTCAAACCTGTACTGCCAGCGGGAGGAGAAGACCTTCGGCAGCAGCGAGGGCAGCTACATCGAGCAGGAGATGGTGGAGACGGGCTGCGGCATCGAGGCCACCGCCGTCAGCGAGGGAGAGGTGCAGCAGCGCTCCTACCCCAACAGCGTGGGCCGCCACCAGGGCACCGAGGGCTGGGAGTTCGTGGAGCGCTGGGACCTGCCCGCCAACGCCACCCGCGTGGCGGAGGAGGCCGTGGCTCTGCTTACGGCCAAGCCCTGCCCCCCCGGCGTGACCACCCTCATCCTGGACGGCAGCCAGGTGGCCCTCCAGGTCCACGAGTCCTGCGGCCACGCCATCGAGCTGGACCGGGTGCTGGGGACGGAGGCGGCCTTCGCCGGCACCAGCTTCCTCACCACCGACAAGCTGGGCAGCTTCCAGTACGGCTCCCCCGTGGTCAACCTCACCGCCGACGCTACCATCCCCGGCGGCCTGGGCACCTTCGGCTACGACGACGAGGGCATCCCCGCCCACCGCACCCCCATCGTGCGCGACGGCATCTTCTTGGGCTATCTCACCTCCCGGGAGACAGCGGCCGCCCTGGGCCAGACCAGCAACGGCGCCATGCGCGCCTCCGGCTGGAACCGCATCCCCCTTATCCGCATGACCAACGTAAACCTGGAGCCGGGCGAGTGGACCCTCCAAGACCTCATCGCCGACACCGACGAAGGCATCTACATGGAGACCAACCGAAGCTGGAGCATCGACGACCGACGCCTCAACTTCCAGTTCGGCACGGAGATCGCCCGCGAGATCAAGAAGGGCAAGCTGGGCGAACTCATCAAGAACGCCACCTACACCGGCATCACCCCCCAGTTCTGGGGGAGCTGCGACGCCGTGTGCAACCGCGACCACTGGGTAGTGTGGGGCACCCCCAACTGCGGCAAGGGCCAGCCCGAGCAGGTGGCCCACACCGGCCACGGCGCCGCCCCCGCCCGCTTCCGCAACGTCCAGGTGGGCATGATGAGGTAGCATGCCCCTCGGCGGACTTCAGCGGTTGTCCTGCCCTGCCGAAAATGCACTCGCCGGGGGCGTATCCTCTCAGGCCCTCACACGGAACAGGGGTGCCCGCCGCAGGTCACCCCGAGCCCCCGGCAATAACTTCTCCCCCTCTGCCCTGTTGCTGGCTTGACCACGCCGCTATGATAGTAAGCAGCGAGCGCCGCCCCGAGGCGGCTTTGCCCGAACGTTCCAGTGCAGAGAGAACATTTCGAGGAGCTGGTTCGGCGCGCCCTGGAGGAACTGCCGCCGCGGTTCGCCGAGCACCTCGCCAACATCGAGGTGGAGGTGCGAGACCTCCCCTCCCGCGAGGAGCTACGGGCGACCCGCGTCGGGCCCGGCCATACCCTGCTGGGCCTCTACCAGGGCATCCCGCAGACCAGGCGGGGACGCGGCTACCAGATGGTCCTGCCCGATCGCATCATCATCTACCAGCGGCCCATCGAGCGGCTCTGCCGCAGCGATGACGAAGTGGTGCAGCGCGTCCGGGAGGTAGTGATCCACGAGATCGCCCACCACTTCGGCATCAGCGATGCCAGGCTGCGGGAGATCGAAGGCTGGCGCCGAAGGAAGCAGTAGACAGGGAGGGACAGCTCGCCCCTCCCCTGAAAGGAGCCCCCTATGCTCGGCGAGGCTGAACTGAAGAACCTGGCGGACCGCGTCCTGGCCGTGAGCAAGGCCGACCAGACCGAGGCGCTCCTCTTCGCCACCGACTCGGCCCTCACCCGCTTCGCCAACAACTACATCCACCAGAACGTCGAGCAGACCAACGTAGACATCCGCGTCCGCGCCGTCTTGGGAAGGAAGGTCGGCGTGGCCTCCAGCAACGAGATGTCCGACGAGGCCCTCCGCCGCGTCGTCGAGCAGGCCACCACCCTGGCCCGTCACCAGAAGGAGAACCCCGGCTTTGAGTCGCTGCCCGGGCCAGCGCCCCTCCAGCGCATGGAGGTGTTCGTCGAGCGCACCGCCCGCTGTACCCCCGAGGAGCGGGCTAACGTGGTCGGTCGCATCTGCGATGCCGCCTCCCACGCCGGCCTCACCGCCGCCGGGGCCTTGCGTACCGGCGCCGCCGAGGTGGCCGTGGCCAACTCCCTGGGCCTCTTCGCCTATCATCGCGACACCACCGCCGACATCACTACCGTGGTCATGGGCGAGAGCAGCAGCGGCCACGCCGAGCGCGTCGGCACAGACGTGGGAGACATCGACGGCGAAGAGGTGGCCGCCGAGGCCGTGGACAAGGCCCTGCGCAGCGCCAACCCCGTCGGGCTGGAGCCCGGCGAGTACGAGGTGGTCCTCCAGGAGTACGCCGTAGCCGACCTGCTCGACTTCCTGGCCTACCTCTCCTTCGGCGCCCAGGCTTTCCAGGAGAAGCGCAGCTTCATGGCCGGCCGCCTGGGCGAGAAGGTCATGGGCGAGAACGTCAGCATCTGGGACGATGGCCTCTCCCACAATACCATCCCCAACCCCTTCGACTTCGAGGGGGTGCCCAAGCAGCGGGTGGACTTCGTCGAGAAGGGTATCGCCCGCGACGTGGTCTGGGACACCTACACCGCGGGCAAGGAGGGCCGGAAGTCTACCGGCCACGCCCTTCCCGCCAGCGCCACCTTCGGCCCCATCCCCATGAACATGTTCCTGGGGACCGGCACCGCCACCACGGAGGAGATGGTAGCCAGCACCAAGCGCGGCCTGTGGGTGAGCCGCTTCTGGTACACGCGACCCGTGCACCCCTTGAAAGTAGTGGTGACGGGAATGACCCGCGATGGCACCTTCCTCATCGAGAATGGGAAGATCACCACGCCCATCAAGAACCTGCGCTTCACCCAGAGCTACCTGGATGCCCTTAACTGCGTCGAACTGATCGGTCGAGAAGCCACCATCCAGCAGGCCATCGGAGGGGTGAGCCGGGTGCCTGCCCTCAAGATCGCCCGCTGGAACTTCACCGGCGTCAGCGAGTACTAGCGGGGTGCGGCAGGCAAGCAGGACTCATCGGCCCAAGCCATCACTTAGGGTCATCCCTGATGGATATGCCGGATGGCATGTGTGTACGATACACTGAACGCTGCTTGGAAGGACGCTTCGACGCCTTGTTCAATCTCAGGCTGTCCGAACCCCTGTTCACAGCCGAGAAACGTGCTACACTAAGCAGCGTTAAGAAACGCAATCGCCCGAAGGCCATAACTTTGGGAAGGTAGTGAGATGGAAGGGATTCTCTCTCAGGCGGTTACCAAGGAGCGAGTCGTCCGCCTGGTGGATGGCACTGCCACCGTCCACTGCGAAGCCCTGGAGCTGGTGACCCAGGAGGCGCCGGAGTTCGTGGACATCACCGACGAGGTCCGCGCAGTAGTGGCTGGCTCCGGGGTGCGCTTCGGTCAGGTGACCATTTTCTCCACTCATACCACCGCCGCCATCAAGATCAACGAGAACGAACCCCTCCTCCTGGTCGACATGGCCCGCACCCTCTCCCAGTTCGCCCCTGTGGACGCTCGCTACGAGCACAACGATTTCTCCCGTCGCACCGTCAACATGAACGAGGAAGAGTGCCAGAACGGCCACGCTCACTGCCAGCACCTCTTCCTCAGCGCCAGCGAGACGGTGCCCATCATGGAAGGGCGGCTCACCCTGGGCCAGTGGCAGCGCATCTTCCTGGTGGAGCTGGACCGCCCTCGCCGACGGCGCGTGCTGGTCAACGTCACGGGGGTCGGCGCGGCCTCCCCGTCGTGACTTCTGCGGACCCACTGCCTCCTCACCACCCCATCACCATCGCCCATAGCGCCGGCAACGACCTCGCTCTCCTCCGGCGCGCCCTGGAGGCGGACGTGGACATGGTGGAAGCGGATGTCTGGCAGCATCGCGGCCGCCTGATCCTGCGTCATGACCACAAGCTCCCCCTGCTCCCCATCCTCGTCGACCAGTGGCATGTGCGCCTGGACCGCGCCCACCTCACCCTGGACGAGCTCCTGGGGATTCTGGATCAGAGGGTTCGCCTGTTTCTCGACATCAAGAGTGCGGAGTGGAGCGCCGCCCAGGCTGTGCTGGAAGCCCTGAGCCGACACCGGGCCGAAGCCAGCACCGAGCTATGTTTCAAGCATTGGGGGGTTCTCACCGCACTGAGAGAGGCCCGCCCCGGCCTCACCCTCTTTCACTCCGTCAGCAACCGCTGGCGGCTCCGCGCCTTCCTTCGCCTGCTGGACGGCCCGGCCGGGCCGGTAGCGCTCTCCGCGCGACACAGCCTGCTCGATGAGGGACTGGTAGGGCGGCTGAAAGAGCGGGGCGTGCGTACCTACGCCTGGATCGTGCGCCGGCGGCGGCGGGCGGAAGAACTCCTGCGCTGGGGCGTCCAGGGCATCACCAGTGACGACCTCGACCTGCTGGCCGCCCTCAGGTCATAGGGCGCCTTGAGCGCCCTCGGTGGTTCGGCCCCGGCGGATGAGGTGCGCCGCTGTCGCCTTGAACGAGGCGAAGACCTCGCTGCCCACATCCAGCCCCAGGTCCTCCAGCGAACGCTTCGTGATCATCGCCACCAGCGGGAAGCCGCAGTCAACGGTCAGGCGGGCTTGCCCGGACACGAGGAGCACGCGGCGCACCCTGCCGCGAAGCCGGTTGCGGGCACTGGTGGGAGCCACACCATTGGTGGGAAGGTGTAGCACCACCTCCTCCGGACGCAGGCAGAGGAGGACGTCGTCGGGAGGCGGGCTGGCGGTAGCCACCTCCACGCGCTGACCTGCCACATCCAGCACCGCCAGGCCGTCATCAAAGGAAAGCACCCTGGCCAGAACCACCGTCTCTACCCCGACGAAAGCCGCTACCTCCGCATCAACCGGTGAGGCGAAGACCTCCGCTGTGGGGCCGACCTGACGGATGTCACCGTTCATCAGCACAAGCATGCGGCCACCCAGACGCATCGCCTCGTCGCGATCATGGGTGACAAAGACGCTGGTGACGCCCGTCTCACGCAGGACGGCCGAGAGGTCATCGAGGAGTTCCTCACGCGTTGGCTGGTCCAGGGCGCTGAAGGGCTCGTCCAGCAGCAGCACCTCGGGCTCCAGGGCGAAGGCTCGCGCCAGGCTAACCCGCTGCGCCTCGCCACCTGAAAGGGTCTGCGCGGAGCGCCCAGCCAGGTGAGCGATGCCGAAGCGCTCCATCCAGCGGGCCGTCTTCTGCCGACGGGCGGCGCGGGGCTCTCCTCGCAGTCGCAGCCCCATGGCCACGTTGTCGGCCACCGAGCGGTGGAGAAGCAAGGGATCCTGAAACACCACCGCCATGCGCCGCCGCAGGGCCAGCTCGCGACCTCGTACCGGTTGCCCCTCGAAGAGCACCTCACCCTCCGAGGGCCGTTGCAGCAGGGCGAGCGTCTCCAGCAGGACGCTCTTGCCCGCGCCGTTGGGCCCGATGATCACCAGCACCTCCCCCTCGAGGACGTCCAGGTGCGGCACCCTCACCAGCTCGGCCTTTCGGCGCCGCACCCGCACATCGCGAAGGGACAGCTTGGCTCTGCTCATGCTGGCTATTCCTGCTGCTGGACCGTCGTCAGGATCACGTTGACCAGGAAGATGAGGGCCAGGAGGATGACCGAGAGGGCGATCGCCGGCGCGAACTCGCCGCGGCTGGTCTCCAACACCACCGCCGTGGTGAGCACCCGCGTCTCGCCGGCAAGGTTGCCGCCCACCATGAGGGAGGCCCCTATCTCGGAG
>JBAUEL010000065.1:0-4597 GCA_049678585.1 Dehalococcoidia bacterium
CTTACAATCTTAAGGAGGATAATCCACTAAATACTAAGTCAAATTTTTATAACTAATTAAATGTTAAATTAGACTTTTTAAACCATTATTTTATAGAAAATACTCCTATAATTTATGATCAAAGATCATAATAAGATTAACTCCCCTTTAATATTTCTACTTTTACATTAACCATATTTTAGTTGATGTTCCCTAAAAACCATCCCATCATCCTAATAATCGTTCGATCATTTTTGATCCTGAAATGAAGAAGAAAAAAGCACTAATCAGTTGTTTCATATTTACCAAGATGAATAATATAATTTATATTACTATTTCCCTAAACCTGTTGAGGGATCTTTTAATCAAGTCTTTTAGAAATGATACTTTGAACTTACTAATTAATTTTAGATAGTAATAAAATTCCGACAGAATTGACTTAGTCTAATATACTGATTCTTTGGATGAAATACAAGAGATCCTATAATTATAAAGACAAAGGAAGGATATTCAAATACGTTCGGATATAAAAAAGTTTATCGAAATTGACCGCTGGCCAAACAATTTGAAGAAAGGAGGAAATAGATATGTCATTTACTGAATCACACCATGCTTTTGTGGGTATCCATGAGGATGCAATGAATGTGGTAGTCGAGGCTTTCCGGATCGCTCGCCCTTGGCTATTCAGCTATGGCCATAATCTACTAGGGGGTGGGGCGCCCCCAGTACCTACGACTGAGATCGATGCCGTCACCATCCCTGATACGGATATACCTTTCCCCTATCGTGTTGACATAATCAGGCTCGTGATTGACTGTTACCCAGAAGATGCGGGCAGCGGGCTTCCACATGAGCTTCAGCCGCTTAACAAAGACGAGTTCGATGTCCGTGCAGATCTTGTGCTAACAGTGCTATGCCCGGGAGGGATTGTGATTCATGGTAAAAAGGAGGTAGAGATCAAAGAATGGAAGCCTATAGAAGCCAAATTGACCCTGTGGGCTAGCGGCTCTCCAACGGTTGAACTTGCTGGTGGGACCAAGAAGCGTTTGCGGCTGTCCAGCCGTGCAGTTGAAATTGTGGACATCCAGCCAACCGGGATGGAAAACATCTTGGAGTGCTTCCTGAAGGCTATGCTCGATCAGGCTGTGCTAACGAAACTTACCTTTGTGCTGGACAAGATATCGACCGACTTTTTCTCGCTGGTGCTGGCCGATGGCCCGCACGTGGACAATGATCAGATCTTTGCACTAGGCGACGTAATCTAATAAGAAAGGAGGAGTAACCATGACAAAACACCTGATATCAGCAATTGACGAAGATGGTGCCGAAAAGATTGTCTCAGGTTTGGTGACGGGGCTATCAGATTCGACTAACGGCTCAAAATATGGCTTTAGCTACAGCATCGCTTGGGAGTTCTTTCCGGGCGACTTCGAGTTGATGGACGCTGGGGATATCATCCGCTTGCGCGAGTGGGATATCCATACCGACATCTCGTTCGGATGGTCATTTGACCTCAGTAATATCTTGCCGGATATTTGCACCCCGCGGATCTGTGTCCCGCTTCCGTTCTTTGGCAAGGTATGCACGCCCAGGTGGTGTATTGATTGGCCAACCATCGGTTTCACCGTCCCGCTGCCCACGTTTTTTTCCGAGGTTTCGGTCGACTTCTCAGTACAAATAGAGCATGACCTAGGTGCCAGTCAGTGGGTCATTAAGGGCGTGGTAAACCCGATAACACTAGATATCGACATAGTTGATTGGGCAGACACGGCTAGAGTACTTTTTGAAGATACGCTGGGCGCTGTGCTAAACGGCATTCCGCTCATTGGGCCCTTCTTAGAAGACACCATCGCTTGGATCCTTAGTACGGTGCTGGATTTAATTGATGACCTGTTCGAGTTCCTGCTGACGGTGCTCTCGGACAGTCTGGGACTGCATCCTGTGCTTGGCATCGGATTTGAACTGCATCGCGTGGATGAAATATTCGAGATTCTGCCCGTTTCTGGGCCCGAGCCAGCTGTGACGGTGCGTATCACTGATCTAGATGCAGAAATCACCTCTGATAAGGAGCTCGTCGTCTCAGCGGATATTGCAGTGCCGTAACTAACCGGACAATAGAAAGGAGGAGGAAATATGGATCGTGTAGATAATCGCAAGTTAAATAAGTATGATGCCTACCTGCGCCGCTTCGCACGGCCAGGCGTGTATCACTATCGCATCAACTACTTGAGCGAGGGAATGGAAGTATTCCAGGCTGGTCTGGAATACGAAATCGTGGTGGAGGCGTGCAAAGGTAAAGAGTCGATAAGGAAGCCGGAGGAGGCAAAGCAGCACGATATTCAAGTAGTTTACGATGTCAAGTTCCGGCACTTTCATGCTAAGCCTGCGCACCTTGAGATTATGGCCGGGGACTTGGTACTTTGGCACAAGCCAGGCAAAGAGGGTGGAGCTTTCTCAATATTGGGTTCGTCTAAGGACGGAGATACGTTCGATAGCCGTCGGTTGCGCTACGCTACAGTGTATATGCATACTTTCCTTCAGTCCGGGACGTACAACTATACCAACACCTACGGGCGTGGAGGCAGTCAGTCTGGTACAGTTAAAGTCGCCCCAACGGGAAAAGACCGTGCGGAGTGGTTGGAGCGGCTGAAGAAGCCCGCTGTCATTAACTACGTGAAAGGTGTATTTACCCCAAGCAAAGTGGAAGTCGTCGAAGGTGGTGCGGTGATGTGGACTGTACAGGATGACGTGAACATCAACGTAGTTGTGGAGCCAACGCGCCGCCCTGGAAAGATAGTCAAGGTAGCTATCGGGCGGGTCAAGCCTGCCAAGCCACAATGACATTGAAATACGCCAAGCGTCTGAGATCGATATAGTATTTTGGTCGGCGGTCAACTCTGCGCTCCCTGCGGCTGCTTGGTGCTCTCGCGCTCGCCTAACACACCATTACCGGCTCCGGGCTTTGCCCTTCGCGCAAATTGTCTTCCCTTAGGTCGGCCAATTTCGGTAACGGCGGAGACGTTATACTACAGACTGTACCATAAAAGGATAAGATGAATATGGACAATAAAGGAATCCCAAAAGAATACATGCTAAAGGAAATCGAGATAATTCAAGATGTCATAAGACAGATGGGATTCAATTCTTTTGTGATTAAAGGATGGGCCATAACCCTTGTTGTTGTGATATTACTGTTAAAAGGGGCAAATCATTAAGTTTGGATCGTCTTTATCCCATTTTTAGTTTTTTTGGTTCCTGGATACATATTTTTCGTGGCAGGAAAGAAGAATGTATAGAAAATTGTATGTTTGTGTAATCAATAATAGGTTAAAGACAGAGTAATATTTATTTGATATGAATGCACATCGGTTTAAAGACAAAGTCCAGTCAAGAGTTAGGATTATGTTTTCTATAACTTTAGGATGGTTTTACGGTTCTATAGCAATTTTGATTATAATTTACGCTTTAGTATTATTAACCACAAAAGTAGGGTGCTAAAATAGCAAGAAGAGTATTTTTTAGCTTCTATTAAGAAAGAGACATATGGCGAGCCAAGAAAATTACCAGCTCTTTGGAATTTACTGAAGGGCTTTTTGTTTTTATAAAATATTTTTCAGAAAAAGAAGGGTTTTTGAATAGGTTTGTAGTATAAAAAATAAAGTGTGTTAAAAAAATTAAATAAGTCATTTTATAACTAAGTATAAATATATATAATATCATTATCCTAAAGCAAACAGTTAAACCATCAAAGATCAGTATTAAGAGTCACACTCTTTTACAAACAGGCAAAATATAAAGTTCAGTCAAGGTCGGCTTGTAATAAATCGGTAAAACTGAAATATCTCGAATAATTTAAACACTATGATATATTATCATTTACTGGGAGGTGATAAATATGGCACTGACATTATCATGTCGAGATTTAGACTCTACTTGTACTTATGTTGCCCGTGGTAAAACCGAAAAAGAACTAATGGCAGACATGGAAAAGCATGCTAAAAAAGTTCACGGCTATACCGATGAACAACTGAAAGATCCGGAAATGATGAAAAAAATCAAGGCAGCAATTAAGAAAGAGTAGTAAGTGATCGGTGTAATAATTAATATACTAATAAAAAACTTGTCGACCTTGACTTCTGTAAATTGCTTTACAATTCTCAACTCTCTTTTCAGCTGGGAAACTTAACAGTCCCTATGCGGAATTTTCCTCGGCTCGCAGAATTCGCAAATTGCTCTCTCACATCCTGCAAATTCACATAAAGGCGTTTGTTAGACGAAATAGTTCCAGCAAAAAAGGAAGATATCGAGATGAACAGAGAAGAGCAAAAGGATAAATTGAATAAAATATCCGATAAAGAATTTATTGATTTTGTAAAAGATTACTGTAAGTTTTAAAGATGGAACTTGTAAGAATACAGTAACAGTAAAATTGTCTTATACTTTCTCTAAAAGATTACAAAGTATTAATTATTACAACTATAAATACGAGTTAATTTAAAAAAGATAATGATTAACAATATATTTTAATTATTAATAAATATTGATTATTAATTCTAACTCATGATAAACTTTGTCAGTCTGATCACTCATAAAAAAGTTGCGAAAATCGTCCTGTCTG
>JBAUEL010000066.1:0-13690 GCA_049678585.1 Dehalococcoidia bacterium
TCCACTTCGGCCCTGGCTAGATCCACGGTGCCCTCCCGCGTAACCAGGCGCTCCTCCGCGCGGCGGCGCGCCTCCTCCGCCCGCGCCACGTCGATCTCCTCGGCCCGCTCCGCAGCGTCGGCGAGGATCACGACCTTGTTCTCCCGCACCTCCAGGAAGCCCCCGCTCACCACCACACCGATCTCCTCTCCCCCCTTGAGCAAGATTAGCTCCCCCGGCTCCAGCGTGGTCATGAAGGCGGTGTGGCGCGGCAGCACCTCTAGCTGCCCCTCCACGCCGGGAGCGATCACCGCATCAACGTTCTCGTCGGAGTAGACGATGCGCTCGGCAGTGACGATCTCAACGCTCAGGGGCATGATCGGCTCGCCTCCCGCGGGCTAGGCCCGCGCCTCCTCCTCCATCTCTCGCGCCTTCTCCACAGCCATGTCGATGCTCCCCACCATGTAGAAGGCCTGCTCGGGCAAGTCGTCGTGCTGGCCATCCAGGATCTCCCGGAAGCCCCGCACCGTCTCCCGGATGGGCACGTACTGGCCGGGGATGCCCGTGAACACCTCCCCCATGAACATCGCCTGCGAGAGGAAGCGCTGGATCTGCCGCGCCCGGTGCACCATCAGCTTGTCCTCGTCAGAGAGCTCCTCCACACCCAGGATGGCGATGATGTCCTGCAGGTCCTTGTACCGCTGCAGCACCCGCTGCACGCCCCGGGCCGCCTCGTAGTGCTCCTCACCCACGACCCGCGGGTCCAGCATCCGCGAGAAGGACGCCAGGGGGTCCATGGCCGGATACAGCCCCTGCTCGAAGATGGCCCGGTCCAGCGCCACCACCGCGTCCAGATGACCGAAGGTGGTGGCCACCCCCGGGTCGGTGTAGTCGTCCGCAGGCACGTAGATGGCCTGGAAAGAGGTGATAGACCCCTTCTTAGTGGACGTGATGCGCTCCTCCAGTTCGCCCAGCTCCGTGGCCAGGGTGGGCTGGTAGCCCACCGCCGAGGGCATCCGCCCCAGCAGCGCCGACACCTCCATCCCCGCCATGATGTAACGATAGATGTTATCGATGAACAGGAGGACGTCCTGCCCCTCCACGTCCCGGAAGTACTCGGCCATGGTCAGGCCGGTCAGACCCACCCGCAGGCGCACCCCGGGAGGCTCGTTCATCTGCCCGAAGACCAGGACGGTCTTGTCCAGCACCCCCGATTCCCGCATCTCGTTCCAGAGGTCGTTCCCCTCCCGGGAGCGCTCGCCCACCCCCGCGAAGACGGAGAAGCCCCCGTGCTCGGTGGCGATGTTGCGGATGAGTTCATAGATGATCACAGTCTTGCCCACGCCGGCCCCGCCGTAGAGCCCCACCTTGCCCCCCCGCGCCAGCGGGGCGATGAGGTCAATTACCTTGATCCCGGTCTCCAGGAGCTGCACCTCCGTCTCCTGATCCTCGTAGGTAGGAGCAAGGCGGTGGATGGGCCAGCGCTCCTCCGCCTTCACCTCACCCAGGCCGTCGAGGGGCTGCCCCAGCACGTTGAACAGGCGGCCTAGCGTGGCAGGCCCCACGGGCACGGCGATGGGTCCCCCTGTATCCACCGCTTCGGCGCCGCGGCGGAGCCCGTCGGTAGGGTCCATAGCCAGGCAGCGCGCCCAGTCGTTGCCCAGGTGCTGCTGCACCTCCGCCACCAGCGTCTTCCCGTCCATGGCGATCTCCACCGCGTTGTACAGGGGCGGAAGCTCCTCCGGCGGAAACTCCACGTCCACCACCGTCCCGATCACTTGCCTCACCTTGCCTTTGGCCATCTCGTTGCTCCTTCCCCCTACGCCTCCGCCAGTGCTTCGACGCCGCCCACGATGTCCAGCAACTCCTTGGTGATCTGCTCCTGACGCGCCTTGTTATAGGTAAGGGTCAACTCCTCGATCATCTCGTTCGCCGCATCGGTGGCGTTGCGCATCGCCACCATGCGGGCCGACTGCTCGCTGGCCGACATCTCCAGGACCGCCTCGTACACCTGCATCTCCACGTAGCGAGGCAGCAGCTCCGCCAGCACCGCCTCCGGAGAGGGCTCGTAGAGGTACTCCAGCTCCTCTATCTCCTCCCCCTCCGGCGGCTCCACCGGCAAGATGCGCCGCACCGTGGGTGTCTGGGTCATCGTGTTCACGAACAGGGGGAATACCAGGTACACGCCGTCGGCCATCCCCCGCTGGTACTCATCCATGATCGTGCGGGAGATCGGCAGCGTCTCCGCCACCTCCGGATAATCGCCGATGCCGGTGAACTCGGCCACCACGGGGTAGCCCGTCCGGGCGAAGAAGTCGCTCCCCTTGCACCCCACGCACACCAGCCTGACCTCGGCCTCCTGCTCCAGGGCCAGCGAGGCCGTATAGCGATTCATGTGAGTGTTGAGGCCGCCGCACAGCCCCCGGTCCGGCGTCAAGTGCAGGTACAGAACCCGCTCCACCGGCCTCACCGCCAGCAAGGGATGCACCGAGTCGCCGGTGAGGTGACGGGTCACCAGGTCGGCGAGGGTGGCCCGCATGCGCTGCGCGTAGGGGCGGGCGGCCAGCGCCCGCTGCTGCGCCCGCCGCATCTTCGACGCCGCCACCATCTCCATGGCCCGGGTGATCTTGGCAGTGCTGGTGATGCTACGGATGCGCCGTCGGATCTCGCGGATCGTGGCCATCACTCAGGGCCTGCCGCTAGTACGGCACCGTCTCCTTGAACGCGCGGATGGCCTCCTCCAGCTTCCCGGCGTTCTCCTCCGACAGGACAAGCTCCTCCTCGATGCTCCTGCCGATCTCCGGGTGGTTGCTCTCCATGAAGCTGTGGAAGGCCGCCTCAAAGGCCGCCACCTTCTCTGCCGGCACGTCATCCAGGTACCCATTGACGGCGGCGAAGATGATCTCCACCTGCTGATGCAGCGCGAAAGGCTGATACTCGGGCTGCTTCAGCACCTCGGTTAGACGCCGTCCCCGCTCGAGCTGCCGCCGCGTCGCCGGGTCCAGCTCCGCCGTGCCGAACTGGGAGAAGGCCTGAAGCTCCCGGTACTGCGCCAGGTCCAGGCGCAGGCGGCCCGCCACCCGTCGTATGGCTTCCCGCTGCGCCTTCCCCCCCACACGCGACACTGAAATGCCCGCATTGATAGCTGGCCGGATCCCCGCGTTGAACAGGTCCGGCTCCAGGAAGATCTGCCCGTCGGTGATGGAGATGACGTTGGTAGGGATGTAGGCGGAGATGTCGTTGGCCTGAGTCTCGATGATGGGCAGGGCGGTCAGGGAGCCGCCGCCGAACTCCGGGGCCAGCTTGGCCGCCCGCTCCAGGAGACGGCTGTGCAGGTAGAAGATGTCGCCGGGGTAGGCCTCGCGGCCGGGAGGCCTCCGCAGCAGCAGCGATACCTGCCGGTAGGCCCAGGCGTGCTTCGAGAGGTCATCATAGATGATCAGGGCGTCCCGCCCCTGGTCCATCACCTCCTCACCCATGGCACAGCCCGCATACGGGGCCAGGTACTGGATGGCCGCCGAGTCGGACGCGCTGGCCGAGACAACGATCGTATGCTCCATGGCCCCATGCCGCTCCAGCGTGGCCACCGTCTGGGCCACCTTCGAGTTCTTCTGGCCGATGGCCACGTAGATGCACAGCAGGTCGCCGCCCTTCTGGTTGATGATCGTGTCCACGGCGATCGCCGTCTTGCCCGTGAAGCGGTCCCCAATGATGAGCTCCCGCTGCCCCCGCCCGATGGGGATCATGGCGTCGATGGCCTTGATGCCCGTCTGCACCGGCGTATCCACCGCCTTGCGCTTGGTCACGTCCGGCGCGATGCGCTCCACCGGGCGCGTCTTGGTCGCGCCCAGGGGGCCCTTCCCGTCCAGGGGATTGCCCAGCGCATCCACCACCCGGCCGATCAGGCCCTCCCCCACCGGCACCTCCGCGACGCGGCCGGTGGTCCGCACCTCGTCCCCCTCCTTGATCTCCGAGTAGTCCCCCAGGATCATGACCCCCACGGCCTCCTCCTCCAGGTTGAAGGCCAGGCCCATGACCCCGTTGGGCAACTCCACCAGCTCCGAGGACATAACCTCGCTCAGACCGTGGATGCGCGCGATGCCGTCGCCAGCCTCCACCACGGTGCCGACATTGACCGCCGTCACCTCGGTCCCGAACTGCTCGATCTGCTGCTTGATGATAGATGCGATCTCTTCGGGCCGTACTGCCATACTCACCCCCGACCCCATAGCCTGCGCCGCCACCCCCACGAGCCAGCACAGACCTCGGCCCGCAGCCTTCGCGCCCCCTCAGGAGGCTTCGACAGCAATGGCGGCATCCTATCCATTCTACCCCTTACCGGACAGTCCCCTCCAACTCTCTCTTCAGCGATTCCAGCTTTCCCCGCGTGCTCCCGTCGATGAGCCGGTCGCCGATGCGTGCCACCAGCCCGCCGATGATCCCCGGCTCTTCCTGCGCCTCCACCACCACCTGCTTGCCGGTGAACTCCCCCAGCCGTGCCGCCACCGCCTCCACCTGCGGGGCCGTCAGGGGCACCGCTGTGCTGACCACGGCGTGGGCCACACCCCGGTGCTCGTCCACCAGCTCCTGGAAGGCCAGCGCGATCTGAGGCGTCAGCCCCAGGCGCCCCCGGCTCACAAGAAGCCGCACCAGGTTCCAGGCCAGCGGCCCTATTCCCTCCAATACCTGCTCCAGCACCCGCTCCTTCTCCGCCTCGGGCACCCTGGCGCTCTCGAAGAGAGCCGCCGCGCCGGGCTCCGCCAGCACCTCGGCCAGAGCGCGCAGGTCGTCGGCCCAGCGGTCCAGCTCGTCACGCTCCAGAGCCAGCTCGAAGGCCGCCTCCGCATAGCGGCGGGCGGCAGCGGGGATGAACTCCACCGGGGTCAGGACTCCCTGAAGCTGGACTCGGCCAGCACCTCATCGATGAGCCGCTGGTGTGCCCGCCGGTCGAGGGATTGGCCGATCACCTTCTCGGCGGCACTGATAGAGAGGTCGGCGAACTCCTTGCGCAGCTCAGCGATGGCGCTGTCCCGCTCCAGCTCGATCTCCCTGCGAGCGCGGGACAGCAGCGCCTCCGTCTCCTGCCGGGCAGCCTGGCGCGCCTCCTCCTGGATGCGGTTGGCGATCTCCTGGGCCTGGCCTACCAGGGCCTGCCCCTCCGTACGGGCCTCCTCCAGCCGCCCTCGCACCTCCCGCTCCGTCTCCGCCGCCTGCTCCTTCGATGCCTCCGCCGTCTCCATGCTCTCGCGCACCCGGCGCGCCCGCTCGTCCAGCATGCGCATCACCGGCCCGTACAACAGCAGGCGCAGCAATACCAGCAGAATGAAGAAGTTGATGAGCTGCGCCACCACGCCCGGTACGTTGATTCCTAGCGCATCCACTGCACCCCTCCCCAAACAGCCGCGAAGGGACGCCACACCACAGCCACCGCCCTCATCCCGGACCCTCCGCGCCTCGCTAGAACACGAAGCCGATCATCACCGCCACCACCAGCGCGTAGATCGCGATGGCCTCGGCGAAGGCGATACCCAGGATCATATTGGTCTGGATGGCCGGCTGCGCCTCGGGATTTCGTCCCAGCGCCTCCATGGCCTTACCCACCAGCCAGCCGATAGCCACTGCCGGGCCCAGGGCTCCCGCCCCGACCGCGAATCCCGCGCCCATGAACCGAAGCCCCTCGTCGCCTATCTGTAGCAGGGGGAACAAACTTATTGGGTCCATCTTTCCTCCCCTAGCAAATCTCGACTCTCCTGGTCGCCTGGCCGGTCCGCCTGCCCTGCTCCTCCCGCATCACTGCCCTTGCTTGCCCCCTTCCCCTTCCTCCTGCGGGTGCACCGCCGACACCGCAATCACCCCGAACACCAGGGTCAGCATCGCGAAGATGAAGGCCTGAATGAGCCCCACGAATATCTCCAGCGCATACACCGCCTGGAGCACCACCAGAGGGGCCAGGAAGACCACCACCAAAAACAGCATCTCCCCGGCGAAGATGTTCCCGAAGAGACGAAAGGTGAAGCTCACCAGGCGGACCGCCTCCGCCACGAACTCCAGGATGCCTACGAACACATCAATGATCCCGTCTAAAAACCTGCCCCGCAGCAGACGGCCCACGTTCAGAAACTTGCTCCCGTAGCGGAAAAAGCCGTGCGCGCTGATGCCCCATAACTCCACGAAGATCGCCGAGGCGATCGCCAGGGCCAGCGGCGCGTTTAGATCCGTGTTCACGCTGCGCAGGAAGGGAATCAGCACCCCCACCGATTCGTCCTCCTCCACCTCCCCCTCGGTGGCCTCCCGGATCGCCGCCTCCTTCTCCGCCACGCTGGCGTCCTCCCCCACCTCAAACTCGAGGACCGTCGGCTCGCCCGGCGGCCACCCCGGAGCCGAGGGCATCACCAGCTTCATCCCTCCCACCTCCCGGAAGACCAGACCCTCCTCGTGGAACTCCTCCGCGGTCGCGCTCACCTCCTCCACCTTGCCTACCGTAGTGAAGAAGGGGAAGAGGCCGAACCAGTTCGACACCACCACGTACAGGAAGATGGTGGCGATAACCGGGAAGAAGCGTCGCGCATGCCGGGGGCCCGCGCTCATCTCCACCAGGCGATAAAGGAACTCCAGCACCCACTCCATCAGGTTCTGGAGGCCCCGCGGGACCAGACCCATACGCCGGGTAGCCAGGTAGGAGAACACCACCAGAAACACCACCACGATCCACGAGGTGACCATGGTGTTCGTGATGGGCACCGGCCCCACCTCGAACAGCGTCTCCGCCTTCAGCTCGATGATGGGCTTGGGGGAGCGCAGGGACAGGAAGCCGAACAGGATCAGGGCGAGGACGCCGACAACAATGGCGATGGTGCGTGCTCTGCGCACTACTGGTCCTTCCCCCTGCGCTGGCCGAAGCTCCCTATGGCCTCCACGAGCATGCGATAGCCGCCGTAAAAGGCGGCGACTAGACCCAACAGAAGACCGAGCAGGGTGAACAGGGGAGCTAGTTCCGTGGCTCTATCCAGAAACAAACCGCCTACCACTCCGCCCACGATGCAAAACGCAACGTACCAGCCGATACCGATAAGCCGGACGGTTGGCGGCAGGCGATCCATCCAACCCCCGTCGGCGTCTCAACCGCCGACCGGGAAAAAACTATCACAGAAGGGATTCCCGATCAACCCTGACGCGAACCCCCTGACCCTCGAGGGAGCCGCTCCACAAATGGCCGGAGGGCACCTCAGGTGCCCTCCGTGATACTCGGCATGTGGATCGGCGTCAGGACTTGCGCTTGTCGAAGTCGCTCAGGTCCATGCTCTCGATGAACTCACGGAAGGCGGACATCTTCTCCAGCTCCTCAGGGGCCACTTTGCCCCTGGGCTCTGCTTCGCCCCCCTCCTGGGCAGCAGCTTCCCCCTCCTTGTCCAGAAACACGCCCGCCTTGTCCAGCACCGCCTCCTCGGCATAGATGGGGACCTGAGCCCGCACCGCCAGGGCAATGGCGTCGCTGGGACGGGAGTCGATCTCCAGGGCGCGGCCGTCCACCTCTAGCATGATCCGCGCATAGAAGGTGTCGTTAGACAGGTCGTTCACCACGATGCAGCTCACCTGCGCGCCCAGAGCGTCCAGCACCGAGCGCAGCAGGTCGTGCGTGAGGGGTCGCGCCACCGCCACCTCCTGGAGACGCACGGCGATCGCATCAGCCTCCGCGGGGCCGATCCAGATGGGCAGATAGCGGTCAGCATCCTTCTCTTTCAGAATCACCACCCTCTGGTAATTCATCAGGCTGACGCGGATGCCTTCGATAGTCATCTCGATCACACGCCCACCTCCTACAACACACCCCACACCAAGCCAATCCGGGGGAAATCACCTCAAGTCTAACCGACCCCCTCGGCCGCTGTCAACGAAACTCCCGGCACCTCAGCCCGACTGGCCCTCGCCCGATACCGGCGCCGCCTCGTCCACAGGAGACGATCGCCGCGCCTCCCCGGGTGGCTGGCGCATCTCCATCAGCACGCTCATCCCCGCCAGCACCACCATCGACATGGCGATGGCCAGGATCATCGGGCTCACACCGTACAGATCGGCAATTCCACCCACCACCATCAGTGGCATGATCGAGACCGCATTCGCCAGCACCATCTGAGAGGCGAATACCCTGCCCCGCATCTCCACAGGAGCGCGCTCGTGCAGAATGGTCTGGGCAGGCGCGTTCACCATAGCATAGGCGAACCCCAGCGGCCCGGCGAAGGCCATGGTCAGCGACATCAGGATGGAAAGCCCCCCCAGCCGTTGGTCACCGAAGGGGTTCAGGTGCTCCGTGCGCTCCAGAACCTCGGCGATGGTCTCCACCAGCCCGAAGGCGGTCAGGCAGACCCCCACCCCCAGCAGTCCCACCACCACCGTCCTGGTCTTCCCCCACCGCCCCGCCATCCACGGCAGCATCCGCAGGCCCACCAGGGCCCCCACTCCCACCGGGGCGAACACCAGCACGGCGTTGTCAGGCGACACCTCTAGGATGGCCTGCATGTAGCGAGGCACCAGCACCGCGAACAGCAGCACCAGCGAGCTGCTCACCGTCAGGTGGAACAGGGCCAGGTACGAGACGGGGTCGGCACGCAGCGTCCCCAGCGCCTTCAGGTAGTCGCTCACTGCTCCTCGCACCTCCGCCGGCCCCGGCCAGGCCGACTCCTCGCGGCTCTCGCTGCCGATCTGGGGCAGGAAGCGCGCCAGCCCGCTCGCCACCAAGAACATGACAGCCGTGGTGATGAACAGCGCGTCGGACCCCGCCGCCTTCAGCAGGATAGGCGAGAGGAACACCATCCCCGCGAACTGCGAGCCGGTCATCGCCATGCTGAACATGCTGTTGGCCCTTATGAGCTGCTGCCGGGGTACCAGGAAGGGAATGGAGGCGGCATTGGTGGTGGTGAAGAACTGGTTGAATGTGGCGAAGGCCACACTCACCGCGAAGAGCGCCCACACGTGGTCGCTCCCCAGGAGGAAGGCCACTGCCGCCAGTGCCCGCAGAGCGTTGGTGAAGATCAGGATGCGCCGCTTGCTCCAGCGGTCCACCAGCACCCCGGAGAACACCCCGAAGGCGAAGGATGGCACCACGAACGAGAGGACCAGCACGCTCGTGTACACGCTCGAGCTGGTCAGGTCCACCACCAGGACCAGCAGGCCAAAAAGGATAGCGTTCTGAGCCGTCTGCGAGGAGAGCTGGGCCAGCCAGAGAAGCAAGAACCCCCGATTGCCCAGCACCGGCGGCTCCCTCGCACCCCCCTCCGGCGATTCGACCTCCACGTACCCCAATCGCTTCCCCATGCGCTAGCTCACGATGGGCTGCTTCGCAGCGACCCGAGCGCCTGCCCACACCGCCACCGTCAGGATGGCCGCGGCCACCATGATAGGCACGGGAGTCACACCCATCAGGTCCGCCAGCGCCCCCGAGAGCAGAATGGGAGGGATAGAGGCCAGGTTGGTCAGCACCACCTGCGCCGCAAAGATGCGCCCCTGCATCTCCAGAGGGATCCGCTCGTTGACCATGGCCCGGCTGGCCACGTTGATCAAAGTATAGGCGAAGGCCAGCACCGTCGCGAAGGCCATCGTCACCAGGATGAGCGCGCCCTGCTCCCCCAGGGGCCCGGGACTGAACAGCCCGAAGGGGTTCAGGCCCTCCAGGGCATGAGCGCTCTGCCGCACCAGCCCCAGGGCCACCAGGCTGCCCACGAACAGCCCGAATGCCCCGCCGATGAGCCAGCCCCTGGACAGCCGCCGCGCCATCCACTCCACCGAGCGCAGCCCAGCCAGGATCCCCAGAACCGCCGGCGCGAACACGAAGATAGCGTTCCGTGCCGGGACCTCCAGCACCTTATCAGCGTACCTGGGCACCAGCGCCACGCAAACAAGCACAGCCGCGCTAACCAGCACCAGGATGATAACGCTCATGTACGTGCCCAGGTCCCGCGTGAGGGTGCTCCAGGCCCGCGCGAACTCGCCCCGCACGTCGTCGATAGTGACCCCCCCGGCCGGCCTGAGGCCCCCCAGCCCTGGCACCCCCATGAACACCACCGCCGCCCCTACGCACATCAGCGCCGCCACCACGAATAGAGGGTCGGCTCCCACCGTAGCCAGGAACACCGGAGCCAGCCCCGCCATACCAAGCGCCTGGCTCGCCACCGCCCCCAGATTGTTGATGGAGTTGGCCCGCATCAGATCGCGCTGCGGGACCACCAGCGGCAGCGCCGCCGACTCGGCGGGCGAGGCGAACTGCGAGGTCACCGCCAGCAACAATGCAATACCGTAGATGGCCCACACGCTGTCCCCAATGACCACCAAAGCCAGCAGCAGGCCCGCTCGAGCCAGGTTGGCCACGAACAGCACCATGCCTTTGGGTAGGCGATCCACCACCACCCCTGACACGGTGCCCAGGGTAGCCGTGGGCAGGATGTACGACACCACCAGCAGGCTCGCGTGAATGCTGGCGCCCGTCTTCTGCACCACCAGGATGAGGAGCGCGTAGAGGATCGCGTTGTGGGCGCCGTGGGAGATAAGACGACCCAACCACAGCCGCCGGAAGCCCTCCTCCTGGAGCAGGCTGCCCCCTCCGGTGATGGCAGCCCATGACAGCCTTGGGACGCGCACGCTGACCATGCCGGAGGACGCCCCTAGGGCGCCGGATCCTCCCTCTCCAGGATCAGCCGCTCCTGCTCCGGGTCGGGCGGCTCCCCCCGCGATACGAACGCCTTCAGCCTCTTCTCGAAGGTACGCCGGTCCAGGAGCACCCGACGCCGGCACGTCTGACAGCGAATGCCGATGTCAGCGCCCAGGCGCACCACCTCCCACTCGAAGCCACCGCAAGGATGCGGCTTCCGCAGGCGCACCACGTCGCCCATGCGGATCTCCAGAACCACCGCTAGGAGCCCCCTTTAGCCGGAGCAGCCTCCCGCTCCTGCTGGATCTGATCGCGCAGCGATTCGGCGGCGCCCCGCGCCGCCCGCGCGAAGTCCTCGCCCCGGGAGGCGTACAGCACCCCCCGCGCCGCCACCACCAGGATGCCTCCGCCGCGCGCGTCCAGACCCTCGCGTACGGCCGCCGCCAGGTCGCCCGCCTGCGCGCCCACCCCGGGGATCAGCAGAAGCATATCCGGGCACAGCTCGCGCACCCGGCCCAGCTCCTCCGGATAGGTAGCGCCCGTCACCAGCCCCACGTTCCCCCGGCTGTTCCACGAGCGGGCCCGCTCCGCCACCACCTCGTAGAGCGGCCGAACCCCCTTCTCGCTGCTTACCGCCAGGTCCTGGAAGTCAGCCGCCCCGGGGTTCGAGGTGCGGCAGAGCACGAACACCCCCCGATCCTCCCGCTCGATGAACGGGGCCAGCGAGTCGCCGCCCAGGTAGGGGCTCACCGTCACCGCGTCGAAACCCAGCACGTCGAAGACCGCGCTGGCGTAGGCGCGCGCCGTATTCCCGATGTCGCCCCGCTTGGCGTCCGCGATGGTAGGTATGTGAGGCGGGATGGCCGCCAGCGTCTCCCGCAGCGCCGCGTACCCCGCCTCGCCCAGCGCCTCATAGAACGCCAGGTTCGGCTTGTACGCGCAAACCAGGTCGGCCGTGGCCTCGATGATCGCCCGATTGAACTCCCCCACGCTCTCGATGGGAAGCCGCGCCGGGTCCGGGTCCAGCCCCACGCACAGCAGGCTGCCGTTCCTCTTCGCGGCCGACTCCAGCTTCTCCCGAAACATCGCGCCCTCTCCATTCTAAGCCATCCCCACCCAGGGGAGCCCCTCTCCCCCTCGCACCCCGGCTCCGCCCGATGGTAGCCCCGCTCTCAGGGCGCGTCAAGCAAGCGCTGCCCCCCGTGGTAGTGGGTCACTTTGAATTTGACGGCTCGCGGGGCGGCGTGGCAGAATGAGGTATGCCCAAGCGGTCAAGCAAGAAGCAGCCCCGCGATGTGAACGTCCTTGCGGCCTCGATTGTAGAGGAAGCGACGGCTGAGGGCGATCAGCCCCGCAAGAAGAATCCCGCTGCCGTGGAGTTGGGGCGGCTCGGTGGCTTGAAGGGTGGGGCAGCTAGAGCCCGGAAGCTGTCGGCCGCCCGCCGCCGCGAAATTGCGAAGAAGGCAGCAGCAGCTCGCTGGAAAATTCGTTCCCAAAGCCCTTGACGTGGCCAAATTTTCTGTTATCCTAGGGTACAGCGATTTTGAATGCGAGGTGCCCTAGATGAGTGTAGCAGAGAACGTCATCAGTAAGTTCGGCGGTATCGCTGCCTTGGCCCGGATGTTGGGCAAGGGGTCCAGCACGGTGCAATACTGGCGCAAGGTAGGGACGATCCCGGCGAAGTGGCACAGTCGGCTCTTGTCGCTGGCCCATGAGCGCGGTATTGATTTATCCCCGGCTGAATTAGTCCAGGAACCCACAAAATCTGTCGAGCCGAGCGACGTTTATACTATGCCTATCGCCCGATGGCCAGGCGTTCTACCCATTGGCGAGGTGGAGCTTGATGTCTACGTTCTCCACGACGGTCAGCGTGTCATATCAAGGACGGGCGCTGTTCGCGCACTCGCCGGGCCACAAGGGGGGGGGAATCTGGAGAGCTACATTGGCACCAAAGCCCTCGTGCCCTACATGCCGACGGAGCTCGGCTACCAAATGGTCGATTTCATCCTGCCCGGCGTGGTCAACAAGACAGTCCAGGGCATCAAGGCCGAAACCTTCCTCGACATTTGCCGCGCCTTCGTGCGAGCTAGGGATGACGACCAACTAAAGACCGAGCGCCAGCAGGACATTGCAATCAAAGCCGGTATGTTTCTCTCGGCCTGCGCGAACGTCGGTCTAATCGCCCTCATCGATGAGGCCACAGGATACCAGTACGACCGAGCGCAGGATGCGCTGCAAATCAAGCTGAGGCTGTACCTCGAAGAAGAGATGCGGGAATGGGAAAAGACATTCCCCGACCAGTTATGGAAGGAATTTGGTCGTTTGACCAATTGGCAGAAGCCACTACACGAACGTCCAAAGTACTGGGGAAAGCTCGTCATGGAGCTTATCTACGAGTACCTAGATCCTGACGTAACTGACTGGCTGAGGAAGAACGCCCCGAAACCTCAACACGGCCAGAACTACCACCAGTGGCTTAGCAGTCAGTACGGCCTGAGGAAGCTCATCGAGCATATCTGGATGGTGATCGGGATGGCCGCAGCCTGTAATAGCCTTCAAGAACTAAGGCGAAAGATGGCTGAAAAGTACGGCCGCGTCGAGGTTCACGTTCAGGCATTCCTACCCATGCCGGCTACGGACGGAGCCCTACCGGAGCAGCCTGAGCTTTCGAAGCCCCCGGCCTAAGGTACAGCTTGACCCGTGAACATCGAGGTCGCCTTCGTCCCCGCCCTCCTCACCCACGCCCCCACCAAGGTGTGCATGGTGGTGGACGTGCTCCGGGCCTCCTCCACCATCGTCACCCTGCTGGACCGGGGCGCCTCCGAGGTGCTGGTCTGCGCCACCGTGGACGAGGCCCGGAGCCTCGCCCACGCCCGGCCCGGCCGCTACCTCCTCTGCGGCGAGGTAGGCAGCCTGCCCCCGGACGACTTCGACTACGGCAACTCCCCCAGCGAGTTCTCCACCCTCGACCTGCGCGGCCGCCGCATCATCCTCGCCACCACCAACGGCACCGCCGCCCTTGCCGCTGCCGCCGACGCCCCGGCCGTCCTGGTGGACTCCCTCCTGAAC
>JBAUEL010000067.1:0-7705 GCA_049678585.1 Dehalococcoidia bacterium
CCCCCCAGACCCCCCGACCCGCTGCGCGGGGGCGGAATGCTCGGACGGGGGAGGCTGAGGGCAGAGACCTTGGGGGCTCCGCCCCCTGTACCCTCGACTGGCGGAGTTTTTCATCATCCTGCTAAGTCTGTGGGCCGCGCCTCGCATCACGGGGGCTTGACAGTCGTATACAATGTTCCTACAGCACTGGCTGGCTGAGGGAAAGGAGGCCCATCATGATCGGTGGCGTGAACATCGGGCACGCGCTTATTGCGGGACTGTTTGCCGGCTATGTCATGGCCCTGGCCGCCTACTGGATGGAAGGCGTCTTCGGCCTTCCCCGCATGGACCTTGGCGCGGCTGGCCTGAAGTACATGGGTGGCGATAAGCCCGGGGCGTGGTTCGTGGGCATCATCGCCCACCACCTCGACAGCATGGGGCTTGCCCTTATCTACGCGGGGGCGGTCTTCCTGAATCTCGAGGATGTGTTCAGGAACTCCGTCGAGTGGTGGTGGGGGCCGCTGGCAGGCCTAGGCTACGGCTTCGTGGTGGCGCTTGTGCTCCCCTTCGGGATCATGGGCACGATCATGGCCCTGTCGGGGCAGCGCCCTCCCATGGACGCCAAGAGCGTGATGTTCAACGTCTGGCTGCACCTGGTGTGGGGCGCGGCCCTGGGTGCGCTGTATTTCCCGCTTCGGTAGGGGGAGGCAGAGGCAACCGGCGGGAGGCCTGCCGGCGCGGGTCCGGCGTCTACTCCTCGATGATCTCGATGGTGAGGATGCGGTCGCCGGGGGGCGCGCTGGGCGTCTGCCGAGGGGTGATGGCTTCTACCACCTCCATGCCCTCCACCACCCGGCCGAAGACGCTGTGGTGGCCGTCCAGGTGCGGCTGTGGCGTATAGGTGATGAAGAACTGGCTGCCCCCGGTGTTGGGTCCGGCGTTGGCCATGGAGAGCACGCCCGCTTCGTGGGTGCGCTCGCTGAACTCATCGGGGATGGTGTAGCCGGGGTCGCCCGCACCCGCGCCCGTAGGGTCGCCGGCCTGGGCCATGAAGTCGGGGATGACCCGGTGGAAGGTCACGCCGTCGTAGAAGCCGTCGCGGGCCAGGAAGACGAAGTTGTTCACGGTCTGGGGGGCGTCCCGAGCAAAGAGCTCGATGCGGATGTCCCCCTTCTCCGTCTTGATGACGGCGGTGTATGACTTCTCGGGGTCGATGGTCATGGGGGGCGGCGCATCGTAGGTCTTCATGGCGGCAGGCTCCTCCGGACCGGCTGCGGTGGGGGAGGCGACGCCCGGCGCCGGCCCTTCGTCATCGCCGCCGCAGGCCGGCACCAGCAGGAGGGCCAGCGCACTCAGCAGCCCGAGAAGCCCCAAACGTAGTACGGTCCTCATACAAGACCGCATTATACTCCTCAAGACGGGCTAGCACCACATAGCGACACACGGAGAGCGAATTCCAGCCCCGCGCGCCCTTGACATGGGCGTGACTGGCTGCTATAGTGGCAGTGAGGCTGCCTGAGATGGACTATTCACGAGAATACGGAGTGCTAGATGCGGCAACGGGACTCAGACTGCAATGTTGCAGGAGTCCGCCAGCATATCGTTGTGGCCCTTTGTCACTACCCAGGTCAGAGGAAAGGAGAAGACGATGCCAAAGGGACGCTTGGGTACACTGATCGCTAGCCGCCGGCAGCAGGCAGGGCTCACTCAGGACCAGCTCTCGGCTATGACGGACGTGCATCGTGAGGCCATCGCCCAGGTCGAGCGGGGCAGGACACAGACCCTCGGCCCCGACGTAACCAACCAACTGGCAGAGGGGCTGCCGGTGACAGTCGAGGAGCTGTGCCGGGCGATGGGCTACAACATCACGGGAGACGCTGCGGGCATCCCTGAAAAGTTGGACCCCGATGCCCTCCGTGTGCTGGCCCGCTACCCGCGGGAGGCTCAGCACTGGATCATGCTGGAGGCCATCCCCTGGCTGGAGCGGGCAGTCCAGGCTATGGCGAAGAGACGCTAAGGGATGCTGGCCCGCGAACACCTCAGAGATGGGTCGCTTACGGCCTCGGAGCTGATGCCTTCTAAGCAGCAGGTCGCAGCTTGGAGTGACGGCGGGAGGCCTGTCGACTGTGCGCGCTCGCTCCGGCCTCGGCCCTCGCTCGAGCTGATCGTCACTTCTGGCAGTTGCGGCAGAAGTTGGTGATGCGCCGGCCGGCGGTGATCTCGGATATGCGGGCGCTGCAGATGGGGCAGGGCTGGCCGCCCTTGCGGTGGATCTTCAGGAAGTCGCGGCGCTCCTCGTAGTCGAGTTCGTCGCGCATGTGCTCGGCGACGATGGGGATGGCCCAGCGCATGACCTCGCCGATGGCGGCGTGGAGGCGGGCCACCTCCTCGTCGGAGAGGGTGGGGCGTTTGCGATAGGGGTGGATGCGGGCGGCGAGCAGGATCTCGTCGGCGTAGGCGTTGCCGATACCCGCCAGGAACCTGTGATTCACCAGGATGTTCTTGATCTGCCCCGCGTGGCGTCGCAGGCGCTGGGCGAACTCCTCCTGGGAGACCTCGAGGGCGTCGGGCCCCATCTCCGGGAACTGGGGAATGGAGTTCAGGTCCCCTTCCCGGACCAGGTAGATCTTGCCCATGACCCGCTCGTCGGAGTAGCGGAGCTCCCAGCCGTCGGCCAGGCCGAGGGCCATGCAGGTGCGGGCGCGGCGTTTCGCGTCTGGGCGCACGTACTGGAAACGGCCGCTGAGCATGGGGTTGACGGCCAGGACGTGTCCGCTCTCCAGGCCGAACAGGAGGAACTTGCCCTGCCGCCGCGTCTCTGCCAAGGTGTTGCCCTCGAGGGTGGCCACGAAATCGGCCTTGGGGACGCGAAAGACAACGGGGATGATCGCCTCCGCCCGCTCGATGCGCAGGCCGGGGATGCGCTGGTTCAGGAAGCCGCGGATGACCTCCAGGTCGGGGATCTCAGGCATGTTGATAGCGGGGATAGGAGCCGAAGACCTTGAAGAAGAAGGCCTTCTCGCGCACCTTGGCCAGGGCCTCGGCCACCAGGGGCTGGCTGCGGTGCCCCTCCATATCCACCAGGAAGATGTAGATGCCCAGCTCCTCCTTGGAGGGGCGCGACTCGATCTTGATGAGGTTGATGTCGCGGTCGGAGAACTCGTGGAGGACGCCCACCAGGGTGCCGGGGCGGTCATGGGCCACGGAGAAGGCGATGGAGGTCTTATCGTTGCCGGTGGGTTCGCTGTCGGTGGAGCCCAGGACCACGAAGCGGGTCTTGTTGGCGGGGTTGTCCTGGATGGCCCGCGCCAGCACGTGGGCAGCGTAGAGCTGAGCGGCGCGCTGGGTGGCGATGGCTGCCGCCCCCTCCACGGCCATCATCTGCTCCACGGCGGCAGCGGTGGACAGGGCGGCCTCCTGCCCGGCCTTGGGGAAGCAGCGCTCCACGAAGCGGCGACACTGCCCCAGGGCCTGGGGGTGGGAGTAGATGACCCGTACCGACTCGGCGCTCTCTCCAGGACGAGCCAGCAGGCAGTGCTCGATGGGCAGGATGAGCTCGCCGCGGATGGCGAGGCGGGACTCGTGGATAAGGATATCCACCGTTTCGGTGACGGTGCCCTCCAGGCTATTCTCGATGGGAGCGATCCCCTCCTCCACCATGCCGGAGTCCACCGCGGAAGCGACCGCGGCCACGCTGGACATGGGGAGGAGCTGAGCCTGGGGATGGTAGCGCAGGGCCGCCTCCTCGCTGAAGGTACCGGCTGGCCCCAGATAGGCGATGCGCCGCTGGCTTTCCGCTTCCGACGCCACGGGCTTCTCCCTAAAGGCTGGGCTCCGGTGGGGGCTCGCTGAGGGCGGTGCGCAGGGCCTCCTCGCTCTCCTTCATGGTGACCGCCACCACCTCATCGTCCTCGTGGAGGACGGTGTCGCTGGAGGGCACCCTGGGCTGACCTGCCGAGTCGATGATGAGGGAGATGAGAGACTGATGGGGCAGGAGGATCTCCTTGATGCGCTTACCCACCACTGCGGCGCTGGGCGGGATCTTGATCTCTACTATCTCCAGGCCCCCGCCCTTCAGGGTGAGCAGCGGGATGAGAGGGTGAGTGGGCAGCTCCTGCTCGATCTGGGCCATGATGGCACCGGTGGCGCTGACGCTGGTATCGATTCCCAGGGTGGTGAAGATGGCCTCGTTCTTGGGGTTGTTGATGCGGGCGATGGTACGGGGAACGTTGAACTTGTGCTTGGCCACCTGGCAGACCACCAGGTTGTCCTCGTCGTCGCCGGTGACTGCCATGATTATGTCGGCTCGACCGGCGCCCGCCCTCTCCAGGGTGGAGGCTTCGCAGCCGTCGCCCCGCATGACGATGTCACCCAGGTCCTCGGCGATCTCCGCGCACTTGCCGGAGTCCGATTCGATGATGAGGGTTTCGTGGTCGCTCTCCACCAGCTCTTTGGCCAGGTAGTAACCCACCTTGCCGCCGCCCACCACGATGATGTACATGAGACGCTCCTCGGTGGGGCCGCTCCGCTCAGCCCTCGGCAGCCTCGGCGGGGGAGGGTAGGGGTTCTTCCTCCGGGGCCTCCAGGGCCTCCTTCAGCAGCTCCGCCACTGCCCGGGTGGGGCTGACCGTCCTCAGGCCCAGGGAGTGGTAAATCTCCGCTCGGATGGGATCATGGACCAGGGTCACCACCCTGGGGATGCCGAAGATGTGCTTGGCGATCTGGGCAGCCATCACGTTGCGATTGTCGCCGCGGGTGGCCGAGATGAAGGCGTCGGCGTGCTCCGCCCCGGCCCGGCGGAGGTCGTCTAGATCCATCCCGTTGCCTATCATCTTGGTGCCGCTGAAGTCCTCCGGCAGGTAACCTTCAGTATCGAAGGCGTCCTCGCTACGGTCCAGCACGGTGACCTCGTGACCCTCCCGCTGAAGCATGGAGGCCAGTTGCGCTCCTCGTCGGCCGCAGCCCATGATGATAACTTTCATGACTCCTGCACCGGATGGCGACACACCCAGACGTGACAGGGGGCGTGCTTCAGTACGTACTGGGTGAGCCTCCCCAACTGGAACTGGCCGAAGGGCCTCGTGTAGGCCACGCCCAAGATGATGGCGCCGACGCCCCGCTCGATGGCCTCGTCCACCACGGCGTGTCCGGCCTCGCGCGCCTGGAGGATCTCCCCCTCCACCTCGAAGTCCGTCTCGTCAGCGACCTTCTCTGCCCGGGAGAGGATCTCCTCTCCCCGCGCCGCCTCCGGTTGGAGTTCGGCGTCCAGGGGAAGGGAGCGACGCACTTCGATGACGTGTACGGCGTAGACCTTGCCCTTGTTCCGCTTGGCAATGGTACAGGCCAGGGCCAGCGCGTGCATGCTGGCGTCGGAGCCATCGATCGGCACCAGGATGGAAGTCATCCCGGCGGTGGGTTCACGAGGGGACACCGAACATTCTCCCGTCCAAACGCTGCGGCCTGCCCGAATCTAACACAGATATACGCGCCCCGATACCTCGGGGACCGCGTCATTATATAGGCGTCTTCAGTGCCCGGCAAGACGCGCCATAGCTCAGGGCCGCCCCGCTATGTGCAGCCTGACGGCTCCGTTCACTACCAGCAGCAGGCCTACCACCAGCCCCAGGGCGGGCGATACCCCGCCGCGAAGCGCTAGCCCCAGCACCGTGACCAGCAAGATCGCCAGCCCCAGTACCAGGGATATGCTCCCGAACAGGTAATTGACCCGGCGCATGGCTCACACAGCCTGAAACCCCGTCGCCGACGGGGTTCCGAGGGCCTCCTTGCCGCAGCGGCTGCCTGATCCTAGGCCCGGCGAGCAGCACTGTCAACTCACCCCTGTGATCTATTATCGGACGGCGGTCGTCAATGGCGAGAAGCGTGGTTGGCGGCCGGCGTTCTTGCCGCGCCATTCAGGCCACTGTACAATTGAGGGTGTCGAGCACGAGCAAACGTTCGGCACTCATCCCGGGGAGCGCGGACATGGTCGAGACGAATCGAAGCGGCGGCGAAGAAGCGAACAGAGGCACCTGGACGGTGAAGAAGGGCCTGGCGCAGATGCTCAAGGGCGGAGTCATCATGGACGTGGTGACGCCGGAGCAGTCTCGTATCGCCGAGGAGGCGGGGGCCTGCGCGGTCATGGCCCTGGAGCGCGTCCCTGCCGACATCCGGGCTGCCGGGGGCGTGGCCCGCATGGCCGACCCGGAGGTCATCCTGCGCATCATGGAGACGGTGACCATCCCGGTGATGGCTAAGTGCCGCATCGGCCACTTCGTGGAGGCGCAGTTGCTGGAGGCCCTGGGCGTGGACTACGTCGACGAGTCGGAGGTGCTGACCCCCGCGGACGAGGCCCATCACGTCAACAAGCACCTGTTCAAGGTGCCCTTCGTGTGCGGCTGCCGCGACCTGGGTGAGGCCCTGCGCCGCATCGGCGAGGGCGCAGCCATGATCCGCACCAAGGGCGAGGCCGGCACGGGCAACATCGTAGAGGCGGTGCGCCACATGCGGGCGGTGTGGGATGGCATCCGTCGTCTCCAGAGCATGCCCGAGGAGGAGCTGATGGCCGAGGCCAAGGCCCTGGGCGCACCCTACGAGCTGGTGAAGGAGGTGCGCCAGGCGGGATGCCTGCCTGTGGTCAATTTCGCCGCCGGGGGCGTGGCCACCCCTGCCGACGCCGCCCTGATGATGCAGCTCGGGGCCGATGGGGTCTTCGTGGGTTCGGGCGTCTTCAAGTCTGAGGACCCCGAGCGACGGGGCCGGGCCATCGTCCAGGCCACCACCCACTTTGAGGACCCCAAGATCGTCGCCGAGGTCTCTCGCGGCCTGGGCGAGCCCATGCGCGGCCTGGACGTGAAAACCCTCCCCCAGGAGGAGCTCCTGGCGACCCGAGGCTGGTAGGCACGTGGAGATGTCCACCATCGGCATCCTTGCCCTGCAAGGAGACTTCGCCGAACACCGCGCCGTATTCACTCGCCTGGGGGTCGATACCACGGAGGTGCGCCTGCCGGGTCAGCTCGCCGGCCTGGCGGGAGTGGTGATCCCCGGCGGCGAGAGCACCACCGTCAGCCGCCTCATGGCGGAGTACGGCCTGCCGGAGCCTCTACGGAGGCTGGCCGCAGAGGGCCTGCCGGTGTGGGGCACCTGCGCCGGTCTCATCCTGCTGGCCCGAAGGGCCCCGGATCTGGATCGTCCCGGGCTGGCCCTCATGGACATGGAGGCCGTACGCAACGCCTTCGGGCGGCAGGTGGACAGCTTCGAGGCTGACCTGGAGGTGCCCGCCCTGGGGCCACCTCGGTTCAGGGCTGTGTTCATCCGGGCCCCTCTCATTCGGGAGTTGGGGCCGGGAGTGGAGGTGCTGGCCCGGCTGGACGATGACACTATGGTAGCGGCTCGCCAGGGCAACCTGCTGGCGACAGCGTTTCACCCGGAACTGACCGATGACCTGCGCTTCCACCGATACTTTGTGGAGATGGTGGCGGCCCGCGACGGACACGCCGCAGCGTTGCCGGCGGCCAGTGGGAACCTGTCATGAGCGCCGCCCGCGTCGTCCTGCCCACGGACCTTGTGGCCCTGGCCACCTTCAACGGGAGGGTCTACTCCAACGAGGCCGTCGCTCGTGACCGGCTGGGCACGGGGGCCTCGCCGCACCCCATCGGCGCCGCTCTGGAGCAGTGGTTCTCCTTCGCCACGGGCCGTCACACCTGGATCAGCGTGCGGGGGGCCACCC
>JBAUEL010000068.1:0-1889 GCA_049678585.1 Dehalococcoidia bacterium
CTGCGCGGGGGCGGAATGCTCGGACGGGGAAGGCTGAGGGCGGGAAGCCTGGGGGCTCGGCGCCCTGGACCGCCGGGTGGGGGATGGGCGTTGGGCGTGGGTCGTGCGCGGCTAGGCGGAGGGGAGCCGGGACCGATCGGGCTTCTCCCGGGGGTAGGTGAGGGCAGCGCCGGCAGCCATCGCCGACCAGAGGGCGATCTCGGCTGTCTCGGTCCAGGGCTGGCGACGCAGCAGGGCGCCCCAGGCGTGGACGGCGGCCAGGAGGACCCCCGTCAGGAAGCCCACCTCAAACATGACGCGATGCTCCTCCGGCCGGCGGACGGCGCGCAGGGCGCCAAGGCTGAGGGCTATCGCGACGGCACCGAGGGAGCGGCCCAGGTAGACGGTGAGGTCGGTGTCCTCGGGGACGCGCCAGCGGAGGCGGGAGGCCCAGCGCAGCGGGGAGAGAAAAAGGGGTATGCCGAAGGCCAGCAGGCCCGTCGCGCCTGCGGCAGCGAGATAGGCTCTCGACCTGAGGGTGCTCGGTGGGGTCATGTGGGATCACCTCCTGGTAGTGAGATTCTGGGGGGACACCGCCCAGGCCCCCGCCAGGGGGGCCCTCCAATCCGTCTGCTGGGGTGGGTGGTTCGATCATAGCAGGTAGGCGGCGGCAGGGGCCAGGGTGGGGGTGGTGGCAGCGACAGGGGTGGGGTGGCCGCCCCGCCCCGGTTATTGGAGCCCGCCCAACCCACCCTCGTAAGGAAGTCAGGGGGACACCCCCTGAAACCCCCGGCCCGCTGCGCGGGGGCGGAATGCTCGGATGGGGAAGGCTGAGGGCGGGAAGCCTGGGGGCTCCGCCCCCTGTACCGCCGGGTGGGGGATGGGCGTTGGGCGTGGGTCAAGGCGGCAGCGGCAGGAAGCAGGCCCGTGAGAGCGGCGGTAGGGCGAGCGCGGGGGCCCGGCCAAGTCGCGCGCCGCCTGGGGCGGCTAGCCAGGGAGATTCTTCGCTTCGCTCAGAATGACAAGGGCGGCGCTGGGGCGCGGCAGCCCATCCGTGGCCGAGGCGGTTGACGCCTGTGGCTCCCTGGACCGTCGGGGCACAGCCATCCATGGGTCGCGGAGGGGGTTGACGGCTGTGGCGATGGTCGCAATGTCGGTTGTCGCGGCAGCCCCTCGATTTAGGTAGCAGCCGGCGTCTGCTGGGCGGTCTCGCCGCCATCGAAGCTGAAGGGCGGGTATTCGTCGCGAAGAAGCAGGAGGTAGGCTTCGACGCGGAGGACCCAGCGCATGACGCCTTCGCCGAACCGCCAGAGGCCGTCGGGGTAGCGGCCGGTGAAGAGGACGGCGAACCAGCCGATGACGGCCGTGACCAGCCAGGCGAGCAGCAGGAATATCAGGACGATGAGCTGCGGGATGACCAAGATGAGGCGGAAGCCCACGGTCCAGCGGTTCCTGTTCTCGACAACGGCGGGGAACTCGAACGAGACGGGGTAGTCGCCGTCGCCGAAGGGGGGATACTCGTCGCGGAGGAGGGCGGTGTAGGCGAGGGCGCGGGCGCGCCAGCGCAGGTAGAGCTGCTGGAGCTCGAACATCTGCCGGTTGGCGCGTCCGGTGAAGACGATGACGAACCAGTTGAAGACGGCGAGGAGGCCGGCGACGCTGCCGAGGACGCCGGTGCGGTCGCTGCCGAGGCCGATGCCGAGGCCGGGGCCTCCGACCAGAAACAGGTGGGGGATGGCGAGGATGAGCCGGAAGCCGACGGTGAGCCGGTTGCGGTCTCCCTCAGGAGGGTCGACGCGGTAGGCGATGGGATAGGTGTTCATGGCATCCTCCTTTGCAGGAACGGCGGCGCGCCCCTCCACCGGGCAGCGATGGGGGGATTATAAGGGGTGTGGGCGGGAGGTCAAGGG
>JBAUEL010000069.1:0-29637 GCA_049678585.1 Dehalococcoidia bacterium
GCGTTACTACCTGGCGGCCACCTCCTACACCATCGCCGCGGGCACCTCGGAGATACAGCGCAACATCGTGGCCATGCGCGGCCTGGGGCTGCCGAGGGGGTAACGAGATCTGGCCGGGCAGGCCGTCGGAGCCTTCGCCTGCCGGCCTAGGAAGGACGCCTATCGTGGCAGAAGCATCGGGCAATACACAGGCAGACGTCATCGTGGTGGGCTCGGGTCCAGGCGGATCGACCGTGGCCCGTCAGTTGGCCCGCGCCGGCAAGAAGGTGACCCTCTTGGAGAGGGGCAAGGACTTCCGGAAGGCTCCCTACTACGGAAGCCATCTCGGACCCATCATCTACAGCGATAAGCGCAGCTTCCTGTTCACCGAGGAAGGACTCAACATCGTCAGGCCCCTCATGACCGGCGGGGCCACTAACATGTACTGCGCCACGGCGGCTCGACCCCCCGAGTGGGTCAAGGACAAGTACAAGGTCGACCTCGATGGCTACGTCGACGAGACCATTCGAGAGCTCAGCATCGATCGCCTCCCGGACGACCTCCTGGGTAAGGCCTCCAGGCGCATCATGGAGGCCGCCAACTCCCTGGGCTACGACTGGCAACCGCAGCCCAAGTTCATGAATCCCACCCGCACCGCCAGGTTCGACTGCGGCGCCAAGTGCATGCTGGGGTGCCGGTGCGGGGCCAAGTGGACGGCCAACGAGTACATCGACGAGGCAGTGGCCGCCGGCTGCGAGCTGGTCACGGAAGCCAAGGTGGATAGCGTCCTGATCGAGGACGGGCAGGCCGTTGGCGTGCGCGGAAAGATAGGGAAGGGGCGACCCTTCGAGATGCGGGCGCGGGTGGTCGTCATCGCGGCCGGGGGTATCGGGACGCCGCTCATCCTCCAGAACTCAGGCTTCTTCGACGCGGGCAAAGGGATGACCATGGATACTACCGCCATGGTCTATGGCGTGTCGCCGGAACCGGGCAACGCCTTCGAGCCGCCCATGACGGTCGCCTACATCGATGACGAGAACGGCTACATGCTGAGCACGCTCATCGACCCCTGGATCCTCTACCCCATCATGGCCACCATCAAGGGGATCGGCCATAGCCTGAGCTGGGTCAACTATCGCCGGACCATGGGCGTCATGATCAAACTGAAGGACGAGATCTCAGGTTACGTCAGCGTGGAGGGGACCATAAGCAAGCCCTTGACCGAGCGGGATCGATACCGGTTGAACCACGGCGCCATCGTAGCGCGGCGCATCCTCACGGCGGCAGGCTGCGACCCCGATTCGATCTTCCTGCCCCCTCTCCGCGGCACCCATCCCAGCGGCACCGTGCGCATCGGCGAGATGCTGGACACGAACCTTCAGAGCGAGGTCAAGAACCTCTACGTTTGCGACGCCAGCACCTTCCCCGAGGCGTTGTGCAGGCCCACCGTCCTGACGATCATCGGCCTCGGCAAGCGTCTGAGCGACCATCTCCTCGACGAGGTGTTCCCACAGCCCGCCTAGCGACTGCCCCTGCCGCTGTCGTCCCCTCCTAGGGGCTCCGGCGTTTCGCCCGCCGAGCCCATCCTGGCGGCTCCTGCTAGGGCCCGTCGCTGCGGGTAGCCTCCTCCACGGCCGCCGCAGGCCGAAGCCGCCGCAGCAGCGCGCGCCAGGTGCCGTTGACGATGAACACACCCAGCACGATGAGCGCCAGCCCGCCGAAGCTGTCGGCACCCAGCCGCTCGTCCAGCACCAGCCAGCCCAGGAAGACCGCTACCAGGGGGATGAGGTAGGCGATAAGGGAGAACTGTATGGCGGCGATGCGCTGGATGAGCCAGAAGAAGATGATGTAGGCCAGCCCCGAGCTCAACACGCCCAGGGCCGTCCAGGCCAGCGCCGCCTTGGCCGAAACCCGCAGGTCAAAAGGGGTGTCCACGGCCAGCGCCACCGGCAGGAGCAAGGCGCTGGCGACCACCATCTGGCTCGCCGCGAAGACCACCGGCGGTCTTTCCTGGAGGTAGCGTCGCGCGAACACCGTCCCCGTGGCGTAGCCCAGGGACGCCCCGATGATGGCGAGCTGCCCCAGCGTGCTCGACTCGGCGATGGCCCCCAGGTCGGCCCCCAGGAGCACGAACACCCCGGCAAAGCCGATCAGCACGCCCGCGGCCCTTTCCCCGGTCAGGGACTCCTTGATCCAGAGTGGTGCGATGACCACCGTGAACAGGGGCATCGTCGAGTTGAGGATGGCGGCCAGGCTGCTATCGATGTGCTGCTGGCCCCAGGTGATGAGGGTGAAGGGGATGACGTTGTTGACCAGCCCCATGAAGGTGATGGCGGCCCACAGCCGGGGCGTCAGGGAGAGCGAGAGGCCCAGGCGGCGCATCAGGAGCAGCAGGACCGCCCCCGCCAGCAGCAGGCGCCCCTCTACCAGGGTGAGGGGCGGCACCTCCTCCACCGTCACCTTGGTGAAGAGGAAGGAGGTGCCCCAGATACAGCTTAACAGCGCCAGGACCAGCAGGGGAGGGAGTCGCACGCGAGCTCACTTCCGTCGGCGGTTGTCAGGGGGCTGACCGGGCAAAGCCTCCTCCATCATACGGGTGCGCTCGTAGGCTCGTCGAGCGCTGGTCGCGGCTTGCTGGGCGCGCTCCTCATTGTCGTACTGCCGGCCTACGTCTTGCCAGCTTGACTTGATGAGCACAATCTGGCACTGTGCCGGAGCCGAAAGCCGGAGATTCCGGAGGAGAAGCCCATCGACGACCTCGCCTTCCTCGATGCCACCGCCCAGGCCGACCTCGTGCGGCGAAAGGAGGTCAAGGCGATTGAACTCGTGGACGCCGCCATCGACCGCATCGAGCGCCTGAACCCTACCCTCAACGCAGTCGTCACCCCCATGTACGACCTGGCCCGCAGGGCCGCCTCCGGCCCCCTCCCCGACGGCCCCTTCGCCGGCGTCCCGTTCCTCCTCAAGGACCTGCTGGCATCCTACGCGGGGGTTCGTCTCACTGAGGGCTCGGCCTTTCTGCGTGACAACGTAGCGGACCACGACAGTGAGCTAGTGGCCCGGCTCAAGCGTGCCGGCCTCATCGTCGTTGGAAAGACCAACACGCCGGAGTTCGGCCTCCTCCCCACCACTGAGCCTCTCCTCTTCGGCCCAACTCGCAATCCCTGGGACACCGGCCGCACCCCGGGCGGCTCCAGCGGCGGCTCGGCAGCGGCCGTAGCCGCAGGCATCGTCCCCATGGCCCACGGCAACGACGGTGGTGGCTCGATCCGCATCCCCGCCTCCTGCTGCGGGCTCTTCGGCCTCAAGCCCACCCGCGGGCGCAACCCGCTGGGCCCTGACTTGGGCGACATATTCAGCGGCCTGGTGGCCGAGCACGCCGTCACCCGCTCGGTGCGGGACAGCGCCGCCCTTCTCGATGCCACATCTGGGCCCGATCTGGGCGATCCCTATTGGGCACCGCCGCCTGAGCGCCCCTTCCTCCAGGAGGTGGGCGCCGACCCCGGACGACTTCGCATCGCCTTCAGCACGCAGGCTGCCCCGGACGTCCAAGTGCACGCCGACTGTGTGGCTGCCGTAGAGGACGCCGTGGCCCTCTGCGCTGATCTGGGCCACGAGGTCGTGGAGGCTGCCCCGGCCATCGACGGTCAGGCGGTGACACAGACCTTCACCACCGTCTGGTCGGCAGGGTGCGCCTTCACCATAGACGGCATGGCCTTTACAATCGGCCGCACCGCCACAGAAGACCTGTTCGAACCCCTCACGTGGGCCCTCGCCCAGGCGGGCCGCAGCCACACCGCTTCGTCCTACCTCATGGCGGTAGCGGTGCTGCAAATGATCTCCCGTACCGTTGCCCGCTTCTTCGTCGACTATGACATATGGCTCACGCCCACCCTCGGCGAGCCCCCCGTTGCCCTCGGCACCTTTGACTCTCCCCCCGAGAACCCCCTCCAGGGGTTCTCCCGAGCGTGGGCGTTCGTGCCCTTCACACCGATCTGCAACGTCACCGGCCAGCCGGCCATGTCGGTGCCCCTCTACTGGAACGCTGATGGCCTCCCCGTGGGCAGCCACTTCATCGGCCGCTTCGGCGACGAGGCTACTCTCTTCCGCCTGGGTGCCCAGCTCGAACAGGCCCGTCCCTGGGCCGACCGTCGCCCCCCGGTCTCGGCCTGACGAAGCGGCCCCGTCGAGCGCGGGTCGCCGCTCGCTGGGTGCGTGGCGTACAATACTCCCGTGAGCGCGAGAGTCCAAGGTCTCTACGTAATCATCGATCCCGAGGCCAGCCGCGGCCGCGACGCTGTAGAGGTGGCTCGGCTGGCCCTGGAGGGCGGCGCCTCCATGCTCCAGTGGCGCGACAAACGCCGCGACAAGGGGGAGCAGCTTCCCGACGTCCGGGCCGTCCGCGAGCTGTGCGCCCGCCATGGCGCCCTCCTCATCGTTAACGACCACGCCGACCTCGCCGTCGCCGCCGGGGCCGACGGTGTCCACCTGGGCCAGAAGGACCTGCCTCCAGAGGCAGTACGAGACATCCTTCCTGAGGGCAGCGTCATCGGCGTCTCCGCCAACAACGTCGACGAAGCGCGCCGCGCCCAGGAGCACGGGGCCGGCTACGTGGCCGTGGGCAGCATCTTCCCCACAGCCTCCAAGGAGATGACGCGGCCGGCCAGCCCGGAGCGCCTCGCCGAGGTCAAGGTCGCCGTCGGAGTGCCCGTCGTGGCCATCGGCGGCATCCACGAGGGGAACATCGACCGCGTGCTGGAGGCGGGTGCGGACGCCGTCGCCGTCATCAGCGCGGTGTGCAGCGCAGAAGACCCCCGGGAGGCCACCCGCAGGCTGGTCGAGCGCATAGAGGCCAAGAGAAAGTCAGGCTAGCAGAATCGCGCGGGGCTGAAGGGGGCCAGGGCCTCGCTGACTCGGCCCTCGATGATGGCCCGAGCGATGAGATGGCCGGTGATCGGGGACAGCAGGATACCGCTGCGGTAGTGCCCGCTCGCCACGATCACGTTCTCCAGACCGGGCAGCGGCCCCAGGATGGGCAGCTCGTCCGCCGAGCCCGGTCGCAGCCCGGCCCAGGTGAACTGGGCCTGCGCCTGCGCGAGCTGCGGCACCATCTCTATCGCCGCCCGACGCACCTCTCGCAGGCCCCGCACGGTCGTCCGGGGCCGAAAGCCCACCTCCTCCACAGTGGCTCCGGCGAACACCAGGCCGTTGGCTCGCGGCACCAGATAGCCGCGAGGCCCCCAGACGATGGTGTGGATGGGGGTCACCATGCCCCCCAGGGCCAGCATCTGGCCCCGCACGGGCCGCACCGGCACATCCAGCCCCAGGCGGCGGGCCAGCCGGCCGGTCCAGGCGCCCGCCGCCAGCACCACGCATCCGGCGGCCACCCTCCCCTGAGGGGTACGCACGGCCGTAGCTCGACCATCGCTCATGATCAGGCTGGTGACCGGCGTCCGCTCCCGCAGGATGGCCCCGCGGGCGGCTGCCGCCCGGGCGAAGGCCAGGGTCAGGTTCTGATTGCTCACCTGACCCTCCTCCTCGGAGAAGACCCCGCCTACGACGCGGGGCGAAAGCCGGGGCTCCACCTCCCACAGCATGGTCTCATCGAGCCATTCCAGAGGGAGACCCAAAGGCTGCTGCCACTCCAGCCGTTTCCGGAGCTCTTGCGCCTCCTCGTCGGTGAAGGCCACCCGCAGGATGCCCGTCACGCGGTACTCCAGATCGATGCCGGTGGCTTCCTGAAGCTCCTGGACCAGCGTGGGGAACATGCGCAGGCTGCTCAGGCCCAGGTCGAGCATGGGGCCAACGCCGTGGGCCTCCGAGAGGGGCGCCAGCATCCCCGCTGCTGTGTTGGACGCCCCCATCCCCACCCGACCGCGGTCGAGGACCGTGGCCCGCACCCCGGCCCTGGACAAGTAGTAGGCGATGGCGCAACCGATGGCGCCTCCGCCCACAATAACCACTTCAGAGCTTTCTCTGGCTGCCAATTCTGATTGCTAGCAGAGCCCCACAAACCCTGGAACCTTGGAACCTTGAAGCCGAGCCCCTGCATCCTGGTTCCAGGGTTCTATGGCTCAATGGTTCGGGCCTACCCCCCGCCCACCATGCGCACGATCTCCAGCCGGTCGCCGTCCCGCAGGCGGATGCCTCCGTACTGGTCGCGGGGGACAACCTCGCCGTTATGGGCCACAGCGATGAGCCGGACATCGACGTCCAGCGATTTCAGGAAGGTGGGCAGGTCAGCCTCCCCGTCCAGCTTCCGCTTCTTGCCGTTGACGGTCAGTTCGATGCTCATCTCCTCGGCCCCCGTGGGCGGACCTACTCAGGCCTCGCTCACCGCCTCCCACAGCTTGCGAGCGGCCGCCTGCGGGTCCTCGGCGTCCATGATGGCCGAGATGACCGCGACCCCGTCGGCGCCCGCGCCCATCACCTTCGATGCGTTCGTGGCGTCGATGCCGCCGATAGCCAGCACCGGGATAGACACGGCCTCGCGGACGCCCTGGACGATCTCCAGGCCGGCCGGCTCCGCGCCGGGCTTGGAGCGGGTAGCGAACACCGTGCCCACCTGGACGAAGTCGGCGCCCTCGCGCTGGGCCCGCACCGCCGCCTCTACGCTGTGCACGGAGCGGCCCACCAGCAGGCTCTCGCCGGCCAGCTCCCGCACGATCCTGATAGGCAGACCCCGCTCCGGCAGGTGGATGCCGTCGGAGCCGCAGGCCTGGGCCACGTCCAGACGCTCGTTCACGAACAGCATCCCCCGGCCGTGCACCACCGCGCGAAGGGCCAGGGCCAGGTCGTACAGCTCGCCGCCCGCCACGTCCTTCTCCCGGAGCTGTACCAGGCTCACGCCGCCCTCTATCGCCAGGGCCACGATCTCTTCGAGAGGTCGGCCCCGGCAGCGGCTGCGGTCCGTCACCAGCGAGAGGCAGGGCAGCCGCAGGCCGCGCCCTTCGCCGGCCTTGCTCATCGCACCACGCCCTCCAGAGGGCTGCTGGCAGAGGCGTAGGCCTTCCTGGGGATGCGACCGGCCAGGAAGGCCTTGCGACCCGCCTCCACGCCCTGCCGGATGGCCTCGGCCATGAGGGGCGGGTCCTGGGCCAGCGCCACCGCCGTGTTCATCAGCACAGCGTCCGCGCCGACCTCCATGGCCAGGGCGGCATCCGAGGGCGCCCCCAGCCCCGCGTCCACCACCACCGGCACGTGCGCGTTCTCGATGATGATCTTGATCTCGTCGAGGGTGAGGATGCCCTGGCCGGAGCCGATGGCCGAGCCCAGCGGCATCACCGTAGCGCAGCCGATCTCCTCCAGCCTGCGGGCCAGGATGGGGTCGGCGTGGATGTAGGGCAGCACGGTGAAACCCTCGTCGAGGAGGATGCGCGCCGCTTCGAGAGTTCCTATGGGGTCGGGCAGGAGGTACTTCGGATCGGGAATTACCTCCAGCTTCACCCAGTCGGAGCCGGTGACCTCGCGGCCCAGGCGGGCCGTCATCAGGGCCTCCTCCACCGTCTGGCAGCCCGCGGTGTTGGGAAGGATCGTATACTTGCTCCAGTCCACGTAGTCCAGGAGGGTCTTCTTGGTGGGGTCGTCGAGGTCCAGGCGGCGGATGGCCACGGTCACTATCTCTGCCCCCGAGGCCTCCAGCGAGGCCAGCATCTCCTCGGGCGTCCGGTACTTGCCCGTGCCCAGCATGAGCCGCGACTTGAACCGCTTGCCCGCGATCACTAGTTCATCTGCCATCGCTCAACTCCGTCGCTAGTCGGTATTCCTCTGGGTCGCCTCGGCCAGCCGGGGCACCACAAGCGCCAGGCCAGCGGTGAGCAGGGCGAAGACCCCCGCCACGATGCCCACGGCCACATCTCCGACCACTCCCGCGACCACGGCCACCCCCGCGAAGCCCAGGGCTATTACCAGGTACAGCCAGCGCGCCAGCCCGGGGCGCCGCCAGCTATTCGTCCACCAGCCCCGTAGTCTCAAGAGCATGTGGAGCCCCGCTCGCCAGGAACCATATCAGCCATCACGAAGAGGAAGCCCCCTCCCCTCCTTGCTGCTCCGACGTTGGCGCCTCCAGGCTACCCAGCTTCGCCAGCTCCTTGGTCATGCGCATGGGACAGAACTTCGGCCCGCACATCGAGCAGAACTCCGCCGTCTTGAAGTGGTCGCCGGGCAAGCTCTCGTCGTGGAGGCAGCGGGCAAACTCCGGGTCCAGCGACAGGGCGAACTGCTTCTCCCAGTCGAAGGCGAAGCGGGCCCGCGACATCTCGTCGTCGCGGTCGCGGGCGCCCTTGCGGCCCCGGGCCACGTCTGCGGCGTGGGCGGCGATCTTGTAGGCGATGACCCCCTGCTTCACGTCGCCCAGGTCGGGCAGGCCCAGGTGCTCCCGAGGGGTCACGTAGCAGAGGTAGCTGGCCCCGGCATAGGCGGCCATGGTGGCGCCGATGGCCGAGGTGATGTGGTCGTAGCCGGGGGCGATATCCGTGACGATGGGCCCCAGCACGTAGAAGGGGGCGCCGTGGCACAGCTCCTGCTGACGGCGCACGTTCATCTCGATCTGGTCGAAGGGGATGTGGCCCGGCCCCTCGATCATCACCTGCACGTCGCGCTCCCAGGCGCGGCGGGTGAGCTCGCCCAGCGCTTCGAGCTCGGCGAACTGGGCCTGGTCGCTGGCGTCGGCCAGGCAGCCCGGGCGGAGGCCGTCGCCCAGGCTGAGGGTGACGTCATACCGGCGGGCGATGTCGCAGAGGTCGTCGAAACGCTCGTAGAGCGGGTTCTGGCGCTGGTGCGCCGTCATCCACTGGGCCAGCAGGCCGCCCCCCCGGCTGACGATGCCGGTCACCCGCCGCAGCGCCAGGGGCAGGTGCTCTCTCAGGATGCCGCAGTGCACCGTCATGAAGTCCACCCCCTGGCGGGCCTGAAGCTCAATCATCTCCAGCAGGTCCTCAGCGGTGAGGTCCTCCACCTGCTCGACCTCTGTCACCGACTGATAGATGGGCACCGTGCCCACGGGCACGGGGCTGGCCTCGATGATGGCCCGGCGGATAGCGTCGATGTCGCCGCCGGTGCTCAGGTCCATGACCGTGTCCGCGCCGAAGTGAACCGACAGGTGCAGCTTCTTCAGCTCCTCGTCGATATCGGAGCCCACCGCTGAGTTGCCGATGTTGGCGTTAATCTTGACAGTGGCCGCGGTACCGATGCCCATGGGGTCCAGGTCGGCGTGATTGACGTTGGCGGGGATGACCAGGTGCCCCTCGGCTACCTCGCGGCGCACCTCCTCCGGCTCGAGCCCCTCGCGCTCCGCTACGCGCTCCATCGCCGGGGTGACGGCGCCCCGGCGGGCGTGGTACATCTGCGTGTTGGCGGGACCGGACATTGTAGTTCGAGTTCCCATCTCGGCCTCCTCGCTACACTGGCTGCCAGAATCGAAAGAAATGGTGCACCGGCCCGTGGCCCTGCCCCAGGGGATAGGCCGACTGGAGCGCCTTGGTGACGAAGGCCTTGGCCAGGGCTACCGCCTGTCGCACGTCGGAACCCTTCGCCAGCCCGGCGGCGATGGCCGAGGCGAAGGTGCAGCCCGTCCCGTGGGTGCTTGTCGTGTCCACCCGGGGAGCCGTGAACTCGTGGAATTCCTGGCCGTCGTAGAGAAGGTCCACGGCCGGGCCCTCCCGATGGCCGCCCTTCATCACCACGTTCCTCGCGCCCATGCCCACGATCTCGCGGGCGGCGGCCCGGATGTCCTCCCAGCTCTCCAGCCTGCGGCCCACCAGCACCTCGGCCTCGGGGATGTTGGGGGTCAGCACTAGGGCCAGGGGCAGCAGCCTCTCCTTGAGGGCCGCCACCGCCTCCTGCTGGAGAAGGGGATCCCCACTCTTGGCCACCATCACCGGGTCCACCACCAGATTGCCCAGCCTGTGCTCAGATATCTTGGACGCTACCACCTCGATGATGGCCGAGCTGGCCAGCATGCCCGTCTTCACCGCGTCGGCGCCGATGTCGCTGACGATGGCATCGATCTGGGCGGCCACCAGCTCCGGCGGCAGCTCCAGCACCTGCGTAACCCGCTGCGTGTTCTGGGCGGTGATGGCGGTGATGGCGGAGGTGCCGTACACCCCCAGAGCAGCGAACGTCTTGAGATCGGCCTGGATGCCCGCTCCTCCTCCCGAGTCAGAGCCAGCGATGGTCATGGCAGTGAACACGCGTCGATCCTGAGTCATCTCAAACCAGAACGCCGCCGGGCTGCCGGCGGCGTCACTCCAGACGATTCCTTCGCTGGCATTACCCAGATCAGGTTCGGGCGGTCGGCGGCGGACTGGCCACCCTCTCAGCCGGGCTCCCCCAGCTCCCGCATCCATATTCTGTTCTACTATCAAGTCTAGGAACTCAACAGACCGATGTCAAGCTGGCATCAACATTCAGCATCGCGCCCCCGGCCGCCCATCGACGGCGTGTTCGACAACCTCTGTGGCGCCACCCTATAATCAGCCGGTAGCCGAGCGCAGCGAGGGACGTAGAGGCGTGGCCGAGAAGACACCCAGGGCAGTCGGCGGCAACTGGGAGGCCGAGCAGCTCGAGGCGAAGCTGTCGCGGCGGGTGCACGCCGTGGCCGGCGCCTACTGGGGCGCGGGGGTGCGCCAGGAGCCGCCGCCGGTACCGCCTATCATGCTCGCCGGCGGCGTGCCCGACCCCGCCTCTCTACCCATCGACGACCTGGTGGCGGTCTCCGAGCGGGTGCTCCGCCGCGAGGGGCCCGAGGCCCTGCGCTACGGCGGGCCCCAGGGCTTCCTCGGCCTGCGCGAGTGGCTCGCTGCCGATGCCCATCGCCGCGAGGGGCTCTCCCTGGGCCCCGAGCACTTCACCATCACCAACGGCGCCGCCGGTGCCCTGGCCAACCTCTGCGACACCTTCCTTGACCCCGGCGACGTGGCCATCGTGGAGGCGCCCACCTATCCTGGGGCCATGCGTGCCATGCGCTCCTGCCACGCTGAGGTGCTTGGCGTGCCCATCGGAGATGCGGACGGCCTGGCGCCGGAAGCCTTGGAAAAGTGCCTGGAGCAGCTTCGGCGGGAGGGCCGCCGTCCCAAGCTGCTGTACACGATGACGAACTTCCAGAATCCGTCGGGCGTGACCATGAGCCTGGAGCGGCGCCGGGAGGTGGTGGAGCTCTGTCGCCGTCATGACGTGCTCATCGTGGAGGACGACGCCTACGGCGACATCCGCTTCGAGGGGGAAGCGCTACCCTCGTTCTTCGCCCTGGCGGGCGGCCAGGGGGCGGTCAGGATCGGCACCTTCAGCAAGACCCTCGCCACGGGGCTTCGCCTGGGCTGGGTGATGGCCGACCAGCCCATCATCGATGCCCTGCTGCGCATGCGCTTCGACATGGGGAGCAGCCCCTGGCCCCAACGGGTGGTGACGGAATACGCCGCCTCCGGCCTGCTCGCCGAGCACGTCAAGGAAGTCGTCGGGATCTACCGGCGCAAGCGCGACGTCATGCTGGCCGCCCTGGACGAACGGTGCAGTCGCTTCGCTCGCTGGGATGTGCCCCGGGGCGGCTTCTTCCTCTGGCTGGAGCTGTCCGAAGGGGTGGACCCGGCCATCCTGGCGGAGGCGGCCGCTCAGGAGGGGGTGGCCTACGTAGGCGGCCGGACCTTCTTCCCGGACGGCTCAGGCGCCCGCTACATCCGGCTGGCCTACAGCTTCGTGGCGGAAGCCGAGATGGCAGAGGCCGTCCTCCGCCTGGGCCGCGCCATGGAGCGGGCCGCTCGCGGCCCCAGCGCGCAGTAGATCCTCACCCCTCACTCGCGAAAGGAAGGAGGCGCTTGGCCCCTTCCTTCTTCGCCTTGTCCTGCGCCTGTCTACGGCTGTGGTGGCAGCGGAGGCTGCTCTGGGATGGGCGACTGGCAGGTGCTGCCGTCGCGACCGAAGACCTTCTGGAGGTCCTTGATGTCGATGTCAAAGTCCTTCAGGGCGGGCTGCAGGTCATACCACGGGTCGTACAGCAGGTTGCCGAAGAACGCCCCGTAGCGGAAGGCGATGGCCTGCTCGTCCAGCACGTCAACGGCGCAGTCGAGGTTAAGGTCGGCCTCGAGGATGCGCACGGTGACCGTCGCGTCTCCACAGACCTCCGTCAGCCCTCCGGGCAGAGTGCCCGGTAGCGGGTCGCCGAGGACGTCGGCGAGCTCGCAGTTCTCGTCCAGCAGCGTGCGCACCACGCCGTTCTCCTGGCCCGGGGTCAGCCGGTTGACCAGGTCAGGCTCGGGGCAAACCGTGATGATTGCCGCAACACCGTCGCTGGTCTGGCCCGGGGTCGGACCTGACGAGACACAACCCCAGCGGATGTCGTTCTCGCTGACGATGGTCATCGTGCAGTTGACCGTCCGAGTCCCGCCGTTGCTCAGCCAGCTCGAGTCCACGATCTCGATGTCGAAGATCTTGTGGTCGAACTTGAGCTGGAACTCGTAGGCGCCGATGCCGTCAGGGTCGTTCCCCGCGTTGGACACCAGCTCGTAGATCGTCAGGCACTCCAGCTCGCCCGAGCTCGGGTCAATCTCCAGGAAGAGGTTGCTGGTGTCCACGATCGCCGTGGCGTCCTCGTCGAGGTCCTTCTCCATCCGCACGGTGGGCGGCGGGCCGCCCGGGGTGGGCGTAATAGTGGCTGTCCCTACTACTGTAGCCGTCGCCGTTGGCGTGTCCGTAGGAGTCGGCGTGTCGGTGGCCGTGGCTGTAGGCGTAGGTGTGTCAGTGGGCGTAGGCGTCGGCGTGGCGCTAGCCATCGCCGTCGGCGTAGGCGTGCGGGTGGCCGTAGGCGTGGCTGTGGCTGTAGGCGTCCTCGTAGCTGTGGGCGTGGCCGTCGGGACGGGCGTGTCCGTCGGGGTGCTGGTAGCCGTGGGGGTGTGGCTAGGGGTGGGAGTTGCAGTAGCGGGCGGTGGCACCTCGATGCACTGGGAGAACTCCGACGTGTTGTTGCTCGGGTCGGTCGCTGTCGAGGTAATGAAGTGGCCCACGGGGATGGTCGTCGGGAAGCTGACCGCGAAGCTCACGTTGCCGGTGTCGTCGGTCATCACCGTGGTCGAGCCGAGGAAGGTCTCGCCCTCGCCGTGGTTGGACGGATCGCAGGCGGTGTTGTAGAAGAACTCGAGGGTGAACTGGGTGTTCGCCGTGCTGTTGAGGCTGCCCTCGATCTCGGTGCTGCCTTGGTTGGCGGAGATCAGCACGGGGAAGTTCTGCAGGTTGTTGCCGCCCGAGTCGCCGTCCCCCGTATCGTTCGTTGTCACCCCAGGAGGGTGCCACAGATCGATCCCCAGGCCTGTGTTGGAGTGGATCGAGTTGCGGCCGATGAAGTTGTTGCGGCTGTCGTCCTTGACTAACACCCCATCGGCGCCGTTGAAGGCGATGATATTGACTGCTCCAGCAGTCGTCCCGCCAATGGTGTTGTTGCTGGCCCCGAGGTGGATGATCACGCCCGCGCGTTGGTTGCCCAGGTCGGCGGTGCCGGTCTTGTCGGTGCCGATGTAATTGCCCTCCACCACGTTGTCCGTCGCCCCTGGCCAGATGATTCCGACGCCGTAGCCGTTGCTAGTGGTCAATGGGGCTTGGCCCGAGATGACATTGCCCGCCCCGACCGCTGTCCCTCCAATGGTGTTGCCAGGCGCATCCTCAATTAGCACGCCATAGCCCGTGTTGCACAGGTCTGCGGTGCCGGTGGCGTCGGTCCCGATGTAGTTGCCCTCCACCACGTTGCCCGTCGCCGTGCTGCCGTGGATGAGGACCCCGTTACGGTTGTTGCCCGAGATGACATTGCGCGCTCCGGCGGCCGTCCCCCCAACGGTGTTGCCGGGCACCTCGTAGAGGTTCACACCATCCTTGACGTTACCCAGGTCGGCCGTGCCGGTCTTGTCGGTGCCGATGTAATTGCCCTCCACCACGTTGCCCGTCGCCGTGGTGCCGTGGATGAAGACGCCGCTCTGATCGTTGCCGGAGATGACATTGCCTGCTCCAGCAGTCGTCCCGCCAATGGTGTTGTTGCTGGCCCCGAGGTCGATGTACACGCCCCAGCTAGAGTTGCCCAGGTCTGCGGTGCCGGTCTTGTCGGTGCCGATGTAGTTGCCCTCCACCACGTTGCCCGTCGCCGTGCTGCCGTAGATGGAGAGGCCGCTTGAGCCGTTGCCCGAGATGACATTGCGCGCTCCGGCGGTTGTCCCCCCGATCGTATTGTTGGAAGGGCCGTTGATGTGCACGCCACCGATGGAGTTGCCCAGGGCGGCGGTGCCGTTCTTGTCGGTGCCGATGTAGTTGCCCTGGACGTGGTTCCCCGTCGCCTCGCTGCTTGTGATTACGACACCGTACTGGTCGTTGCCGGATATGACGTTGCCCGCCCCCGCCGCCGTCCCCCCGATGGTGTTGCTGACCGCGAAGCCGATGACCACGCCGTAGTACGAGTTGCCCAGGTCGGCGGTGCCGTTCTTGTCGCTGCCGATGTAGTTGCCGCGCACTTGGTTCCCCGTCGCGTTGCTGCCGAAGATGTAGACGCCGCTCCTCCCGTTGCCCGAGATGACGTTGCCCGCCCCGGAGACCGTGCCCCCGATTGTGTTGTCGGACGCACCACTGATGTACACGCCATCGCCGTTGGCGAGGGCCGAAGTGCCGGTGACATCGGTGCCAATGTAGTTGCCCTGCACCTGGTTCCCGCCGGATGGCAAAATGCCGAAGCCGAAGGATATCAAAACACCTTTCATTTCGTTGCCGGAGATGATGTTCCGGGCCGCGGGCGTCGTCCCCCCTATCGTGTTGTTGGACGACTCCTCGATGGCCACGCCCCGCTCGTTGCCGAGTGCCGCGGTGCCGGTGACATCGGTGCCGATGTAGTTGCCCTCGATCGTGTTGCCGCCGTTGGTCGACAGCGCAATCCCAGCACCGCCGAAGCTGTTGATGACCAGCCCCTTGACCGTGCTGCTCCCGGCGGTGATATTCAGCCCGTCGGTTCCGAACGCGCCGCTCCCGTCCAGCTCGATGACGGGCGTACCGGCGAAGTCCGGCTCGCTGGTCCCGTCTATAGTCACCGGGTCGGTGATGGTGGGAAGGGCGCTGCCGGGGCTGATGGTGTGAGGGCCCGCGCCGGGGATGTCGAATTCGATGGTGTCCGTGCCCGCGTTGGCGTTCGCCTGCTCTATGGCGGCCCGCAGGGTGCAGCTCCCCGACCCGTCATCGCAGATGCCGTCGGCCGTATTGCTGTCCCCGCCGTCACCGGTCGAGTCGACGGTAAACGTGGCGGGCGATGCCTGGGCGCGGAAGAGGGTAACACCACCCAGCAGCATGGCACCAGCCAGCACCAGGCCCGTGACAATAAAACTTCCAGCGCGATTCCCGCGCAACATATCGCGATAGCTCCAGCGGCGAGGACTCTGGCGGGGCAAACGGAGGCTACACCCTCCAGCGCGAGTTGTCAAGACGCAGACGTCAAGCATCCTATATTTTCTCTCCTCCGCCCACATCCCGCGCCTCCTGGCCAGGGTGCTCCGCCAGCCCGAGCCCTAATCTCCCAGCCTCTATAACGCCGTGCCCCTCTTGACTCCCCCGAACCCATGTTCTATAATCGCCCTGCGGACCGAAGAGCCTGTTGATGGACCCTTCTGCCCTGTCACCCTGAGCGAAGCGAAGGGTCTCCATCCAGGAATGACCCGGCCCGCCCGACATCAATCAACCAGATCGCCCTCTTTCTGAACCTGCAACCCGATCTTTTTTCACAAACAGACGGTCAATCAAAACGCCGTCCGCCAGCGCCCCTCAGACCAGCCACCCGCACCAGCACCGCTGACCCCAGGTGTTCCCCGTTAGGCCTGGCAGCGCTAGACTCGGAGACGTGAGGCAGAAGCTCTCTTTCCAAGGCCGTATCGCCCAGGGGGACAAGCAGCGGGGCGCCTACCTTTACCTACCCTTCGAGGTGCCGCCGCGCACCACCCGCATCGAGGTCAGCTACCACTACGAGAAGGGGACCGAGGACGGCGGCGAGGGCCCCGCCAACAACATTGACATCGGCATCTTCGATACCCGGGGCATCGACCTGCTCACCAGGGGCTTCCGGGGCTGGAGCGGCACCGCCCGTTCCAGCTTCTTCATTACCCCCACTGAGGCCACCCCCGGCTACCTGCCCGGCCCCCTCCAGCCCGGCCAGTGGCACCTCATGCTGAGCCGGCAGCTCGTAGTCACACCCAGTTGCCGCTACTGGGTGAACGTGGACCTCGACGTGGCCCTGAAGGACGCCGAGATCGAGGCGGCCGCCATACCCCTGGGCCCGCGGCCCGCCCGGGGTGGCGCGCCCTCCTCCGGCCCCGGCCGCTGGTATCGCGGCGACCTCCATACCCATACCGTCCACAGCGACGGCTACAACACCATCCCGGAGCTGGTCGCCGGGGCCAGGCAGCGCGGCCTGGAGTTCCTGGCCATCACCGACCACAACACCGTCAGCCACCACCAGGAGATAGCCTCTCTCGGCGACCTGGGTCTCGTCCTCCTCCCCGGTCAGGAGTGGACCAGCTACTGGGGCCACGCCAACGTCTGGGGCCTGCGCGAATGGGTGGACTTTCGCTGTGAGGACAGCGAGGCGGTGCGGCGGGTCATGGAGTTCGTGCACAGCCAGGGCAGGCTCTTCTGCATCAACCACCCCAAGGGCAAGCCCGACTTCGCCAACCCCTGGGAGTTCACGGAGGCGACCGGCTATCGCTGCATGGAGGTCTGGCAGGCACCCTGGCGCCTGCTCAACCGGGAGTCGCTGGAGCTTTGGGAGCAGCACCTGGCGCGTGGCGAGCGCATCGTCGCCGTGGGCGGCAGCGACACCCACTCCGTCCCTCCGGCGCATGAGGCCCAGCCCTGGGGCCTGGGCGAGCCGACCACCTGGGTCTTCGCCCCCGAGTCGCTGAATGAGGAGGCGGTGCTGGCGGCCATCGAGCAGGGACACGTCTTCATCTCCGAGGACCCCAGGGGGCCCTTTCTGGAGCTCACCGCCGACCCCGCCGGCGACGGCCGCTTCGAGTCCATGATGGGCGACGTGGTCTACGTGGCCGAAGGAGCCACGGTGCGCTTCCGGCTGCGCTACCGAGGGCCCGCGGGCAAGAGGCTGCGGCTGCTGGTGGGCGGTAAGCCCGGGCGTGAGGTCGAAGCACCGCAGGAGGAGGTCACCCAGGAGTTCGAGGTGCGAGCTGACGCCCCCACCTATGTCCGTGCCGAGGTCAGGGGCCTCCGTGGCCGTCCCGAGCGAGGCGAGGTAGTCCATGCCATGACCAACCCCATCTACCTGGCGGTGAAGTAGCCGTGCAGGTCCAAGGCAAATGGCAGCTCATTGTCGTCTCTCACACTCACTGGGACCGCGAGTGGTACCTGCCCTTCCAGGCCTTTCGGGTGCGGCTGGTGGGGCTGATGGACCAGCTCCTGGACCTGCTGGACTGCGACCCCGGTTACAAGCACTTCATGCTGGACGGCCAGACCATCGCCCTCGAGGACTACCTGGAGGTGCGGCCGGACCGCCGCGCCGACATCGAGCGGCACGTCCGGGCGGGGCGGCTGCTCATCGGCCCCTGGTACGCCCAACCCGACGAGTTCCTGCCCGGCGGCGAGGCCCTGATTCGCAACCTGCTGCTGGGCCACCGGGTAGCCCGACAGTTCGGCGCGGTCATGAAGGCGGGGTACGTGCCCGACCCCTTCGGCCATATCGCCCATCTGCCTGCTATCCTCCAGGGCTTCGGCATTCAGGACGCTCTCTTCTATCGCGGCACCGACGCGTCGGTGTCCACCACTGAGTTCTTCTGGCGCGCCCCTGACGGCAGCGAGGTGCTGACCGTCTACATGCCCGACGGCTACGCCATCGCCAATGGCCTGCCCCTGGATCGGGAGGAGCTGACCGGGCGGCTGCGCTCCATCCGCCATGCGCTCGAGCCATGGGCCACCACTCGCCTCCTGCTCTTGATGAACGGCTTCGACCACACCTCGGCTCAGCCCGAGCTGCCCCAGATCATCGCTGCCGCCAACGCCTCCCTGGACGACGCCGAGCTGGTGCACGGCACCCTTCCCATGCTCTTCTCCGCCCTGCGCGAGGAGGAGGCATCGTGGCCCCGCCACCAGGGCGAGTTCCGCAGCGGCCAGCGCGCTCCTGTGCTGCCGGGTGTCCTCTCCACGCGTATGTGGATCAAGCAGCGCAACCAGCAGTGCGAGGAACTGCTGACGCGCTGGGCGGAGCCGTTCTCAGTGTGGGCGGCGTTGCTGCGAAAGCGGGTCGGCGGGGCGTGGCAGGAGCCCCCGCTGCCTGCCGGCCCTCGCAGCCCCTACCCCTCCCATGAGGCTTCCACCGCCGGCCTGCTCGACCGGGCCTGGCGCCACCTGCTCGAGAATCACCCCCACGATTCCATCTGCGGGTGCAGCGTGGACCCCGTCCACGAACAGATGCGTACCCGCTTCGACTGGTGCGAGGAGATCGGCAAGGAGATAACCCGCCAGGCTTTGCGCCGCATCTCCAGCCTCACCCCGGATGGCGAGGGTCGCGGCGTGGTGGTGTTCAACCCCGTGGCTGGCCCGCGCACCGACTTCGCCACGGCGGTGGTGCCCCGGCGTGAGGACGGCGAGCCGGTGGCCATGGTCGATTCCTCGGGTCATCGCGTGCCCTGCCAGATGCTGGAGCCCGCCCTGACAGACCTCCCTGGTTGGCTGACCGGCCTGTACGAAGGGCTTGGGGAAGACCGGGTGCCCGTCGGCTTCATGGCCGCCGACGTGCCCGGCTTCGGCTACAAGACCTTCCGGCTGGAGTACAGCCGACTCTCGCGCCCCGAGGAGGGCTTGCTGGGCGGCGACCGCCGCATCGAGAACGAGTTCTTCGCGGTCACCGTCAACCCCGCGGACGGCACCCTCGAGGTGCAGGACAAGCGCACCGGCCGCGTTCTCGAAGGGCTCCACCGCTTTGTAGATGGGGGCGACGCGGGAGATGAATACAACCACTGCCCGCCGCAGCGAGACGAACTGGTGGAGCGACCGGCGGCGCCACCTGTCGTCCGCGTGTTGGAGCGCGGGCCCGCTCGCTGCACCCTGGAGATCTCCGTGAGGTATTCCCTGCCCGCCCGACTGTCGCCCGGGCAGGATGCCCGCTCGGACGAGCGTGTGGACTGTCCCATCATCACCCGCGTGAGCCTGTATCCGGGCGTCCCCCGCATCGACATCCGGACGGAGGTGGAGAACCGCGCCCAGGATCATCGGTTGCGGGTCCGCTATCCCTCCGGCGTGCACAGCGATGTCACCCATGCCGAGCAACACTTCGGCGTGGTCACCAGGCCCATCGCCCTGCCCGAGGCGGACCAGGGCTGGGTCGAGGACCCGGTGGGGACGTACCCTCAGAAGGCCTTCGTCGATGTCAACGACGGGCGCTTCGGGCTGCTGCTGGCCAATCGGGGCCTGCCTGAGTACGAAGCCTTCCAGGGGCCAGAAGGGGTGACCCTGGCCCTGACCCTGCTGCGCTGCGTGGGCTGGCTCAGCCGGGTTTCCCTTCCCTGCCGGCGGAACATCGCCGGGCCGCCTCTGCCGACGCCCGGTGCCCAGTGCCCCGGCCGGCACATGTTCGAGTATGCGCTCGTACCGCACGAGGGCGGCTGGGAGCAAGCCTACCGCGAGGCTCATCGCTTTGCCGTTCCCATGCGAGCCCGCTGGAACCACGAGGGCAGCGGCCTGCTGCCGTCCCAGGCGTCCCTGCTAGAGGTGAGTTCCAGGGCCTTCGTTGTCTCCGCCCTCAAGCGGGCGGAGGGCGGCAGCGTCGTCGTCGTCCGGCTGTACAACATCTTAAGCCGCCCCGCGCGGGGAAGGATGCGCCTCAAGGAGCCCCACGCTGGCGCTTCCATGGTGAACATGGACGAGCAGCCCCTGGGCGAGGCACCAGTCAGGGACGGCTGGGTAGAGCTTCGGGCCCGGCCCAACCAGATACTCAACATAAAGTTCGAAACCCCCTGAAGGGGCCCGTGTTGACAGCTTGAGGCGACGGGCTATGATCGCTACACCCCCGGAGGGAGATAGTGGTGACTTCCCCTGCAACCGTCCGACATGAGAGGCGCGAGGGCGTGGCCCTCCTGCGGCTCAACCGGCCGCGGAAGCACAATGCCTTCAACGGGGAGATGTCTCGCGCCGTCGTCGCCCTGCTGGACGAGCTCGAGGCGGATGACGGGGTCCGCGCCGTGGTCCTCACCGGCAGCGGGAAGGCGTTCAGCGCGGGCGCCGACATGACGGAGTCGCTGGGAGCCCTGGAAGGCGGCGGCTCCGGCAACGGCATGGCCCGGGCTATCCGCCGGGTGGCGGACTTCAGCAAGCCGATCATCGCCGCCGTCAATGGCCACGCCCTCGGTGGTGGGGCCTTCCTGGCCATCGTCTGCGACATCCGTCTGGCCTCCCCTAAGGCCAGCTTCCGCTTTCCTGGGGCGGTCTACGGGCTGGTGGTGGGTGGAAGCCAGCTTCCCCGCATCGTGGGGGCGGCCAGGGCCAAGGAACTCATCTTTACCGCCCGGACGGTGGACGCTGAGGAGGCCGAGCGGATCGGCCTGGTGAACCGGGTGGTGCCGGCGGCGGAGCTGGAGGGGGTGGCCTGGGAGATGGCAGCGTCCATCGCCCGGAACTCGCCGGAGGCGGTGCGCTGGTCCAAGGCGGTCATCGACGCTGCCACCGAGGTCGAGGAGGCCGTGCGGTTGGAGGTGAGGGCCAACCTGGAGCTGTGGGGCTCGCCCGAGCACCGGGAGCGCTTTTGGGAGGCTACGGAGCGGCTGGAGCGTCGCAGACCCTAGCCCTGACGCATCTAGAAGGGAGTTGCCCGTGGTCAGCGACGATGTGCGAGAGCGTGTTGTCTCCTACCTGGTGCATCAGGCGACGAAGGAGGCGGCCGATCTACGAGCCTTGATCGAACGGGAGAGGACGCGGCTGCTAGGGCTGCTGGAGGACCTCTCCGAGGCCCAGGCCTCCTGGAAGCCTCAACCCGACCAGTGGTCGGTCAAAGAGGTGCTACGACATGTGCTCGCCGCCGAGAGGAACGTCATCGAGGTTGTCACCTCCTTGGCGGCAGGGGTGATACCGCAAGCCCAGCGCGAAACCGGGCGCCAGGACCCTGATGAGTCGGCTACCCTCGGCGATCTCGTCGAACGGCTGCGGGAGGAGCGCCAGCGGCTCCTGGCCTTCTTGGACTCGTTGCCGCCATCGGCGGACCTGTCGGTCACGTTCCCGCACCCGTTTTTCGGGCCGCTGAACTGCAAGGGATGGGTGGCCTTCCAGCGGGTCCACGACGGCGACCACATCGGCCAGATCGAGAGCATCAAGGCGGCAGAGGGGTTCCCAAGATCCTAGATGGAGTGCACGTAGATGAGCGCCGCAGCCGATGAGGTCATCCGGGCGCTGACCAAGCGCGGCCTCACCCTGGCCGTGGCCGAGTCGTGCACGGGCGGGCTCATCGGGCACCGGCTCACCAACGTGCCCGGCAGCTCCGCCTGCTTCCTGGGTGGGGTGGTAGCCTACCACGACCGGGCCAAGGCTGGCATCCTGGGCGTCGATGAGGACGTCCTGACCCGCGAAGGCGCGGTGAGCGAGGCGGTGGCGGTGGCCATGGCCCGGGGCGTGCGTCGGCTCCTAGACGCCGACCTCGCCGTGGGCGTTACCGGCGTCGCCGGGCCCAGCGGGGGCACACCGGAGAAGCCCGTGGGCACGGTGTTCATGGCCCTGGCCGACCGCTCGGGTGAGACCTTCGCTCGGCAGTGCCGCTGGGAGGGGGACCGCGAGGAGAACAAGGCGCGCTCTGCCCAGGCCGCCCTCGAGCTGGTCAGGGCCTACCTGGTGGAGCACCCGCAATAACGCCGGGGAGGGGAGGTTAAGCGAATTGACTGAGAGCCTGTCGTGGGAGATAGGTCAGCGCTGCGGCCGCGTGTGGGCCTCGGGGGCGGTGGATGGACGCCCATTCCCCTTACCCGGGGACAGGCCTCACTACGCCCGCGACCGCACCATCGACGTTAGACACATCAAGCTGGAGATTACGCTAGACCTGGAGGGCAAGCGTGTATCCGGCGAGGTCCACACCACCCTTGCCCCCATCAATGACGGCCTCACCCACGTGGAGTTCGACGCCGTGGAGATGGATATCGGCGCGGTGCGCATGCGCTCCGGCGAGCCTCTGGCCTTCGACCACAGCGACGGCCGCCTGCGCCTGGACCTGGGCGGAGCCCGCAGGGCCGGCGAGGACCTCACCATAGTGGTCGAGTACTCGGCCGGCCCCCGGCGTGGCCTCTACTTCATCGCCCCCGACGAGGGCTACCCGGACAGGCCTGTCCAGGCCTGGAGCCAGGGCGAGGACGAGGACTCCCGCCACTGGTTCCCCTGCTACGACTTCCCCAACGAGATGGCCACCAGCGAGGTCGTGGTCACGGTGGCCGAGCCCTACACCGTCATCTCCAACGGCGAGCTCATGGCGGTCACCCGCGGCCCCGACGGGCGTACCCACACCTATCACTGGTACCAGTCGGTGCCCCACGTGGCCTATCTCATCAGCGTGGTGGCGGGCGAGTTCGCACAGATCACCGAGCGCCTCGATGGCCTGCCCGTGCAGTACTTCGTTCCCAAGGGGAGGGAGGAGGACGGCCGCCGCGCCCTGGGCAACACCCCCGACATGATTCGGTTCTTCTCGGAGCGCATCGGTATCCCCTACCCCTACGCTAAGTACGCCCAGGTCACCGTGGCCGACTTCATCTTCGGCGGCATGGAGAACATCAGCGCCACCACCCTCACCGACACCATCCTCCACGACGAGCGCGCCCACCTGGACTACTCTGCTGACTCCCTGGTGGCGCACGAGCTGGCCCACCAGTGGTTCGGCGACCTCCTGACCTGTCGCGACTGGGCCCACGCCTGGCTGAACGAGGGCTTCGCCACCTACCTTGAGGCCCTCTACAAGGAGCACCACGAGGGCATCGATGAGTTCCGCTATCACCTCTACCAGGACGCCCAGACCTACTTCCGGGAGGACGCCCGCCGCTATCGACGGCCCATCGTTACCAACGTCTATCGCGAGCCCATCGACCTCTTCGACCGCCAGTCCTACGAGAAGGGCGGCTGGGTCCTCCACATGATGCGCTTCGTCCTGGGCGAGGAGCTCTTCTGGAAGGCCGTCCGTCACTATGCCGCCAAGCACCGTGGTACCAACGTGACCACCCCTGACCTCCAGCGGGCCGTGGAGGAGGCCACCGGCCGCAACCTGGACTGGTTCTTCGACCAGTGGGTGTTCAAGGCCGGCCATCCCCAGTTCAAGGTGGCCTATGAGTGGGACGACGCCGCCAAGCAGGCCAGGCTGACCATCAACCAGACTCAGGAGACCGACGGCGAGACGCCGCTCTTTCGCATGCCTGTGGACATCGCCTTCGCCACCGGGGATGGAAACCAGACCTTCCGCGTGCAGCTCTCGGAGAAGGAGCAGAGCTTCTACTTCCCGCTGCCGGAGAAGCCGAAGATGGTCCGCTTCGACCCGGGCAGCTGGCTACTCAAGACCCTGGAGTTCAAACGGCCCAAGGAGTTGCTCCTCCACCAGCTCCAGCACGATGACGACGTCATGGGCCGCATCGACGCGGCCAAGGAGCTGGCCAAGATGGGTACACCCGAGGCTGTGGGGGCCCTCAAGACCGCCGTGCTCCAGGACCCCTTCTGGGGCGTGCAGGCGGAGGCAGCTAAGGCCCTGGGCGAGATGAAGTCGAAGGCGGCCATGCACGCCCTCATCGAGTGCCTGAGCGTGGAGCATCCCAAGGCCCGGCGCGGGGTGGTGGCTGCCCTGGGCGATTTCCGCGACGAGCCGCCTGCCCACCGGGGTGGAGCCGCTGCCGGGGCCCTCGAGCGGGTGCTCTCGGAGGGCGATGCCAGCTACTACGTGGAGGCGGAGGCGGCGCGCTCGCTGGGCAAGACTAGGTCACCACGCGCCCTCGACGCGCTGGTGAAGGCCCTGGAGAAGGACTCCCACAACGAGGTCATCCGCGTGCGCGCCTTCGAGGGCATGGCCGAGCTGAAGGAAGAGCGGGCTATCCCCGTGGCCGTGGAGTGGACGGCCTACGGCAAGCCCTCCCAGGCCCGCCAGGCCGCCGCCTCTGCCCTGGGGACGCTGGGGGAGGTGGCCTCGCCGGGGCAGCGCGAACAGGTGCTGGACCGCCTGGTCGAGCTGCTGGACGACCCGGACCTGCGGGTGCGGCTATCGGCCGTGGCCGCCCTCCAGGAGCTCAAGGCCGACAAGGCCGTCCCCCACCTGGAGCGCCTGGCCGAGCGTGACCTGGACGGCCGGGTGGTCCGCCGCGCCCGCGAGGCCGCCGCCCGCATCCGCGAGGGGAAGGACAAGGGCGAGGAGGTCAAGAAGCTCCGCACCGACCTGGACAAGCTGGCGGAGGAGAACCGCGAGCTGCGCGACCGCCTCGCCAGGCTGGAGGCGCGGCTGGACGCGGCAGGGCGGAGCACGGAAGAGGCGATGTAGCGATGACCGAGCAGCGCGGCCCTGTCCGCGCCCCCGAGTTTCCGGCTTCCGTCACCTGGCTTCAGGGCGGCCCGCTCAAGATGGCCGACCTCAAGGGCCGCCCTGTGCTCATCGATTTCTGGGACTACACCTGCATCAACTGCATCCGTGCCTTCCCCTACCTGAAGGAGTGGCACCGCCGATACTCGCCCCTCGGGCTCACCATCGTCGGCGTGCACGCCCCCGAGTTCTCCTTCGCCGGCGACTCCGGCAACGTCCGGCGGGCCGTGGAGGAGCGGGGCATCGAGTATCCGGTAGTGCTGGACAACGACTACGCTATCTGGAAGGCCTACGCCAACCGCTACTGGCCCGCCAGGTATCTGGTGGACGCTGAGGGCTACCTCCGCTACTTCCACTTCGGGGAGGGCGGCTATGGGGAGACCGAGCAGGCGATCCACATCCTGCTCCGGCAGGCCTTCCCTCAGGTCGTCCTGCCCGACCTCGTGGAGCCGCTGCGTGACAGCGACCGGCCCGGCGCGGTCTGCTATCGAGTGACCCCGGAGGTCTACCTTGGGTATGAGCGCGGGCGCCTGGGCAACCCCGCGGTGGAGCCCGACCGGCCCTTCACCTATCGGGACCCCGGCAAGCATCTGGAGGGCTTCGCCTACCTGGAGGGAGACTGGCTCCTGGCCGGCGAGCATCTGGCGCGGCCGGTGGGCGCACAGGGGGAGAGCTGTCTGACCCTCCGCTACCTGGCCAAAGAGGTGAACCTGGTGGCGCACCCGCCGCTGGCCGGGGGCGGCGGCCGTCTCGAACTCAGGCAGGACGGCGCCCCGCTACCTGCCGAGGATGCTGGCGAGGACGTGCGACAGGAGGACGGGCGGGCCGTAGCGTCGGTGGACACCCCCCGTATGTACCGGCTGGTCAACAATCGTGACATCGATGCCCACGAACTCGCCCTCACCACCGCCTCCGATGGGCTGACGCTCTTCGCCTTCACCTTCGTGTCCTGCGTGATCAGGGAAGAGTAGCCCTCACGCCATCTCGCTGCCACCGGTGACGTTGAGTGCCTCGCCTGTGATGTTTTCGGCCTTGCAGAGGAACACCACGGCCTCGCCGATGTCCTCGGCGGTCTGAGGCCGGCCCAGGGGCACCTCGCGCTTCATCCACTCCTCCCAGGCCTCCTCCGGCGTCGCACCGTAGCCCCCCAGCGACAGCGCCGGGCTCAGGTGCTCGTCCCACATGGCGGTCTTCACTTCGCCGGGGCAAACGGCGTTGACGGTCACGTTGAAGGGCCCCAGCTCGTGGGCCAGCGACTGCGTGAAGCCGATGATGGCGAACTTCGAGGCGCAGTAATGGGAGATGGCCGCTCGCCCTCGCTTGCCTGCCTGCGACGACATGTTGATGATGCGCCCGCTCCTGCGCTCCGCCATGTGGGGGATGACCGCCTTGCAGCACAGGAACGTCCCTTTGAGGTTGATGCCCAGCACCCGGTCCCACTCCTCCTCCTCCATGGCGACGACCGGCCTTATCGAGATAACCCCGGCGTTATTCACCAGGATATCCACCTTCCCGAAGTGCTGGATGGTCCGCTCCACCATGGCCTGCACCTGGGGCCACTGCCGTACATCCACGTCCACGGTGAGGGCCTCAGAGCCGGCATCGCACACCTCCTGGGCAGTGCGCTCACGGTCCTCTTTGACCGCCGGCAGGTCGGCGATGACGACCTTCACACCCTCGCGGGCGAGGCTGAGGGCTATGCCCCGGCCGATGCCGCGGGCGCCTCCCGTGACGATGGCGACGGTGTCCTTCAGCTCCATGACCGCTCCTTTCCAGTGAGGGCCCAGGCCATCATAGCGGAATCCTGGCAGGAGACAAGGGCCCCGGGTACGAAGGAAGGCCGGGCTCCAGCCCGGCCTTCTCGGTGGAGATACTTGCTTCTAGGCGTAGGCGGCGTAGACCTTGCGATGGCGCTTGGCGGCGCCGCTGGCGTAGGCGGCGTTCGCCACCTCCCGTGCGATGTTACGGAAGACGCTGCGGTTGAATACGCTGGGAATGATGTACTCTTCGTGTAGTTCACTCTTGCCCACGGTGGAGGCGATGGCGTGGGCGGCGGCCAGTTTCATCTCTTCGTTGATCTCGCGGGCGCGCGCGTCAAGCACGCCGCGGAAAAGACCCGGGAAGCAGAGGACGTTGTTGACCTGGTTGGCGTAGTCGGAGCGGCCGGTGGCCATGACCCGCACATGGGGCAAGGCCTCCTCCGGGCGGATCTCCGGATCGGGATTCGCCATGGCGAAGACGATGGGGTCACGGTTCATCTTCTTCAGGTCGTCCACGGTGAGGATATCGGGAGCGGAGAGGCCCAGGAAGAAATCAGCGCCCTCCATGGCGTCGCTGAGGGTGCCCCGGAGGCGCTGAAGGTTAGTATTCTCCGCGAACCACTGCTTCGCCTCATTCATGTTCTTGGTGCGGCCCTGGTAGACCGTGCCGGCGCGGTCGCAGCCGATGATGCTCTTCACACCCTGGGAGAGCAGCATCTTCGTGCAGGCGATGCCGCCAGCGCCCACGCCGGAGAGGACCACCTTCAGGTCTTGCGGCTGCTTGTTCACGATTTTGAGCGCGTTTATAAGGCCCGCCATCACCACCACTGCCGTCCCGTGCTGGTCGTCGTGGAACACAGGGATGTCCAGCTCCTCCTTGAGGCGGTCCTCGATGTAGAAGCAGCGGGGCGCCGAGATGTCCTCCAGGTTAATGCCGCCGAACGTCGGTGCGATGTACTTGACGGCATTGACGATCTCATCGGGGTCCTTGGTGGCCAGGCAGATGGGCCAGGCGTCCACGCCCCCGAACTCCTTGAAGAGCAGGGCCTTGCCCTCCATCACGGGGAGCGCGGCCTCCGGGCCGATATCCCCTAGGCCCAGGACCGCAGTGCCGTCTGTCACCACAGCGACCGTATTCCTCTTGATGGTGAGCTGCCACACCGATGGCGGGTCCCTATTCACGGCCATGCTGATCCTGGCCACCCCGGGGGTGTACGCCATCGAGAGGTCCCTGCGCGTGTTCAGGGGCACCTTGCTGTGGATCTCGATCTTCCCGCCCAGATGCATCAGGAACAGTGGGTCAGACACGCTCCGGACAGTCACGCCAGGGATGGCACGAACAGCCTTGACGATCTCGCGGGCGTGAACGTCGTCCTGGGCTCCCACGCTAATATCGCGTACGATGCTGTTCTGGACGACGCGCACGATGTCGAGAGCACTGATGTCGCCGCCCGCCTCGCCGATGGCGGACGCGATCTTCCCAAGCATGCCGGTCTTGTTGGGGTACTGAGCGCGGATGGTGATGCCGTAAGTTGGGCCGGGAGCTTCAGGCTCCTTGCCGCCCAGTCTGCGGGCCATGTCAGACTCCTTTCAGACCGTAACCGCGAGTCGCGAGGTGTCCTTATTATACGGGACTGCGGCAAGGAGTCTACCCCGCCGCTCTCGAGCCGCACTCGCTATCTGGCAGGCTGCTGAAAGGCTCCCGCCCTCGAAGGTACGCGACAGGTCTCCTGCGGGGGGGAGGACGGAAGATCTTCAGCGCGCGGCGCTGCTCCAGGGGGAATGCGCCTGCCCAAGCTGGGGACACGCCCATCTCCAGCGTCCGGGGGCGCGTCTCTGGCAAGGGGCGGCTATAGGTGGCGTCTCTGGCAAGGGTGGTGTATAATAGATATTGTCTTTGCGGCCTGAGGTTTTCCTCGCTGTTCCGCGGGGAGCGCCGTTGGCTGGTCGGCGGCCTGGCAGGCGCCAAGAAGGGGCAAAGCGGAGGCATGGAGGTCATGGGTAAGCGACAGGAACTGCTTGAAGAAGCGGAAAAGCCTGGAAAGGATGCGATGAGGCTGCACCCCTTCTATCACGGGAAAATAGAAACGGTGCCCAAGTGTTGTATTCGAGATTTCCATGACTTTGGTATCTGGTACACACCGGGGGTGGCCCAACCCTGCCTAGATATCCATGATCATCCCGACAAGGTCTTTGACCACACCAACAAGGCCAACTCCGTAGCGGTAGTTAGCGACGGAACAAGGGTCTTGGGCCTTGGGGACATTGGCCCTGAAGCAGCACTCCCGGTGATGGAGGGCAAGGCCCTGCTCTACAAGTACCTGGGCGGTGTGGATGCCTTTCCTATTTGCATAGATACAAAAGACCCGGACAAGATCATTGAGATGGTCCTCCTGCTCCAGCCCAGCTTTGCTGGAGTCAACTTGGAGGACATCTCTCAGCCGAAATGCTTTAGAATCCTTGAGACTCTCCGTAAGAGGGCCCATATCCCTGTTTGGCACGATGATCAGCAAGGAACAGCCACAGTTGTCCTGGCCGGCCTTATCAATGCCCTGAAAGTGGTCAACAAGAAGATGAGCGAAGTAAGGGTAGCGATGGTCGGGGCAGGGGCTGCGGGTACCCGAACCGCTTGGCTGATCATTGCTGCGGGCGTTTGCCCGGGAAACATCATAATGTGTGACATCAAAGGCACACTCCATCGGGAGCGAACGGACCTGCAAGCGGAGTACCTGGAGGAGTGGGAACTGGCCAAGGTAACCAACGCTGGCAATGTCAAGGGCGATATGCCTGATGCGATGGAAGGCGCAGACGTCCTGATTGGCCTTTCACATCCCGGACCGGACACCATTAAGAAGGAATGGATAGCCAAGATGGCTCCTGCCCCCGTTGTATTTGTCTGCGCAAACCCTGTCCCGGAGATATTCCCCTGGGACGCCAAAGAAGCCGGGGCAAGAATCGTTGCTACGGGCCGCCCCGATTTCCCCAATCAGATTAATAACTCCCTGGGATTCCCCGGCATATTCAGGGGTACGCTGGATGTTAGGGCCAGAACCATAACCGATGAGATGTGTATCGCCGCCGCCCACGAGCTTGCTAGATGTGCTGAAGACAAGGGAATCCATGAGGAATACATCATTCCTACAATGGACGAATGGGAAGTGTTCCCCCGTGAAGCAACTGCCGTTGGCCTAAAGGCCATAGAACAGGGAGTTGCGAGAATGAAGCTCACTGAACAAGAACTCTTCGAAGCAGCCTCTTCAAGGATCAAGAGGGCCCGTGAAGAGGCCGGAATGTTGATGCAAGAGGGCTTCATCAAGATGCCCCAGGCATGACCTCTCTCCGCTTGGACGCAGACAGGGGCTTATC
>JBAUEL010000070.1:0-1524 GCA_049678585.1 Dehalococcoidia bacterium
GCTCTTGTGTGCGGCGACTTGCTGGGGCCACTATCGGGACCATTCGACCTGGTCGTCGCCAACCTCCCCTATGTTGCCGCAGAGGAGCTCTCGGCTTTGCCTCCCGACGTGGCCGACTACGAGCCACGCCTGGCCCTGGATGGCGGAGTGGACGGGCTGGCCTTGATCCAGAGGCTCTTGCCCCAGTTGGCCGACCGACTCTCCTCGCCGGGTCTATTGCTGCTGGAGATCGATCCCCGGCAGACGGACGCCGTGCTCCGGATGGTGCGAGCCCACCTACCCGACGCGGAAACCCGCGTGCTGCGCGACTATGCGGGTCGGGAGCGCCTGGTGCGCGCTGAGCGTATACCCCAGAGAGGCGAGGCCACCGAGATGGCACAGGGGCGGGGCAGGAGCGACAACGCATGACTCGCCAGTTCAGCCAGGGAAGGTGCGCCACTCAAGTCCACGACGCGACCTCCCAAAGCGCCATGCCGGAGGCGCTGCTCGCGCTGCGCAGTGGGCATTTGGTGGCCTTCCCCACCGACACTGTGTACGGACTGGGGTGCGATGCGTGGAACGCGGAGGCGCTCGAACGACTCTACTGGGCCACACGGCGCCCCAAAGGCATGGCCATTCCCGTGCTGGTCTCCGCGCCAGAGCATGTGAACCAGGTCGCCAAGACCTGGCCCTCTGGGTTCGACGCGCTAGTAGAACGGTTCTGGCCAGGCGGCCTGACCGTGATCGTTCCCCGGAGTCCAGCGATTCCAGAGGTGCTCTGTGCGGGCAAGCCGAGCGTCGCGGTGCGAATGCCAGCGCATCCCCTGGCGCTGCGCCTCATAGCCGGGATGGGAGGCGTTCTGGCGGCGACGAGCGCGAATCTATCTGGCAATCCCTCGCCCAAAACCGCCTCGGAGGTACTCGCTGATCTGGAGGGACGCGTGGCCATCGTTCTCGACGGCGGCGAATGCCCCGGGGGCATAGCCTCCTCGATCGTTGACCTTGTCGCCGAGCCGCCGGTGCTGGTGCGGCAGGGCGGTCTGGACCTGAACCGGCTTCGAGACCTGCTGCCCAGCCTGGTCGTGCCGGATGGGTAGCAGCACCCTCTAGTAACGCCACGCCGCCGCGCGCCCCGCAGTTCCCTTCGGCATTTTGGCGTCCTTGGCATCTTGGCAGTTCTTGGCGCCCTTGGCGTCTTGGCGGTTCATGTCTTGGCGACCTTGCCCCCAGCGCCTTCGGGTGCTAAACTGGTCCCAGATAGGTAGGTTCGGGTGAGGAGAAGCACGGTGGAGACCAAGGATTCGACCCCGCTATGAGCACCCAGGCTCTCTACAACAAGTGGCGCGGACAGACCTTCGCCGACATCTTGGGACAGGAGCACATTGTCACAACCCTGCAGGGCCAGATCAGGGCAGGGCGGATCGGCCACGCCTATCTGTTCACGGGGATGCGCGGCACGGGCAAGACGTCCACAGCGCGCATCATGGCCAAGGCAGTGAACTGCATCGGCGAGACCGACACCCCGCCGTGCAACCAGTGCCACAT
>JBAUEL010000071.1:0-1521 GCA_049678585.1 Dehalococcoidia bacterium
CTTCGCTCGAGAGGTCGTGTTGCTGGAGGAGGTCGGCGTTCATATCGAAGAGCTGCGGGTGGGTGCCGTCGTTCCTGCCAATGTAGACGTAGCGGTCGTCCCTGCACCATACGTAGTTGTTGAAGCCAGAGGTGATGTACTCCCTGGGGCGATTGCGTCCGGCCGCGAGAGCCAGGAGGTCCATGCCGTCAAGGGGAGCGGGCAGCTCGATGCTCAGGGCCTTGAGGACGGTGGGCACGATGTCGTGGTGTTGGGCGAAGGCGTCCACACGCGTGCCCGCGCCAACACCGCCGGGCCGGCGGACCAGCAACGGAACGTCCATCAGCTCGTACCAGAGGCCCCAGGAGACTTTGCCCGTGAGGCCATGCTCGCCGATCTGGTGGCCGTGGTCGGAGGTCACGACGAGGAGGGTGTCCTCCAGCATGCCCAGGTCGCGCGCCCGCTCCAGGAAGAGCCCCAGCCAGCGGTCCACCATGGTCACCTCTCCCGCATAGAGGGCGCGCATGTGCTTCAGCTCGGCCTCCGATAGGTAGTCGCTGGGGCCGTAGCGAGGGGTAATGACCTCGCGCCCCTGGTAGCCGCGGTCATAGAGGTTCACGTACTTCCTGGGCGGGTCCCAGGGCTCGTGGGGATCGAAGGAGTCCACCAGCAGGAAGAACTTCTCTACCTTCTGGTTATCCTCCAACCACTGCATGGCCTCGCGGAACACGCGGGGCGCCAGGTAGTCTTTCTCAGCGCGTCGCCGGCCCTGATTGGCAAAATAGCGGGTGAGCAGGGCCCGCACGAGCTGGCCCATGGGTCCGGTCAGGTTTGGAGGAAGGACCGCGTCGACGTCCTCCGACCTGACGGTTGCGGTGGCGCCGTAGGGGTCTGACTCCTGGCCGCGCACCCAGCGCCACTGCCGGAAGCCGCGGTGGAAGTTCATGGAGGGCTTGAACTGGTGATAGGCATCGGTGATGAAGGCGGTGTGGTAGCCCTCGCGCTCCAGGATCTCGGCCAGGGTGACCTGGTCCTCGGGGATGCGCTGCCAGCCGTAGGCGCGGACGATGTCGCCTTTCTGGGGTATCCAGTCGCGAAAGGGCCAGGTGCGCAGTCCGGTGTGGAGGGTGCGACGCATGGGGATGGTGGGCAGGGACTCCGGGAAGGCCCGGGTGAACAGGAGACTCTCGCGGGCGAGGGCATCCATCACGGGGGTGCGGATCCAGGTGTTGCCGTAGCAGCCGAGGTGGTCGGCGCGAAGGCTGTCCAGGGTGACGATGATGACGTTCATGTCCACTCCCTCCGAATCTGGGTAGGCGGGTCAAGCTAGGGTTCGCTGCCCATATTGCCATCGCCGGGCGGCGCGTTCAATGTCGGAAAATGGATCGTGGAGTTAAGACTTTGTTGCAGAAGTCAGGTGGTTCTGCCCAGCCGCCCGCCCTCGAAATGTATTTGGAACCTGGGGGACACCCCCAGACCCCCGGCCCGCTGCGCGGGGGCGGAATGCTCGGACGGGGAAGGCTGAGGGCGGAAACCTTGGGG
>JBAUEL010000072.1:0-3072 GCA_049678585.1 Dehalococcoidia bacterium
CGCCCGCCTGGCAGGCGACGGGCACCGCGGCTGCGCCAAACCCGCCTTCGGCTTCGTCCGCCTGGCCACGGAGGCGGAGCCGGCCGAGCCCCTTAGCGGGCGCCTGGAGAGCATCACCGACGCCCCACTCATCGTGGGGGGTCGCGTGGTGGGCCTCCTGCGGGTGGGGGCGCGACGCCCCGGCGCCTTCTCGCCCGAGCAGGACCGCCTCTTCTACACCTCGGCCAATCAGGCCTCCCTGGCCATGGAGCGGATGGAGGCCCTGCGCCAGGCGGAGCGGCTGCGGCTGGAGTCGCTGGCGGAGAGCCTCAGCGACGGCATCATCCTGGTGGACGGCGAGCTGCGCATCACCGCCCTGAACGCGCCCGCTCGTCAGCACGCTGCCGCTCTGCTGGGAAGCGAGCCTGCCGAGGGCACGTCGCTGGCGGGGACGGCCCTGGCAGAGCTGGCCAGAGAAGCGTTGGCCACGGGCCGGCCCACCGCCCAGCAGGACCTCTCCTCGAGCGGACCCGGTCGGCGCTACCTAGTGGCCATGGCCGCGCCCCTGGCCGGCTCCCCCGAGGGGTCGGCGGCGGTCATCGTCCTGCGGGACGTGACCGAGGAGCGGCTCATGCAGGAGAGGCTCCTCCAGTCGGAGAAGATGGCCAGCGTTGGGCAGCTCGTCTCCGGCGTGGCCCACGAGCTCAACAACCCCCTCACCGGCATCATGGGCTTTGCCCAGCTCCTGCTGGCGCGGGAGCAGGACGAGCGCACCCGCCGCGAGGTGGAGACCATCTACACCGAAGCGGAGCGCGCCACCAAGATCGTCCAGAACCTGCTCTCCTTCGCCCGCAGACGCCACGCCCAGAAGGAACTGGCCGACCTCAATACCCTCGTGGAGCGGGTGCTGGAGCTCCGCAACTATGACCTGCGGGTCCGCAACATCGAGGTGGAACTGGAGTTGGACCCCCACCTGCCCGGGACCATGGTCGACCCCGACCAGATCCAGCAGGTCTTCTTCAACATCATCAGCAACGCCGAGCAGGCCATGCTCACCGCCCACAGCCGTGGCCGGCTCAGCGTGCGCTCGCGGATGGAGGACGCCGTCGTCCGGGTCACCTTCCAGGACGACGGGCCGGGCATCCTCCAGGAGAACCTCCGGCGGATCTTCGACCCCTTCTTCACCACCAAGCAGGCCGGCGAGGGCACAGGCCTGGGCCTCACCATCTGCTACGGCATCATCGACGAGCACGGCGGCCGTATCTGGGCGGAGAGCGCGCCCGGCCAGGGCACTGCCTTCATCGTGGAGCTGCCCGTGGTAACCGGCGAGGCCCCCTCGGCGCCGCCGGAGGAACTCGAAGAAGAGGCGCGCGCGGTCCCTACTCGCACCATCCTGGTGGTGGAGGACGAGGAGAGCATCCAGCGGCTGCTGGCCGGCCTCCTCGCCATGGACGGCCACCAGGTGGACGCCGCCCGCAACGGCGTCGAGGCCCTGGAGAAGCTCGCTGACCGCCACTATGACCTTATCATCACCGATATCAAGATGCCCGAGATGGACGGCCAGGAGCTGTACCGTCGGCTTCAGGAGCGGGACCCCGACCTGGCGCGGCGCACCGTGTTCATCACCGGCGATACCGTCAGCACGGAGACGCGCCGCTTCCTGGAGCGCGTCAGCAACCCCTGCCTGGCCAAGCCCTTCCGCATCCGCGAGGTGCGCGAGACTGTAGAGCGGATCCTGGAGGAGCGGGAGTAGGTCCGCGGACCCCTGCCTGTCCCCCTCGCCATCCCCTAGGGTGCTGCCACCAGCGTCCCGTATGTCTCCGGCTGCCGGCTCAGCACCACGTTGGTGCCGGGGGCCATGTCCTTCCAGCGGGCCAGCGCCAGATTCACCTGAGCGCTGGTGGCCATCTCCACCCCTTCGAGGGCCGAGGCGAGAACCTGCCCGCCGGGGCCGACCACATAGGCCCCTCCCTGGGGTGCAGGGGCCGTCGCCGTAACCACGAAGAGGCGGTTCTCATCGGCGCGGCAGCGGGCCACGGAAAGCAGCTCGAAGCCCGGTTCTCCCGCCGGCCACAGCAAGATCTCGGCGCCCTTCAGCATCAGGCAGCGGGCCACCTCCGGCACCAGGCCCTCGGCACCTAGCAGGAGGCCCACCCGGCCCATCGCCGTCTCCACCACAGGGCAGGCCACATCGCCCGGCAGCAGGCCCAACTCCCGCTCCGCGGGCGACAGGTGGGTCTGCCGGTGGGCCAACAGCATCCGGCCGTCTATCCACAGGTAGCCGGTCTTATAGGCCCCCTGCTTGGTCTCCTCCCTGAGGGTCACCGCCAGGAGGCTGCCCTCCTCTCGCGACAGCGTAGCCAGGCCGTCCCGGAGCCTCTGCGTGGCCACCGCAAGTCGCCTGCCCACTGAAGGCTCCGAGAGCACCATGAGATCGGCGTCCTGACGGCGCAGGGTGCGCACGAACCCGGCCACCCGCGCCAGCAGGTCACCCTCCGAGGCGCAACCACCCAGGCTGACCGCTGCGACCCGCTGGCTGTGAGCCCGGAGCGCCACGGGCTCGTCCAGAAGGGGCAGGACCGGAAGCTCGGCGGTGGGCATGGTCAGCTCCGCGTAAAGCTCGGGGCGCCGTTCGACGGGTGGCTGTGCGTCGCCCTCCAGGTCCAGCTCGTACGTCAGAATTTCCTCCCGGTCCGGCGGGGCGGTGGCGACCACCCGCCCCTGCGGGTCGATGACGCAGGAGCGCCCGCAGTAAACGATGGAACCGGCCTCCAGGCCGAACTTGCTGGCGGCGGCGACCCATACGCCGTTCTCCAGGGCACGCACCGCCATCATGTACTCGCGCTGGGGGTTGGTCAGCTCCGCGGGCTTTCGGCCCCAGCTCACCCAGGCCGTCAGGTCCACCAGCATCTGGGCGCCGCCCACCGCCAGCGAGCGGGCGAGCTCCGGCAGGCGGCCGTCGGCGCAGATGAGAAGGCCCAGGCGCCCCAACTCCGTCTCGAAGACGGGGTAGCGGGCGCCGGGGACGAACCAGTGACGGTCGAAGTCCCAGAGGAGGCACTTGTCGTAGCGGCCCAGGAGCCCGCCGTCCGG
>JBAUEL010000073.1:0-61884 GCA_049678585.1 Dehalococcoidia bacterium
CGTCGCCTGCCCGTAGTCGTTGTCTCCCCAGCAGGCCAGGCTGCCATCCGTCCTCACCCCGCAGGTGTAGTTATCGCCGGCGCTGACCGCGGTGAAGGTGCCGGCGGGGGGCGTCGCCACCGCGTACTCGTTCCCCCAGCAGGCAAGGCTGCCGTCCGTCCTCACCCCGCAGGTGTGAAAACTGCCCGCGCTGACCGTGTGGGAGAGGAGAGTGGGGTCGTCCGAGAGGGAACGGGCGTCGCTATGCGACGGCGCCCGGGCGAAGGCGAAGGCGAGCACCAGCACCGCCACTGCCACCGCCAAAGCCAGCACCAGGAAGAGTCTTGCCTTCATGGCTCCGCCTCCCTCCTTGCGGACCACGCGTACACATCATGTGGCGGCGATCACTATTGTAGCACTCGTGTCAAGACCCTCGCCTCTTTGTTTGCCTGTTTCTCTGTTTGCTTGTCTGCCTTCCCGCCCCCCGTGCCGCCACCCGCTTGGCCCTCCTGCCTTTCTATGCTCCAATAGACACGTGACTGTCGTCGGGCGCCCTTGCCGCCCTGCCGCCGCCCGCCCGGGCCCGCCGCGAGGTCAATCAAAGAACTGCCGCCCCCGCAGATTCAGGGAAGACGCCTTAACCCGATCTTTTCTGCAAACAATCGGTCAATCAGAGAGCCGCCTGCCCTACCCCTCCGGCGTCAGCGTGGGCACGGGCAGCTCCCCCGGCTCCTCCGGGTAGCGCAGCCACTCCTGCGCCGACCAGCCCCACCCCTGGAGCCGCCACCAGGTGTAGCCGTCCGCCTCCTGGGGCCCCTCCTGGACCGTCACCTCCGTCCCGTCCGACAGGCACGCGTTCACCGGCGCCTGCAGGCTCGGCGACTCCCGGGTGCGCAGGCAGTCCCCCGTCCCCACCACCACGAGCTGCGCCCCCACCTCGATGGGCCAGGGGATGCCCGGCACCGCCGGCTGCGTGGGGTCCCGATTCTCCACCTTGACGATCTCCCAGCTCGCCCCCTTCTGCCGCACGATGACCAGCATGGTGAACTCGGAGAACGTCGGGCCCAGCTCGTAGGCCTGCATATCTCCCCGCTGTCCGCGCAGGGTATAGCAGACCTTCCCGATGTCGTCGGGCCGACGGGCCTCCGCGCAGTTGCCCGAGAAGCCGCGATTGAGCAGGTTCTCCACGTAGACACGCAGCACCTCCTCTGCCGTCGCCGGCCCCTCGGGCTGAGGGCTGCCCGTCGCCTCGGGCGCCGGGGGCGTGCCCTCTCCCTCGCCCTCCTCACTCGCGCCGAGGCAGGCGGCCGACAGCACCACACCGCCCGCCAGGACCAGCAGGAGTGCTCCCGCCTGCACCAGCCGCTTCACATTCGTCCTCATCCCGACCACCTCACTCGAGCGCGGGCTCACCCTAGCCCCGCTCCAACTGGATGCGCAGGAAGTCGGCGTGGGCCTGCCGCCCCCCGGCTACTACCGCTTCGCTATACACGGAGACAGCCTCGCCCTCTTGGTCGGTGATCACCCCGCCGGCCTCCCTCATCAGCAGAATGCCTGCGGCCAGGTCCCAGGGAAACAGGTAGTTGTGTACGAAGAGATCGTAGCGGCCCACAGCAGCGTAGGCCAGACCCAGGGCGGCGCTCCCGGGGACGCGCACGCTCTGCATCCCTGGGAACAGCTCATGCACCAGGCGCAGGATGTCCTTGCCGCGCCGGTCATCGTACCCCAGGTCCACGCCCAGCACCGAGGCCTGGACGCTGGCCTTGGCCGACACATGGGCAGGCTCGTCGTTGACCCACGCGCCCCCACCGGCCTCCGCCCAGAAGGCCTCATCGTGGTTGGGGTCGAAGGTGAGGGCCAGGACGGGCTCGCCCTCGCGACAGAGGGCCATGTTCACGCAGAAGAAGGGGATGCCGCTGACGTAGTTGCGGGTGCCGTCCAAAGGGTCCACCACCCAGACCCAGCCCTCCAGGGCCGCGGTCGCTCTCGTCTCCTCGGACAGAATAGCGTGCTCGGGGAACTCCCGGTCCAGGATCTCCTGAATGCGGGCCTCGATCTCCAGGTCTGCCTGGGTAACCAGGTTGCCCCGCCCCTTGACCGTCACCTGCTGGGGGCGGCGGAAGCTGCGCATGGCGATCTCGCCGCCCTCATGGGCGCAGAAGCGAGCCACCTCCAGGGGGGAGCGGCCCGTGCGCGAAAGGGGTGCGGCGGGGATACTCACCGGAACCCTCTACATCTGGTCCGGAGCGGACACCCCCATAAGGCCGAGGGTGCGGGCCAGCACCACCCTGGCCGCTGCTACCAGCTTGAGACGCGCCTTCGAGAGAGGCACGTCATCGCTGACCACCCGGCACTTCTCGTAGAAGTCGTGAAAGGCCGTGGCCAGCTCCTGGGCGTAGTGCGGCAGATGATGAGGCTCTAGGGTGCGGGCGATGGACTCCACCAGCTCCGGCAGTAGGAGCATCTTCCGGATGAGGGCCAGCTCCGCGGGATGGGTGAACAGGGAGACGTCGCCGTCCGCGTAGTCCGGGATGCGCTCCCGGGCGTGCACGAGGATGCCGGCGATGCGGGCGTGGGCGTACTGGACATAGTAAACGGGGTTCTCGGCGCTCTGACGCTTGGCCAGCTCCAGGTCGAAGTCGATGGACGCGTCGGCGGAGCGAGACAGGAAGAAGAAATTGCAGGCGTCAGCCCCCACCTCGTCCATGACCTCCCGCAGGGTAACGATGTCGCCGCTGCGCTTGGAGATGCGCACCACTTGCGGGCCGCGCTTGAGGGTGACGAGCTGGCCGATGATGATCTCCAGACGGTCCGGGTCCACGTCCAGGGCGGCCACCGCCGCCTTCATGCGGGAGACATGACCCTGGTGGTCGGCCCCCCAGATGTCGATGACCCGCTGGAAGCCCCGCATCAGGAACTTGTCGTAGTGATAGGCGATGTCGGACGCGAAGTAGGTGGGCTCACCGCTCGAGCGCACCAGCACGTTGTCCTTGTCCTCGCCGAGCTGGCTGGAGGCGAACCAGGTGGCCCCTTCCTTCTCCACAATGTAGCCCTTCTCCCGCAACAGAACCATCGCCGCCTCGTAGCGGCCGCCGGGCTCGTACAGGCTCTGCTCGTTATACCAGCAGTCGAAGTGCGCCCCCATCTCCGCCAGGTCATGTCTGATGCTTTCCATGACTGCGTCCAGGCCGAAGCGCCCCAGCTCGGCGGGCGGGGGCTGGCCCTCCGGGCGGAGCAGGGTGTCACCGAACCTGTCCCGGGCGGCCTGGGCTAGCTCCACCATGTAGGCCCCTGTGTAGCCGTCCTCCGGCACCGGCACCTGGCGGCCGATTAGCTGCTGATAGCGGGCGTACAGGGTCCGGATGAAGGCGTCCACCTGGGAACCGGCGTCATTGAAGTAGTACTCCGTCTCCACCCGGTAGCCGGCGGCAGACAGCACCCGGGAAAGAGCGCTGCCGATGGCCGCCCAGCGGCCGTTGCCGGCGTGCAGAGGCCCTGTCGGGTTGGCGCTGACGTACTCTACCTGCACCCGCTGGCCGGAACCCACGGAGACATCGCCGAAGGTCTCCGCAGCGGCGAGGATGCTATCGACCTGGCGAGCCAGCCAGGCCTCGCTCAGGTGGAAGTTGATGAACCCGGGTTGAGCGACCTCCACCCGGGCGATGGCCTCGGAAGGCTCCAGATACCGCACGATGGTATTCCCCAGGTCCACGGGGTTTGCCCTGGCGGCCCGCGCCAGGCGCAGGGGCAGGCTGGAGGCGTAGTCACCGTGCTCTGCCCGCAAAGGATGCTCGATGACAGCGTCGGGTAAAGCCACTGCCGGTAGCTCGCCTTCCCCCTTGGCTCTGGAAGCGGCCCTCTCTACCAGCCGAGCGATGTCATGCTTGATCATCTCTTCGCCCCGGGTCGCGCTCTGCGCCCGCCTTCGCCACGAACATAGTCAAGGTGGTACACGACGGCCCGAAAGTCAAGGGGGGTCCATGGACCCGGTAGCTCCCGATTCAGTGTACTTCCGCCGTGACCTGTTCCTCCAGGCGTCGAACCTCCCGACGCAGGAGGGCGTGCTCCGGCCGGGCGAGGTCTGGGTCAGACTCCAGCAGGGCGGTGGCCTCCCTGCGGCCCAGCTCGATGAGGGCCACGTCGGTGAGGCGGGCCACCTTGAGTTCGGGGAGGCCGCTCTGGCGGGTGCCGAAGAACTCGCCGGGTCCGCGCATCTCCAGATCGGCCTCGGCCAGGCGAAAGCCGTCCGTGGTTTCCTCCATCAGCTTGAGGCGCTGCCTGGCCTCCTGGGAGGGGCTATCGGATAGGAGTAGGCAGTAGGCCTGCTCGGCACCCCGACCCACGCGACCTCGAAACTGGTGGAGCTGAGCCAGCCCGAAGCGGTCGGCTCCCTCTACCAGCATCACCGCGGCGTTGGGCACGTCGATGCCCACCTCCACCACTGCTGTGGACACCAGGATGTCGGCCTCGCCCTCGCGGAAGCGGCGCATGGCGGCCTCCTTCTCCCGGGCAGACATCCGGCCGTGCAGCAACTCCAGGTGTAGGTCAGGAAACACCTCCGTCCGCAGCCGCTCGAACTCCTGGACGGCCGCCCGCACCTGGAGCACCTCCGACTCCTCCACCAGGGGGCAGATGACGAAAGCCTGGCGCCCCTGGCCCACCTGACGGCGCACGAAGTCGTAGGTCTCTTCCCTCTCCTCGGGCGCGGCCCAGAGGGTCTTGACGGGCTTGCGGCCGGGAGGCATCTCGTCGATGACTGAGATGTCTAGATCCCCATAGAGGGTTAGGGCCAGGGTGCGGGGAATAGGGGTGGCGGTCATAACCAGCATATGGGCAGAGCGAGAGGCCTTCTCCCGGAGGGCGGCCCGCTGCATCACCCCAAAGCGGTGCTGCTCGTCGACGATAGTCAGGCCAAGTCGGGCGAACTCCAGCCCCTCCTGGATCAGGGCATGAGTCCCGATGACAACGTCGATCTCGCCCGCGGTGATGGCCTCGTAGAGACGGGCCTTGTCGGCAGCGGGCACGCTGCCCGTCAGCAGGGCGATGGAAAGGCGTCGCCCCAGGTAGGGCGGCTGGGCCGCGGCTGCCAGGGCGTCGCTATTGTGGGCTCCCAGGATCCCGCACACGGTGCGACGGTGCTGCTCAGCCAGGATCTCAGTAGGGGCCATCATGACTGCCTGGCGGCCGTTGGCGATCGCCGCCAGGACTGCGGCCGTGGCCACCACCGTCTTACCGCTGCCCACGTCTCCCTGGAGGAGGCGGGTCATGGGCCGATCCTGGCAGAGGTCCGCCAGGATCTGGTTCATGCTGCGCTCCTGGGCGCCGGTCAAAGGGAAGGGTAAGGACGCCAGGAAGCCCTGCAGGATCGTTTCTGCTACGGGCAGCGGGTCGGCCAGGCCCCCCTCCTGCCACTGGCGACGCCGTCGCAACACCGCCAACTGGATGAGGAGCAATTCGTCGAAGGCCAGTCGGCGGCGGGCCAGGCGCAGGTGCTCCCAGCTATCGGGGTAGTGCATCTGGCGGACGGCCTGAGTGATGGGTGGCAGGTCCAGCCGCTGGCGCAGGGACGCAGGCAGGGCCTCCTCCAAAGCGTCAGCGTGAGCGTCCAGGGCCTGCTTGACCAGCCGGCGGACCGTACGGCCCGCCAGGCCCGAGGTAAGCGGGTAGACGGGCACCAGGCGCCCCGTGTGAGTGAGATCCTCGCCCTCCCATAGCTCCCACTCCGGGTTCTCGAAGGTGGGGTGGCCCTTATGGAGGGAGACGCGGCCGGAGAGGACCACCTCGGCGTTGGTGCGGAGCTGGCGAGCCAGATAGGGCTGGTTGAACCACACCACCCGCATCATGCCCGACTCATCCCCCACGGTGGCCTCGGTGCCCCGGAGGGTGCGGCCCAGCTTGCGGTCGTCGGCGCTCCACACCCGGGCCTTCACTGTCTGCTCCTCTCCCATCACTAGGTCGGCGATGCGATGTAGCCGGGCGAAGTCGTTGTGGCGACGGGGGAAGAGGGTGAGGAGGTCGTGGATGGTGTGGACGCCCAGTCTGGCGAACCGGGCCGCCAGCCCTGACTTAACCCCCTTGAGCGAGGTGATGGGGGTGTCCAGGCCGCCATCCGCGGTCCGGGAGGCGGCAGGCGTGGGCGCCGACCGCCGCGCACGTATCGGCCTCTTGCTCGGTGGGACCTCCGCCACTGAGGCGGTCGCCAAGGCTCTGTCGAGCCACCGCCGTCGCCCAGCCGGCCGCAGCGACCGGTAGCCCCGGGCGGGCAGGCCCTGGATGGTCTTCAGGACGGGCGAGCCAGGCGGCAGGCGATCACTCTCCAGTAAGGCTTGCAGGAACCGGTCCAGGCCACCTATCACCGCGCTATCGGCGTAGCCCTTGGCCCGTTCCAGCTCCAGCACCTTGCGGAAGCGCTCCAGCCCCTCGTTCACTCCTGACCCTTCTCGGCGCGAAGGACGGCCATACCCACAATGCCTGGCCCCCCGTGCACGCCGATGACCGGCCCCAGGCGCCCCACGTGGACGGGCACCTGAGGGTGCTCGGCACGCACCCGCGCGGCCAGAGCCTCTGCGTCCTGGGGACTGTTGGCGTGCATCACCGCCACCTCTTCGAGGTCCGGGTGACTCATGGCCAGTTCGTACACCTGAGTCAGGGCGCGGGACCGGGTGCGAGCGCGGGCCAGAGGGTAGGCCTCGCCGTCCCGGATGGTGAGGATGGGTCGAACGTGCAGCAGGGTGCCCAGGAACGCCTCGGCTCGGCCGATGCGGCCGCCCCGTCGCAGGTAATCGAGGGTCTCCAGGGTCAGGACCACCCCCAGACGGCCGCTGACCGAGCGGGCGGCCTCCGCTACCTCCTCGAGATCGGCGGCCTCGCGGGCCGCACGGGCCGCTGCCAGCACCGCCATGCCTAGCCCCATGGACACGGAGCGGCTGTCTATGACCTCGATTCGGCAGCGGTCGCGCAAATTCTCCGCCGCAAGCCGCGCCGTCTCCACCGTACCCGAGAACTTGGCGGACAAGTGAATGGAGACGATGCGGTCGGTGTCGCGCGCCAGCCGCTGGTAGACCTCTTGGAAGTCGCCGATGGAGGGCTGCGAGGTCCGGGGAAGCTCCGTACTGGCGGTGAGGCGGGCGAAGAATTCCTCAGTGGTGAGGTCAATGCCGTCCCTGAGGGCCTCGTGCCCGAAGAGGACCAGCAGAGGCACCACGGTGATGGCAAGCTCCTCCGCCAGGGAGGGCGACAGATCGGCGGTGCTGTCGGTGACCACCCGCACCGGCGGCCTGCGGCGGAAGCGGCCGAAGAGATCTCTCATTCCATCGAGATGAGGTAGGGATAGTGAGGCTGCCCGCCGTCCACCACTTCTACCTCCAGGGAGGAATGCTCGGCACGCAGTTGGTCGGCCAGGGCGTCGGCCTCCTGCCGGCTCGTCTGCTCGCCGAAATACAGGGTCAGGAGGCTCGCCTCCGGCCAAGCCATGCGGCGGATGCAGGCCTGCGCGGCGTCCTCCACACGGGATTCGGCCACGCACAGCTCGCCGTCCACGATACCGATGGCCTCCCCCTCAGCGACATGCCGGCCACCCACCGCGGTGGCGCGGACGGCGCGGGTGACCTCCGCCGAGCGCACCGAGTTCATAGCGGCGGTCATAGCGGCCACATTCGCCTCCAGGTCCATGTCCTGACTAAGAGCCAGGACGGCGGCTACCCCCTGCGGCACCGAAATGGTAGGTACTACCACCACCTCCTTGGAGGAGTGCTCGGCGGCCTGGCGGGCCGCCAGGATGACGTTCTTGTTATTGGGCAGCACCACCACTCGGTCTACGGGGCAGCTCTGGATGGCGTCCAGGATCTCCAGGGCGCTGGGATTCATGGTCTGCCCCCCGGGTACCACCCGGCAGGTGATCATGCTCTCCAGGGCGGCCCGAAGGCCCTCGCCAGCGGCTACAGCCACCACACCGACGCTCAGCCATTCCGTTGGAGGGCGCTCCCGGTGCCTCTCCACGAAGGCCTGAAGCTGCGCCTCCATATCCTCTACCTTGACCCCAGAGAGGGAGCCCAGCGACGTGCCGAAGCTGATGGCCCCACCCGGGTCGGTGGTGTGGAGGTGGACACGGACCACCTCGGCGTCCCCCACCACCAGCACCGACTGGCCCATCTGCGTCACTCGCCGCTGGATAGCCTCGCGGTCTAATCCCTGGCTGCTAATCAGGAACTCGGTACAGTAGCCGTAGGGGGTTTCGCCCTCGTGGTGGAGAACCTCGGTGGCGGCCAGCCAGCTCGCCTCAAGCTCCCGAGGGCCGACCACTCGGGGGGTGGGGGCCTCGCCGCGCAGGAAGGCCAGACTGGCCTCTAGCAGAACGCAAAGTCCCTGCCCTCCCGCATCCACCACACCCGCCTCCTTCAGGACAGGCAGCAGGTCCGGGGTGCGGGCCAGGGCATCCTGGGCGGCTTTCACCGCGGCGGCCAGAACCTCGGTGGCGCTGCCATCGGCTCGCCCGCGGGCGGCGGCCGCCGCCTCGCGCATCACCGTCAGCATCGTGCCCTCGACAGGCTCGCTGAGGGCTCCATAGGCAGCCGCGGAGGCCTCCTCCAGCGCCGTCGCCAGGATGTTTGCGTCCACCTGCCGCTGGCCTCCGATGCCCTTTGCCAGGCCCCGCAACATCTGCGAGAGGATGACCCCCGAGTTGCCGCGGGCCCCCAGCAGCGCACCGTGAGCCATCGCCCGCGCTATCGCCTCGGCAGTGCTGCCATCGGCGCGGGGGGCCTCCTCCATAGCCGCCGCCATGGTGAGATGCATGTTGGTGCCGGTATCGCCGTCGGGGACGGGGAAGACGTTGATGGCATTGATGGCGTCGGTGTTGCGCTGGAGGAAGGAGGTGGCCGCGGCGAACATATCGCGCAGGACGTCGCCGCTGAGGCCGGGGGCGTTGGCACCTTCGGGCGCTAGCCGCGTCTTCGCCTCGGCGGGTCCGGAGCCCCGTCCTGCTGGCCCCGCGGCTTCAGCGCTCGTGCCCATATTCGTCAGCGGTTGTCTCTGCTCCCGGCCCATGCTAATATCGATGGTGAATTCTACCCCGCTCTGGAAGGGCAGGCAAGCAGCCCTGGGGCGGACAGGAGCAAAGCGTGGCTGCCAGGTGCGAGGTGTGCGGGAAGGGAACCGCCTTCGGGCGGAACATCCGGCATAAGCATTCCGGCCGGTGGCAGCGGAAGGCACCGCGGACCAACCGCGTGTACCGGCCCAACCTGCACCGGCAGGTCCTCTGGATCGATGGACGGAAGGTCAAGGTGAACCTCTGCACCCGCTGCCTGCGCAACCAGATGAAGGTGGCACGGTAGGGACCTTGCCAGAGCACCCTTAGCACCCCGGCGAAAAGCCGGGGTGTCGTGCTTTCGGCCGGAGGTTCCGAAGGCGGACCTCGGTGGGTCCGGCGCAGCGCGTCAAACCGCCGTAGTACACGTAGTAGAACTTCGGCTGGCCGTCTCTGATAGCCGGGCTGGAGACTACACTGCCAGGCCTGCCCGGGCCAGGCTCTCCCGGAGGGCGCGCATGTTCTCGGCCACGGAGGCCCTGTCGTTGAAGACGGCCGAGCCAGCCACCAGGACGCGGGCGCCGGCCTCCACGCAGGACGCCGCGTTTTCAACCTTGACGCCGCCGTCCACCTCGATATCCGCGGCGAGGCCCCGCTCGTCCAGCATAGCGCGAATACGTCGCAGCTTATCCAGAGTGCTGGGGATAAGCTCCTGGCCGCCCCAGCCGGGGTTTACCCCCATTACCATCACCTGTTCAACCTCTTCCAGCACCTCCTCCAGCGCTGAGGGCGGCGTGCCCGGGTTGAGACACACCCCTGCTCTGCATCCCAGCTCCTTGATCTGCTGGAGGGTGCGATGCACATGGGGGCAGGCCTCCACGTGCACGCTGAGGATGCCCGCGCCGGCCTCGGCGAAGGCCTGGAGTTGACGCTCCGGCCGCTCGACCATCAGGTGGATGTCCAGGGGGAGGCTGGTAGCCCGTCGCGCCGCTGCTACCAGGAGCGATCCGAAGGTGATGGGCGGCACGAAGTGGCCGTCCATGACGTCGAGATGGATATAGTCGGCCCCGGCGGCCTCCGCCTCGCGGAGCTGCTCGCCCAGGCGGGCGAAGTCCGCGGTGAGCAGAGACGGGGCGATCTTCACTGCACAAATCTTTTCCTGTTCCATTGGACACTCCCTGCATCTTATTTACCACGACCGCTAGCTTGCTGTCACGGCCCTACCAGGAGGGCCTTGGCAGCCCAGCAGGAAATGTGAGGAGAGAGGGCAGGGGGGCGGCGTTCCGCTGGTCCTCAACGATGCAGGCTCTAGGCGGGCCTTCGAGTTGCTCCAGCAGCTTGCCCCCTACTTCAGGCCGTCGATTCGCACGGACGCCTACGAACGGATCGATCCGGCTCTGAGACCGTACTGGGATGCCATCAGGGAAGCGATGAGCAAGGCCCAGGCGCGTCCTAACGTCCCCTACTGGAGGGATATGGATTGCGCGAGTAACGGGATGGCAGTACCTGATGCGGGATGAGTGGACATTCTTTGGCCGCACAAAGGCAGTCCAATGGTGCGTTGGCATAGGGGCTATCTTGATCTTTCTTCTGTCGGTCTTCAGTAGTTGCGTCGCTCCCTTCGTCATCGATTCTGAGACACAGCAGCAGTTCGAGCGGGACTTTCGCGACGACTTTGAGTGGGAAGAGGTCGATGGCGACGCTGGAAGGTTGGCGTGAGCTCGGCGCCACCCACGTTTCTCTCAACACCATGAGCGTGCGATTGCCTTCAGCGCAGGGCCACGTCGACGTCATCCGGCGGTTCAAGGGGGTCGCCGATCGCTCAGGCCAGCCATGATCGTCAGTGGCCTACCTAGGGGTGTCGGCAGGGTCTGGGCAGAGAGCCCCCGCCAGCTCCAGCGGGAGTTTGTGCGGGAGCGATTGCGGGGCGAGATGGGTGTAGTATGGCTCCCCGGGGGCGTGGCGAACGCTGTGCTACAACGCCTCGCAGGCTCAACGACCGTCGTGCCCATCTAGTGAGGACTCCTCGATTGGCGAAGCATCTGCTTCCCAAGCAGAGGGTCGCGGGTTCGAGTCCCGTTTCCCGCTCCAACGCCCACATCACATGTTGAAGGCCGGGCATCTGGACCGGCCTTTCTCGTCGGCGTAAGCTTGACCACCTGCTTTCTGAGCACGGGGTTCGCGGCGAAGACCCCTTCATCTGGCATCATGCGCGTCTTTGTGGGCAAACCGTCGTCCTCACTTGGCGAAGCCCGATCTGGAGGCCCGATAACCTCCATTGGGCGACGTCTTTTTTCGCCGAGCGCTGGCGCCGGAAGCGATCGTCGCCTGGCCAGGCTCCGCTGTCGCTCCGCCTGGAGCCAGGGCTGTGGTCGGACTAACATAGCGAGTGGTAGCGTTCATGGGGGCAGGTCAATCGTGCCCTGGCCAGGCTCCGCTGTCGCTCCGCCTGGAGCCAGGGCTGTGGTCGGACTAATATAGCGAGTGGTAGCGTTCATGGGGGCAGGTCAGAAGAGCTGGACTCCCTGGTCGAGGGGCTCCGGTCCCTCCGAGAAAGAGTACGAGTTTCAGCGGACGAATAGTCCGGGAGGAGAGGGAGATGGCCAAGCCGAGCATGCTTTTCGAGCCGTTCCAGATCAAGAGCATGAAGCTGAAGAACCGGATCGGGCTGGCACCGCTGCTCAACATGCCCGGCGTGTGGACCAGCTTCTCCATCACCGACGAGACGATCGCATGGTTCGAGGCGCGGGCCAGAGGGGGCGCCGGACTGATCATGACGGGTAGCTTCGCGCCGCCGATGGTCGCCATTCCCGGCTGGAAGGAGCGCTTCGCCAAGCTGGCCGAGGTGATGCATTCGCACGGCGCCAGGCTGGGCGTGCAGATCGTCTCGGGCGGACCGATGACGGGCACAGGCCCTTCACTTCCGCCCTATCCCAATGCACTCGATGCAAAGCAGGCCATCATGGACGTGCTGAAGATGGGCTGGGGGCTTCCGGCGCCCGCCGAACCACAGGCGCTCAGCGTCGAAGAGATCGAGGCCCACGTACAGGCCTTCGCCGACACGGCGGCGATACTGAAAGAGGCGGGGGTCGACTGCGTCGAGCTCCATTGCGCCCATGGTGGAGCCACCCTCTGCTGCTCCTTCATATCGCCTTTCTACAACCGGCGGGAGGATCAGTACGGAGGCAGCTGGGAGAACCGACTCCGTTTTCCCACCGACACGCTCAAGAGAATGCGAGAGGCGGTCGGAGAGGACTATCCACTGCTGGTCAGGATCAGTGCCGACGAGCTGTTGGGGGACAAGGGCATCACCATCGACGACACGACCCGGTACATCGTTCCCGCGCTGGAGGAGGCCGGCGCGGACTGCATCGATGTTTCACAGGGGTCCATCACCCACTCACCGGAGGGGATCGAGATCCCTCTCTACTATCCGCGAGGCTGCTTCATCCACCTCGCCGAGGCCGTGAAGCAGGTGACCCGTCTTCCGGTGATCGGCGTCGGACGGATCGTCGAGCTGGAGATGGCCGAGGACTTCCTGCAGGAGGGCAAGGCCGACCTGATCTACCTGGGCAGGCAGCTGACTGCCGACCCGGAAACCCCCAAGAAGTACCTGGAGGGGCGGCCGGAGGACGTTCTCAAGTGTGTCGCCTGCGTGGAGGGCTGCGGCACGCCCTGCTCCATCAACTATGAGATGGCGCCGAACGCGATACCGCTGACCTCGGCACAGACGCCCCGGAGAGTCCTGGTAATTGGCGGTGGGGTGGCCGGGATGGAGGCCGCGCGGGTCGCCGCCCAGAGGGGCCACCGCGTCAGCTTGATCGAGAAGAGGTCCGAGCTCGGGGGAATGGTGGCCGCCCTGGCCCTCGAGCCGCTGACAGCCGAGTTCGGGAATCTCATCGAGTACCTCGCCGTCCAGCTCGAGAAGCTCGGAGTGGAGGTGAGGCTTTCCCGGGAGGCCGGCCTGGCCGAGGTCGATGAGCTGAACCCCGACGTCGTCATCACGGCCACGGGCTCGTCCATGATCATTCCGGAGGTCGCCAAAGGTAGACCCGGGGTGATGGACCATATCGAGGCCCTGAGGAAGAGGAAGGAGATCGGCCATCGGGTGGTCGTCTGGGGGCTGGCCTACGGCGCCGAGCTGGCCATTTCTCTCGCCGAGGAGGGGAGGGAGGTGGTCCTGATCGGCGAAGGCAGCGAGAAGACACTGGGGGGGCACGCTTCGAACTTCAGGAGGTGGTGGATCCTGAGGAAGCTCGCGGACATCAATCCGGCCAGGGGGACTCCCGAGGCGCAGAGGCTCAGCAACCCCAAGGTGCTGTCGAACGTGAGGGTGGAAGAGATCACTTCGGAGGGGATCGCGCTCACCGACGAGGGAGGGGACCCGCAGGTTCTGCCCTATGACGTCCTGATCATCTCGCGAGGCCGAAAACGGGACAACGCTCTCTCCGGGCAGCTACAGGCAAGGGCGACGGAGGTCCATGAGATCGGAGATTGCGCCTCCGTCGGGGACATCCAGAAGGCGATCTCGCGCGCCAACGAGGTGGCGAGAGCCATCTGAAAGCCTGCGATTCGTCAGGCCGTAGCGGTAACCGTCAACCCCTCAATAGGCCAGCCGTCCCCTGCAATTGAGACATTGGGCTCTGGCATAGGTTCCGGCCATGTCTATGCTGAGGGTAGAGCAGGAGACTCCTCGCGAGTCTTGTATGTGAGCGTGGGAGGATCAGGAGGTCAAGCGATGGCTGAAAAGCCTGGTTACTGGGACGGGTTGCTTCGCAGGCGTGTATCCCGCCGGAGGGCGCTGCAGGCAGCCGCCCTGGGCGGCGCGGGCCTGGCGACCGCCACGGCCCTATCCTGTGAGAATGACGCGGAAGAGGGGATAGCGCCGACGCTCATCACGGCGCCAGGGCGCCCAGGCGACGTAACGGACACGCCAACAAGGAGGGGACAGATGGATCAGGAGGATGTCCACCCGCTAATCTCTGAAGGCAAGGTCATGGTGACGCCGGGCGTCTACGATGTGCTCTCAGCGAAAATCGCGGAGATGGTAGGCTTTCCCGCCGTGGTTCTTACGGGGTATGGCGTGTCCGCGAGTCACCTGGGGGAGCCCGACTTCGGCCTGCTCACCCAGACGGAAGTCCTCGATGTGGCCCGGCGGGTCACCGCCGCGGTCGGCATAGCGGTCATCGTTGACGGCGATACGGGTTACGGAGGGGCCCTAAACGTGCAGCAAATGATCCGGGAACTGATCCGCATGGGCGCACGAGGGGTCATCCTTGAAGACCAGCGCTGGCCCAAGAGATGCGGCCACATGCGGGACAAGCAAGTCATAGACGCCGAGGAGCACGCGGCGAAGCTACGCGCTGCCAGGGACGCCCGCGGCGAGGTGCCCTTCGTCATCGTCGGGAGGACGGATGCCCTGGAAACCCACGGGCTGGACGAGGCGATCCGCCGCGCCCGTCTCTACAAGGAGGCTGGCGCCGATGTCCTCTTCGTCGAGGGGCCGCGCAGCCGGGACGAACTGCGCCGCATCGGTCGGGAGCTTCCCGGACCCCTGGCCGTCAACCTCATCGAAGGGGGCCGGACGCCCCTCTACCCCTTGGAGGAACTGGTCGACATGGGGTTCTATAGCATAGGCTTCGTGCTGTCAGGCCTGTACGCGGCCGCCCGCGCCCTGGAGCGCACCTATGCAGAGCTCCGGGCTCAGGGAACGACAGAGGGAATCAAAGAGGCGCTGATGCCCTTCGACGAGTTCAACGCGCTGATAGGGCTAGAAGACCGGTACGCTACCGACGAGCGATACCGGCCATGAGGACCGGGTCCGCTGACAGCTGCGTTGTCCGTCGAGTGGGCGGCTCCCTTACGCAGCTGGAGACCGTCGTACCCCGGTCTTGATAGCCTGGTGGAGCGTCGGGTAGACAAGGAAGTAGAATGAACCATCTGTTGTTACGGTGCTGGATACATGGATGACCTGAGGATTCTATCACCTACCGCCATCCTGGGCTACGGCTTCCCTGCCGAGTCCCTGGCACAGGGAATGGCCAACAAGCCGCACGCCATCGCGGTCGATGCCGGCTCGACCGACGCCGGGCCGTATTTTCTCGGCATCCAGCCCGGCGAGGGAGGCGGTAAGCTCGCCCAGTTCGCCCGGACCATGGACGCGGACCTGAGACCGCTTATCAAGGCAGCGCTGGAAGTCCGGATACCCCTCATCATCGGCTCGGCTGGCGGCGCGGGCGGAGACCTACACCTCATGGGCATCGCGCTTTTGATCAGGGGAATCGCCAAACAGGAGGGGCTGAAGTTCCGCATGGCCCTGATTCAGGCTGAGTTCGAGCAATCGCTGGTCAAAGAGAAACTTCGGCAGGGGAAGATCACGCCGCTAGGCCCGCTACCTGAGCTGTCGCCCGAAGACGTGGACCGGTCTGTGCGCATCGTGGCGCAGATGGGAGTGGAGCCGTTCGTCCAGGCGCTCGGAGAAGGCGCCCAGGTGATCGTTGCCGGTCGGGCGAGCGACCCGAGCATGTTCGCTGCGCTGCCTATCCTCCGGGGGTTCGACAAGGGCCTGTCCATCCATATGGGAAAGATACTCGAGTGCGGGGCCATAGCGGCCGAGCCGGGAAGCGGCGGAGACGTAATCCTGGGCATAATAAGGCGCGACCACTTCCTGGTGGAGCCCATGAACCCGGACCGCAAGTGCACAGTCAGGTCGGTGGCTGCCCACAGCCTTTATGAGGCTGCCGACCCGTGGTGCCTCAACGAACCCGGCGGTACGGTTGACCTGCGAGCGGTGAGCTTTGTCCAGGAGACCGACCGCCGCGTGCGGGTGTCCGGCAGCAGGTTTGTCAAAGACCCCGTCTACCGCGTGAAGCTCGAAGGCGCTGAGCTGGTGGGATATCGAACCATCTGCATTGCCGGCGTGCGAGATCCCTCGGCCCTGGCCCACCTGGCCGAGATGCTCGAGACCGCCAGGGCAAGGACTGCCGAGCAGTTTGGCGATTTGGACCGCGCACAGTGGGAGCTGCACTTCAGGGTATATGGAAGGGACGGCGTAATGGGGCCGCTGGAGGCCGAGACCTCACTGCCCCATGAGGTCGGTCTGCTCATTGAAGCCATCGGCTCGACTCAGGAGCAGGCGACCAGCATCTGCATGTTCGCGCACGCCCAGATTCTCCACCACGGCTTCCCGGGAAGGACATCGACCGCTGGCAACCTGGCGTTTCCTTTCTCGCCGCAGGACATCCCAGCCGGACCTGTCCATCGCTTCCACATCTACCATCTCATGGAGGTGGACGATCCTCTGGTTCACTTCCCCATCCAGATGGTCGAGGTCGGCGATGAGTGAATCAACCGTTCGTCTAGCTGACCTAGCCTCCGTTGTCCGCAGCAAGAACGCAGGACCTTTTGTGCTGACGCTTGACGTGTTTTTCAGGAGTAGGGAGATCTTCCAGAAGGTGCGCGATGCTGGGGTCATCACGAGGGCGAGGCTGTCAGAGCTGTACGGCGTTCGCGAGAACGACATCTTGGAGATTACCTTCTTCGAGCCCGCCGATGCCCTGAAGATCTCCATCAAGCGATGGGTCAGTTCCGCAGCCCCAGGCGATACCGACGTCTTCGGCGCCCAGCAGCACGTGCCCTTGATGTCACTGGGTTTCGAGTTGGAGAAGTGAACCGGATGTAGCCGCCGGAAAGCGCTCCTTTCTTCTTCCCGGCGAATGGGTCGTACTAGTGCCTGACGCGCCCCTCTTCGCGGGTTGGACCATGGACTATGTGCCCGAGTCACGCCTTGCGTCCGGTCCAGATCCGTATCGCCAGAAGGAGCGGAGAAGGCTTGGCCTTGACTGAGGGGTCCGGCAGCAGACCCGAATGCTGCGGCGGCTACCGCCTACGACACCCGAAAATGGCATCAGCCGTCGTTCCGGCCTACAATGGTTCCGCCCCTACAAGGGTGCCGATGGTGTTTCCTCAGCCGGTGAAGTGGGAGGGTGGCAGACTTGTCGCTATGGCTGGACGAACCAAAGTTCGCCAAACTGGAGTTCCCCGGCACTGAAGGCCAGCTCCAGGCGGATATTGCGATAATCGGCGCGGGCATCACCGGCCTCTCCGCCGCCTGCCACCTCAGAGCCCGTTTTCCCGATCTTGACGTCGTTGTGCTGGAGCGAGAGCGTGTCGGCTCAGGCGCATCGGGTCGTTCGAGCGGTGCCCTTACGGACATTCCCGAGCGAAGGTGGGCGCACAAGCTTGCCCGCGATGGCGAGGAGGAGACCCGGCGCGCTGGGGCCTTCCAGCGCAGTGGTGTGGAGACCGTGCTGAGGCTGATTGAGGAGGGCGAGATCAACTGCGACCTGTACTCTCCGGGTTACCTCATGGTTGGTCGCGAGCGTGACGTGCCACACCTGCAGCAAGAGTTCGACGCGATGCAGCACCTCGGTAAGGAGGGGCGCTTCCTCGCTCGGGATGAGCTCAAGACTGTCTTGAACCAGGATTACTACGAGGCTGCCGTGTGGGCTCCCGCCTACTGGCTGAACCCGGGCCGCTACGTTCTCGGCCTGGCGCAGCTAGCCCAGCGGCGGGGAGCTCGGATCTTCGAGCAGTCAGCGGTAGAGAGAGTACGGCCCGGGCGCCCCATGCAGTTGCTCCTCGCGGGAGGCAGGGAGGTCCTAGCGGATAAGGTTGTTCTTGCTACAAACGGCTACACATCGAAGTTGGGCTTTCTCCGGCGCCGCGTCTTCCCTCTCCACACGTGCTCAGTGGCCACGGAGCCCCTGTCGTCGGCTGAGCTGGACTCTCTGGGCTGGGAGGGCCGGTGGATCCTCTTCGAGGCCGCCCAGGTCGGCCACACGCTCTACCTCACGCCTGACAACCGCCTGGTCTGCCGAGGAACGGTTCACTACCGGTTCAACGACGGGGTAGGGCCTTTCGACCTATCCAATGTCGAGTCCGTTCTCACGACGGCCATCCACGAGCGCTTCCCTCAGCTTCGCCCCGTTCGCATCTCTCACCGCTGGAGCGGAGTACTGGGCATGACGCGATGGCTCCATCCGGCCATTGGGAGGCTGCAAGGAGAGGGATGCGTCATACATGCCATAGGATACTCGGGCCACGGCATAGCTCTCGCTTCGCTGGCGGGTCGGCTGGTTGCAGAGCTTTGCGACGGCGACCAGTCCGCGGAGCTAACCTATGCTCTAGAACACGCGGTGCCGCCTCTGATGCCGCCGGAGCCGTTGCGTTACCTGGCCGTCAACGGCCTCACTCGCTGGTGGCGACTTCGCGGCCGGTGAGAAGCCTGGCTCCTACCGTCGTGCAACCCGCGCTCGTCGCACCGGCGGCTCCAGCGCGCCAGGTACAAGCGCCTACCCCGTATGAGACCGGGCTCCCAAGAGCGACGGATAATCCCAATTGCACGGAGAAGCCGAAAGAGGTCCGAGGCTCCACGCCTGCGGCCTGAGTCTTCCGGCTGCGGGCCTAGTTCATCGCCACGGTCGACCCCAAGGAGCCCAAGCCGCTGTGGGGTGCCAAAATCCCATCCGTATCTGGGACGTTGACACGCGGAGCCGTCGGCTCCGGCGCTTTGAAGCGTGATGCCCTTATGGAACTCCGGCAACTCGGCCTCCGGTGGCTGGCTGTCTAACCCGCACACCCCCGGACCCGGCCATCTGACTCCGAGGCACAGGGTCTTCAGTGCCTCGTCTCAACCCCCGGGGAGAGCGCACACTATGTGTGGATAGTGTATGCCCTGGGTCGCTAGGTCCGCCCTACCCTCAGTTTCGGATAACGAAGATCGGCCGTCCTTAGCACTCAGCCGGTGCTGCGCGACGCGTATGCACGCCGTAGAGCGCCCGCCTACCACGCAGAGGGTTGACAGCGATATCGAGGGTTCGAACGGGACTTCCGTGGGGGCCCTGTTGCCTCAAGGCTGGCCCGGATAGCTCAGTGTGTCAGCGCTCGGGGTACGGACGGAGTTTCGCCACCCTACAGTGTATACTGGCTCTTCTGGGGAGCACTGAATGGACATCCGGGTGAACGGCAGGCGGCTTCGTCGGAGCCTTGAGGCCATGGCTCGGGTCGGCTCCACCCCTGGGGGTGGAGTGAGTCGTCTCGCCTTGAGCGACGCGGACGGCCAGGCCCGCGACCTCTTCGTGAACTGGCTGGAGGAGGGGAATCTACGCGTCGAAATCGACGCGATGGGCGACATCTTCGGCCACCGGCCGGGCCGCCGGTCCGGCGATGCCCCTGTCCTCGCGGGCTCCCACCTCGACTCCCAGCCGCGCGGTGGCCGCTTCGACGGTGCCTACGGAGTCCTGGCCGCACTTGAGGTGGCGCGTACGCTCCAGGACAGAGGCATCGTCACCGGCCGCCCTTTCGAGGTGTTCAATTGGACGAACGAGGAGGGCTCCCGCTTCTCCCCTCCCATGATCGGGAGCGCCGTCTTCGCCAGCCTGACGTCGCTGGAGGACGCCTGCGCAATAGCCGACGGCGATGGGAAGACTATCGGCGAGGAACTGGCGCGGATCGGCTACCGAGGGCCGCTCCCCTGCGGCGGCCGGCCGGTGCACGCCTACCTCGAGGCGCATATCGAGCAGGGGCCCGTTTTGGAGGCCGAGGGCAGCACGATCGGCGTGGTACAGGGGATCCAGGCCATGTCGCGCTTCTGCGTGGTGGTGCGTGGTGAGGCCGATCATGCCGGAACCACGCCGATGGCAACACGGCGGGATGCCCTGGTAGCCGCAGCGGACATGGTGCGTGGGATCCGCGACATGGCCGCCTCCTTGCACGAGAGGCTCGTGGCCACGGTTGGCTCACTCTCGGTGGTGCCAGACTCGCCGAACGTGGTCCCCGGTGAAGTCGCGTTCACGATCGACCTTCGCTCGCCGGAACCAGCGGTGCTCACGGAGGCGGAGCAGGCGGTGTCCCAGATCCTGGCGACCGCCTCGGAACGGGAAAGGACCACTTTCGTGCTGGAGCGCACCTGGCACCTGCCGAGCACCCGGTTCGCGCACAAGTGTATCGAGGCTGTTCAGGAGGCCGCTCAGGAGCTCGGGTACTCGCAACGGGACATCATCAGCGGGGCGGGCCACGATGCCGGACACCTCGCGCGCATCTGCGATAGCGGGATGATCTTCGTTCCCTGCGAGGAAGGGAGGAGCCACACCGAGACTGAGAACGCCTCGTGGAGTGATCTCGAGGCCGGCGCAAACGTCCTGCTCCGAGCTGTCCTTCGCCTCTGTGAGTAGGCGTGGTGGGAGGGTGCCGCCTACCAAGATCCCATCGGTATCGGGGCGTTGACACTCTGAACGGTCTGGGCCAGTCTTGAGGCATCACGTCTTCAGGGAGGAACGGCTGCCCTGGGCATCGGCCCGCGCAGTGTGCCGACCTGCCTGGTGCTGGAGGAGATCTCGCGCCGCGACAGCGGAATCGCCGTGGCCGTCGGCGTAACCGCCTGGGCTATCACGCCCGGCATCGTTGCCGGAAACAGGGCTGTCGTAGAGATGAGGTGACGACCGCTGAGCGACAACGCTGGCCAGGGAAGGAGAGGAACCATGAGGATTCCATCAAAGGGCCTCAGCAAGGGGGAGATCTTCGAAAGGATGGAAGCGTACCGCGCAGGCGACATGAACTGGCGCGACGGCCGGACCTGGGCATACGTCTACGATCCCGGGCCTGAGGCTGAAGAGGTGATCAAGCAGGCCTACATGATGTTCCTCACCGAAAACGCCCTGGACCCGACCGTCTTCCCAAGCGCGCTGCGCTTCGAGAACGAACTGGTGGCCATGGCGGCGGCACACCTCAACGGTGACGATGAGGTGGTCGGCAACTTCACGAGCGGTGGCACGGAAAGCATCATGCTCGCTGTGAAGACAGCGCGGGACTACTTCCATGCCAAGCGGCCGGAGATCCATGAGCCAGAGATCATCCTGCCGGTCACCGCCCACGCTGCCTTCCAGAAGGCGGCCCATTACCTGTGCCTCAAGCCGATGCTGGTGCCCGTCGATCCCGAGACCTTCAAAGCTGACCCCGAGGCGGTCGGACGAGCCATCACGCCCAGCACCATTCTCCTGGTGGGGTCGGCAGTGTCCTACGCCCATGGAGTGGTCGATCCGATTCGGGAACTCGGCCAGCTCGCCCTCGAACATGGCCTGCTGCTCCACGTCGACGCCTGTATGGGCGGGTTCCTATTGCCCTACTTTCGGCGGCTGGGTGCGCCGGTGCCAGACTTCGACTTCCGAGTACCCGGCGTGACCTCCATTTCGATGGACTTTCACAAATACGCGTTTGCTGCCAAGGGTGCGTCCGTCGTTCTGTACCGCAACAAGGAGCTGCGAAAACACCAGATCTACACCTGTGCGCAGTGGACCGGCTACACCCTGATCAGTCCGACAATCCAGGGCGCCAAGTCGGTTGGCCCCCTGGCCGCGGCCTGGGCAGTGCTCCATTTCATCGGTGATGACGGCTACCTCGAGATCGCCCGGCAGGTGATGGAGGCCACCCGCAGAATTGCCGACGCCATCGATCAGATGGACGACTTGCGGCTGCTCGGGCGGCCCGAGATGAACCTAGTCGCTTTCACTTCCGACACCGCGAGCGTCTTTCATATCATCGACGAGATGAAGGTGCGCGGCTGGTACGTTCAACCCCAGCTGGGCTTCCACGACTCTAAGGAGAACATCCACCTGTCGGTTAACCCCGCGAGCGTCAAATGGGTGGATGCACTGCTCGCCGACCTGCAGGTCTGCGTAGAGAAGGCCAAGGCGATGAAGTCAGACGAGCTGGCTTCGGCGGTCCGGGACGCCTTCTCCTCCGTCGATCCCGCCTCCCTTACCGATGAGAACCTCTCCCAGATGTTGGGCATGGCCGGCATCCAGGGTTTTGCGCTGCCGGAACGGATGGCCGGAATCAACGAGATGCTCAACGCGCTTCCCGCTGAACTCAGGGGAAAGCTGGTGACCGCGTTCATGAACGAGCTGCTTCAGTACCGAGAGGACCAGCGCTGAGGCCAGCGCAACCACCATGTTGCGAGAGCCACAGGAAGGGCGCGAGAGCTACCACAAGAGGGCACGTCACGCCGGGGGCAAACACGGCACACCATGAGGACGTGGTGCGCCGAGGACACCCTGGCGCAACCATGCCTCCAAGTCTGGACCCCAGGGCGGCCTCGCGCATCCACCTGACGCCTGGAGCCATCCTCGATCACTCAAGCGCCGCCCCGGACCTCGAAACGGCTCAAACGCCGGATGGCAAGGGCTACAGCGGCAACGCTAACCATGACCATAAGGCTCAGTGCCGTCACTCCCCCGAGATTCGCCTCAAATGTGTGGTGGCTTGTGTTCGCGATCAGGTCGGCCACGCCGAGCGTGTACTGGCGTACGCTGAGCATGCGTGTCCCGGTGAAGAGCTCTGTGACCACCCCTTCCCATAGGAACACGTAGATGAGTCCGCCAATCAGGGCGCGACTGGTCACGGCGCTAAGCAAAACGAAGACGCAGCAGTAGACGAAACAACCCAGCACCGTCGCCACCGTGAAGCCCACCAGAATTGAAGCACCGCCCGTACCAAGGAGGGCGATCGTCGCCGATACCCCCGTTGAGAGCGATACCAGTAGAACGGCGAGAAACCAAGCCGCACCGAGCTTGGCCCCGACCACGTGGGACCGGGGCAGGGGCTTGAACAGCAGGTACACAGCCGTACCGTCCTCGATTTCCGCCCCCAGGGCCGTCGTCCCGAAGACCAGGGTGCAAAGTGGCAGGATGGCCGTAACGATGAACCCCTTGAGGAGGACGTTGGCCACCCACCGGTGATGGCTCACGTCCGGCTCCCCGATGCGAAAGATGACGGCCATCAGCACGGGCAGGGCTGCCAGGCCCAGCATCAGCAGCGCACGCCGCTTGCCCAGCAACTGCCGCAGCGTCAGCGTCAGCGTCAGGATTACAGTGCTCAACGTTTCACCAAGTATGAGAAGACGCTCTCAAGCGACTCATCAGCAGGCAGGACCTCGAAGAGGCTAATGTCGCTGGTTTGTGCGACGCGGGGCGCCGCCAACGCAAAGGCGGCGAAATCCGACGTGCGGACGTTCAAACGGTCATCCTCAAGCTCGACTCCGACTACGGAAGCGTCCGCGACCAGCGCAGCGGCGAGTCGGCGGTTGTCGCTTGAACGGAGCGTGAACGTGTGGGGGCGGTCGGTCATCAGCCGTCGTCTCTTCCGATGAAAAACGCTGAACACCGGGTAGTCCCGTTCCTCGCCGTGGTGAGCATCTCTTGGTCCATCGTGATACGAGCGGGCCGTAGGCGCCAATAGTCCTTGGTCCTTCCTAGGGTTCGCGCTACCTACCCCGGAGACAGCCCTTGGGGCTATACTCTTCGCATGGCAGACACCCCGCTACTCGAAGCCAAGGGGCTGACGAAGCGCTACGGCTCGACGCTGGCTCTGGACGCAGTCGACTTCCAAGTGACCGAGGGCGTCACCGGCCTGCTAGGCCCGAACGGCGCGGGCAAGAGCACAGCGATCAAACTGTTTCTGGGGCTGCTCACACCAACTGAAGGCGCCGCTGAGGTCTTGGGAGAGCGCCCTTACGATTCGGTCGATGTGCGCTCGCGCCTCGGCTACATGCCGGAGCACGACTGCCTACCGCCCGCGATCTCAGCGTCGGAGTTCCTCGGCCACATGGCGCAGGTCAGCGGCCTCCCGCCCGAGCATGCCCGGATTCGCGCGGCGGACGTCCTCCGCCATGTCGGCCTGCACGAGGAGCGCTACCGCCCGCTCAGCGAGTACTCCACCGGCATGAAGCAGCGCGTCAAGATGGCGCAGGCGCTGGTGCACGACCCCGTTCTGGTGCTGCTGGACGAAGCGACAGCAGGGCTGGACCCGGCTGGGCGACACGAGATGCTCGAGCTGATCCGGCGCACGAGCCGCGAGGCCGGCATCAGCATCCTGCTGTCCTCGCACCTCATGGGCGATGTCGACCGTACCTGCGACCGCATCATCGTGCTCGAGGGCGGCCACGTCGTGGAGCAGGGCGCCGTGTCCGGCTTCACGCAAGAGACCTCTACACTCGTGATAGACGTCGATGATGAAGAGAAGCTGGCCGCGGCGCTCTCTAGTCGGGGCATCGAAACGAACAGGGATGGCACGTCGCTGGTCGTCGAGTTGGAGAGCGACGAGCTGTACGACGCCATCCGCGACGCCATCGTCGAGACGGACGTGCGCCTCCGTCGCCTGGCGCCTCGTCGCGGTGGGCTCACAGACATTTTCAGAGGCGATGAAAAGCATGACTGAACAGACGGGCGAGATCTTCGACCTCGGCTATCAGCGCTATGAGGGGCCGCGTGAGGGCCGCATACGCGCTCGCCACGCTCTCTGGCTGAATGGCGTGCGAACGGCGATCGGGCTCGGCAGGGGCTGGCAGTCGAAGGTCCTCCCAGGCCTGCTGTTCCTTGGCGTCATCGCACCGGCGGTCCTGTTCAGCGTTGGCGCCTCAGCCGTCGACCCCGGCGAGGAGCTGCCGACTCACGCCGACTACTACTGGATTGTCAACATCGTCGTCTTACTGTTCTCAGCCACAACAGCGCCCGAAATGCTCTGCCCTGACCGGCGGGACCGCGTGCTAGACCTCTACCTCGTGCGTCCCCTGACAACCACGGACTACGTCATCGGACGCTGGTTCGCCTTCTTCTCGATCATGCTCGCGCTCGTATATGCCGGCCAGATCGTCCTCTTCATCGGTCTTACGCTTGCGGCGGATGAGCCACTTGAATACCTCCGCGATCAGTGGCTCGACATTCCACGCCTCCTCGCCGTAGGAGCCGCCATCGCCGCCTTCGCAACGTCAATCCCATTAGCCATATCGACTTTCACAATCCGACGAACGTATGCCGCCGCGATCGTGATCGCGCTGTTCCTCATCTCCGTTCCCGTGGCCAGCGTCCTCTCGGTCTGCGAAGAGACCGAGGACCAGTTCGGAACGGTCCAGGAATGTGAGCCTGTGACAGGCGACGCGGCGAAGTGGTTCGCCCTTCTGTCGTTCCCAGATGTCCCCATGCACATCAACGACCTTGTCTTCGATGAAGAGATCGACTCACCGCTCGCGGAGCTCGTGCGGGAGCAAAACGCTGCCGTGCCGGTTGCCTGGTTCGCCCTCCTGACGGCCGTGCCCGGCATCGTGCTCTGGTGGCAATACCGGAGGATGGCATTGTGACGAGCGCCGAGATGGCGCGGGCAGCGGTCCGCGAGCCGAGTATCGACGTCGATTCCGTATCGAAGTGGTTCGGCAGCGTCGTGGCGGTGAACGATGTCTCGCTCCAGGTACAGCCGGGGATCACCGGCTTGTTGGGACCGAACGGCGCGGGCAAAACCACCCTGCTCCGCATGATCTCAGGCTTGGCGAAGCCATCCGAGGGTTCGATTAAACTCCTAGGCCAGCCGGTGCGAGGCGATCCGGAGCTGTATCGACGCGTAGGGGTGATGACGGAGCAGGAGGCGGTCTATGGTCTGTTCTCGGGCCGGGAGTTCGTTGCATTCTCAGCCAGACTGTACGGCCTCGATCCGCTGGGGCCCGCCGTCGACAAGGCTATCGCCCTCGTGGGCATGATGGAGGCCAGCGACCGCCCGCTCCGCACCTACTCGCGGGGCATGCGCCAGCGCATGCGGCTCGCGACCGCACTGGTACACGAGCCAGAACTGCTCCTGCTGGACGAGCCGCTCAGCGGCACCGACCCCAGACAGCGGCTCGAGTTCCAGCACCTCATGCTCGAACTCGCAGGCGAAGGGCGCACGATTCTGATCTCCTCGCACATTCTGGAGGAGGTCGAAACGCTGGCGGACAACATCCTGCTCATGGTGAGCGGCAAGCTGGCCGCCTCCGGCGACTTCCACGCGATCAGGGCGAAGTTGGACGAACAGCCATACAACGTGCGCGTCGTCTCAAGCGACGCTCGCGCGATGGCTTCCGCCCTAATAGGCCTGGATACCGTGGACTCAGTGACCGTGAATGACGACGAGGCGCTGGTCGTCCTCAGCAGGAACGTCGAGGCGCTGCAGCGCTCGATTCCTCACATCGCCAAGCAGCAGCGGATCCGGTTGCTGCGCGTCGAACCGCTTGACGAGTCGCTTGAGAGCGTCTTCGGCTACCTGGTGGAGGCCTAATGGCAGCGATCTTCCGCCTATCTATCAAGCAGCTCGCCGGCCCACGGAGGCTGCTCCTGCTCCTACTGCTGGCAGCCCTGCCAGTCGGGCTGGCGGTGCTCGTGTCCCTCACACTCGGCGAGGACGAGACCTCCAACGAGGAGTTCGTCGATGGACTGCTGGATGGACTACTGGTCGCGGGCGTGATGCCGATCATCAGCCTCGTCCTCGCGACCGCGCTGTTCGGCAACGAGGTGGAGGATCGAACGCTGAGCTACCTTGTCCTGCGGCCCGTGTCACGCTACCAGATCGTGCTGGCCAAGTTAGGGGCCGCTCTCGTAATCGGCGTCCCGCTGGTTGTGTTGAGCGGGGTGATCGCGACCTGGCTGGGCGGTAGCGGCGTGCTAGGCTCCAAGGTCGTACTCCTGGGCAACGATGCGGTGGCGATCGCCGCGGTCGGTATCGCGCTGCTGCTGGGCTTCGCCGCCTACACCGCGCTCTTCACATGGGCAGGGCTCATGAGTACGAAGGCCCTGCCTTACGCGCTCGTCTACGTCGTGCTGTGGGAAGGCGTCGTAAGCTCGTTCTTGGGCGGCATTCGCTATCTCAGCGTGCGCGGATACACGTTGGGCCTCGTCCACGGCCTAGACGAACGGAGCTTCGGGGAACTCGCTGACCGCGTCATCGAGTTCCCTGCCGCGCTTGTGGGGGTGGTGGCCGTCACGGCTGGGTTCTTCCTGTTGACAGTCAAACGCCTGCACGACATGGATGTGCCGTAGTCGCCAAACCAACAGCCATAATCGCGGCGGCTGTCGCACGAGTTGGAAAGCCCGACGTGGCGAAGCGTCTCAGCCGTGCGCTCGCGAGCTGCGGAGCGAGGGAGCCCGTTCACCTGGGCCATGTGCGCGACGAACTCGGTCGCCGAAACGTCTGTGGGAAGGCAGTCGTGCTCCGGCATGTAGCCGACGAATTGGCGTAGCTCGACGCCCTGGCGCGCGACATCATACCCGAGGAGCGTGGCAGAACCGCTCGTCGGCTCGATGAGCCCCAGAAGGATCCTGATGAGCGTGCTCTTGCCCGCGCCGTTTGCCCCGACCAGACCGATGATGCCTGGCTGCAGCTCAAGGTCAAGCGCGTCAAGTGCGATGACGCCCGGGTAGCGCTTGGTGATTGCCTTGGTGGTCAGCAGTGGCATCCAGACCATGCTACTGCATGCGTTTGACGCCCATCAACCGACAACATGCGCGTGTCGGCCTGTGCCGGCTGCCGATCCATCGGTCGAGGACGCTGCGAGGTCAGAAGAGAGACCAGCAGCTGCCGCTAAGCGCCCACTCAATCGGCGTGCCCGCAGTCGCACCGACCCCGAAGCCAGCGTCATCCACCACCCCACGTTTGGACTGCATCTGGCTTACAAGGCCCACATGGCAGTAGACGATCATCCAGCCCGAGTCATCACGGCGGCGGTGGTCACTCCCGGCGCCACGGCCGACGAATACCTCTTGGAGGAGCTGTTATGGCGCCACCGACAACGGGTAGGCCGACTCCCTCGTGACGTAGTGGCTGACCGGCGCTACGGTATGCTCCACCACTATCGCTACCTGGCCGAGCTTGGTATTCGAGCCGCTATTGCCCATAGAGCGGGAAAGAAGCGTAACGCTGGCGGTGTGTGGAACATCCAGGACTTCCGGTACGACGCGGAGTCTGACACCTACACTTGCCCTGCCAGCGAGACTCTCACCCGCCACTCCGTTCGAGCAACGGAGAGGATGGTGGCCTACAAGGCCCCACCTGGGGTCTGCCGAACGTGCCGGTTCCGGAGTCAGTGCTCCCCTAGCGGGAAGGAGCGGGGCCTGAGACGTTCTTTTGACCGCGGCTTCTTAGAGGAGGCGCAGCGCTGGCTGACGACCGAAGAGGGGAAACGGAGACTGCGGCAACGGAAGGTGTACGTGGAGACAGTCTTTGCCCTGGCGAAAGACCGTCACGGGTTACGACGGGCTCAGTGGCGGGGTAGGTGGAAGGTCCAGATTCAGGTCTGGCTGACGGCAGCGGCGATGAATATCAAGAAGCTGGCACGGACCACCTCGGCGGCGGGCGCGGCCTCCGCTGGCGCAATCCAGGCCTTTTCCCGCGTCACCGCTTGGCCGAGAACTCGCCTTGGCTGGATGTTATTGCCCGCTCTCTGTGCCTCTAGATGAGCCTTGGGTAACAGGCCCGAAGATTACACGACCGCGGCTGTACGCCGAGGCGGCATCTCAGCTCACAGCGTGGGCGATGACGCGGAGCATACTAAGGTGGGCGAATACAACGGGACTTCGTGCGGGAAGTGTTTGAGCGGATCGTGGTGGAGGGACCTGAAATCGCCATCACTACACCTAGACCGCTGTATGCGCCCCTCTTCGTCGTGGACCGGCAGGAACGGTTCGGCGGCGACTTTTGTAGTTTGGCTCCCCGGGCAGGATTCGAACCTACAACCTAGCGGTTAACAGCCGCTCGCTCTACCGTTGAGCTACCGGGGAGCGTACCTCTTGCCGGCCGATGCCCCCATGCGAACAACCAGGGCCGCAGCAGAGAAGGTCGCCCGCTTCGAGGTCCATCCAGCAGACATTCTACCGAACGGCCAGTGGGCGATCAACGCCACGGACCGGACGCTGCCCATTCGCCGCCCCCATCGGTGCTATAATGCCGTCGATTCTAGCGGCCGATTGATGCGCGCCATACGAAGGGAAGGCCTGCCCATGGAAGAGAAGCACGATGTCATAGTGGTGGGTGCTGGCTTCGGCGGCTCGGCCTGCGCAGCCCTGCTGGCCAGGCGGGGGTTGAAGACCCTCCTTCTGGACAAGAACGCCGTCGCTGGCGGCAAGGCCCTCACCATGTCCAAGGAGGGCTTCCGCTACGAGTTCTGGCCGGTGGTGGGCGGCCCCAGCCTCAACTCTCAGTTCCATGCGGTCCTCAAAGAGCTGGACATGGAGGACGAGGTGGAACTGCTCACTCCGCCCGGGATCGGCGGTCTCCTGTATAAGGGGCGCTCCGGGCGCTACGAGGGTCTGCCCAGCCCGGCAGAGCAGCAGGAGGAGGAGGGCCCCCTGGCCCTGGTTCGATTGCTGGGCCTCACGGAGGAGGAGCTACCCGAGGCGGCCCGCCTGTTCGGCGACATGACCGCGATGCCGCCGGAAGAGATCGAGAAGCTGGATGAGGTCACCTTCAGCGAGTTCCTCTCCCGCTACCAGGTGCCGCGGCCGGTGTACAGCTATCTTGGCATGTGGTGCAACATCGTCTTCGTCGCTCCTATCGACCTGCTGGCGGCCTCGGAGGCCATCAAGACGCATCAGGACTTCGCCAGGGGCGGGGCCATGCGCTACAGCAGCGGCGGCTATGGCCGGGTGGCGGAGGTGTTCGCCCAGGCGGTGGAAAGGTACGGCGGCCGGGTACTCATGAAGACGCGGGTGGAGCGCATCATGGTGGAGGAGGGCGCGGTCAGCGGCGTAGTCACGGATCAGGGCATCTTCCGCGCCCCCATCGTGGTCAGCAATGCGGGCATCCAGCCCACCGTGCTTCGTCTGGTGGGGGAGCAGCACTTCGACAAGGGCTATGTGGCCTACGTCAAGGGCCTGCTGCCCTCCTGGGGCATCATGGGCATCCGCTACTTCCTCAGCCGGCCGGTCTTCGAGCGCGCCGTTTACATCACCTTCTCCGACGATAGCTACCTGGACACTGAACGCTTCCTGAAGGCAAAGGCTGGCCAGATGCCCGAGGAAGTGATCGTCTTCGTGGTAGTGCCCTCCCTCTACGATTCCACCCTTGCTCCTGAAGGCAAGCAGTGCGCCCTGGTGGGAACCATCTGCTCGCCCGACCCCGAGGCCCCCGACGCCGAGATGTGGTGGAGCAAGCTGGAGGAGATGGTCTACAAGCTCTGGCCCGACGTTGAGCAGTGCACCGAGTCTAAAGAGCGCTATAGCTGCTACCAGGTGTCGTCCCTGACCAGGGACCACGTTCTCCCCGGCCAGGGAGGAGAGTGCATTGGCCTGGGTCAGATCGTGGGCCAGTGCGGCCGCCACAAGCCGTCGGCGCGGGCGCCTGTTCGCGGCCTCTTCTATGTGGGCTGTGACGCTGGCGGCTACGGCTGTGGCACCCATCAGGCTGTGGATTCAGGGGTGAACGTGGCGGCCATGGTTGAGCGGGATCAGCGCATCAGGGCCTCGATGTTCTAGGCCGGAGAGGCCCTTCGCGGAACGGCGAGGGGACGATGACAAGATGAAGAAGGTTCTTTGTACCACGCTTCCCTCGAACGACCTGGGCTTGTTGACGCGGACGTTGCCGGTTGCCAGGGAGCTGGCAGGGATGGGGCATGAGGTCGCCTACTGCAATCCAGCCCCGGCGCCGGCCGCGCTCATCGGCGAGGCAGGCCTCGAAAACCTCCCCCCCAAGCCGTGGCCCATGCCGAGCACATTCGCTCCGAGCACCATGGAAGTCTGGAACCTGGACCACTTCTGGGCCCTCATCGGGTATCTGGATGAGAACTTCATACGTGGCAGTTGCGAGGCCATGATGGCGCTGATGACGGACTACGGCGCGGACGTCGTCGTGGATTCCTGGAATATCAGTGCCTGTCTCGCCGCCAGGGCGCTCGGGAAGCCTCTGGTTTCTATCATCCAGGCCGACATGCATCCGGCCAATCGGGGTTTCATCTGGTGGAAGGAGCCGCCCCCGGATGTCCCCTCACCCGTTCCGGCTCTGAACAAGGTGCTTTCCGACTACGGCCTTCCCCCTGTTCGCAGGAGCGAGGAGCTACACGTTGGGGACCTGACGCTGATTGCGGGCATCCCGGAGACCGATCCCTTTCCGGAGAAGGCCGACGTCATTCACGTCGGGCCGATCCTGTGGCAGCGGCCGGACGCGGCGTTGCCGGACTGGATCGGCGCCCTGAGCCGGGAGAGGCCGCTGGTCTGGGTGTACACGGGGAACCCCAGCTATGGTCCGGTGGCGCCATGGGCCGATTCCATCGTCCTGCTCCGTAGCTGCGTGGCAGCGCTGGCGGACGAGGATGTCCAGGTCGTACTGACGACGGGGCATCATGACCTGCCGGAGGACGCGCTCGCTTCCTTGCCCGCCAACTTTCGCTACGAGCCCTACCTTCCCGGTATCGCCATGGCGGAAAGGAGCGACCTGCTGATGCACCACGGAGGGCACGGCTCAAGCATGACCGGCCCGTACACCGGCACGCCCGCGGTCATAGTCCCCACCTACTCGGAGCGTGAGAGCAACGCCCGCCGGCTGGCTGCGCTGGGGGCGGCGGCTCTGGTGGTTCCCACTCAGGGCGCTTCAGGAGAGAAGGATGTGTCGGTAGAGGAACTGCGGGCAAAGGTGAGGCAGGTTCTCTCTGACCCTTCCTTTGCGCGTAACGCCAGACGAATGGCTGAAACCATACGGACATACGGAGGTGCCTCGGAGGCAGCGCGCCTCATCGACAGCTTCGCGAAGCGTGTGTAGCTTTGCGTTCTACTCGGATTCGGAAGCCCCACCCCCAGATTGGGGGGCCGACGCCACAGGCTCCTCCACTGCTTCCTCCACCACCCGCCGGCGCCGGAAGGGGAAGACCTTCTTGAACCAGTGTCCAAACACCAGCCTGATGATGTTTGGGTTCTTGGCCACGCGGACTAGCCCGGGCACGTCGTCCTCGTCAAACCGGATCCAGAAGTCCCAGTTCACCGGGTCGGTGATACGTCCGGAGATAACTATCTCCTGCCCTTCCCGTTTGATGTCATAGCGCATGAAATCCATCTTGAGTTCTTGCTTGCCCAAGCCACGCGACCACAGTTTCATTAACGCGCCTCGTACGACCAAACTCTCGACTGGGCTGTCACTGTAGGTACGTCTCCATGTAACGCTGCACGTGGGGTGGAGGCGTCCACCACTTCTTGAGGCCCAAGTCCTCTGCCACTTTGTTGGCGGCAACGTAGCCCGGCCCCCCGGTGACGAGCCCTCCTGGGTAGGTGGAGGCGCCGCACACGTAGAGGCCCTCAATGGGCGTGTTTGTGCTGGAGCACTCCGGGTTGGGACGATAGAACCCCAGTTGCAGGGGGTTGTAGTCGCCGTGCTTGATGCTGCCCCGGCGCATGTTCGGCAGGCGCCTTTCGATGTCCACCGGGGTCTCGAAGTGGCTCAGGAGGATGTTCTCTCGCTTGAGGTTCGGGGCCACCCGCTGCCACTTGGCCAGTGCTGCCTCCTCCAGCTCCTTGCTGCGTGTCTCCCAGCCGCCGGCGATCTCATAGGGGGCGTGCATCTGGAAGAAGGAAACGTACTTGCCCGGCACCCGGCTGAGGTGGGGGTCAAAGAGGCTCTCGCAGGTGGCGTGCCCGCCGAAGCCATCGCTCACCTGGCCTGCGACCACACCATCCCAATGCGCCAGGAGCTGATCAGTGCCCTCGAACCCGAAGACGGTCATGAACGCATCGTTGACCCAGGGGTCGTCGCAGACATAGCGTGGGGGTTCCTCTGCGGCGATGTGCAGGGTGTAGAAGCTCCACTTGTCCCACTTCCACTTGTCGATGCTCTCACCAAGGCCCTCTGGCAGGTTCTCCCGTCCGACCAGGCGCAGGAACGTTGAGTCAGGATCAAGGCTGGACAGGACCACCTTGCTCTTGAGGGTGAGGCCATCGAGGGTTTCTATGCCTGTGGTGCGGCCGTTCTCCGTGAGGATCTTCGTCACCTCGGAGTTTTCCAACACGATGCCCCCAGCCTGGATTACCTCCCGCACCAGGGCACCGGCGAACTTGTGCGATCCGCCGTAGCAGTAGCACTTATTCATGCCCCGGTCGAAGAGGAGGGGGACAAAGAAGCCGACCCCGCTCTCCCGTGGGTCCAGGCCCCACATGCAACTGACGTAGAGCATGAGGGTGCGAACGCGGTCGTTCTCGAACAGCTCGCTCAGGATCTCGAGGGGGCTGCGCTCGGTGATCTCCAGCACGGCGCGGCCGATTTCGGTGCGCTCCATGGCTATGGTCAGCTCGATGGGGGCTACGGGGGGCGCATAGGTAGCCGGTGCGATTACCTCGCTCACTATGCGCCGCCAGGTTCCCACCAGCTTGCCGAAGGTATCGGCATCCTTGCGCGAGAACTTGGCGATGGAGTCCCTGGTGTCTTCGAGCATCTGAGTCATGACGAGGGATGTACCGTCCTCGAAGACCATGGCCGTCTGGGCGTTGGGCTTGACGAAGATGAGGGAGTGGCGGTCCAGGTCGAAGTCCGAGAACACCGGCATGTAGTCCACCATCATGTGGTAGACGGCGTGGAGGTTGGAGTAGTAGCCGGGGAAAAGCAGTTCCTCGGTGGCCAGGGCGCCGCCGATCTCATAGCGGCGCTCTACCAGGGCCACGCGCAGGCCCGCCCGCGCGAGATAGGCTGCCGCTATCAACCCATTGTGCCCTGCCCCTACGATTACCGCGTCCCACTCGCTCTGCTCGGGGAACTCCCGAACCAATAGCTCGGTAGCCCGCATCGTCATGTGGGTGCTCCTTTCCTTCCCGCGAACGTCGCGCCGCCCGTCTTAGCGATACACCAATTCCTTCTTCTTCGCGGGTATGTACCACGGCGAGGGGTACCACCAGTCACCGGGCTCGGCGATCCCGTCCTCGATGAGGATGTGCATGAGGTTGTAGGGCACCGCCATGAGGCACAGCCCTCCCGGGTGGGATGTCTGGTTGCAGAGGTACAGCCCGTCGATGGGGGTGCGGTAGCGGGCCAGCTCCGGCAGGGGACGCTGGCCCTCCCATTGGTCGCTGCAACAGCGCGTGGCGTACCAGTTACCGGCGATGAGCCCGGTGTTGCGCAGCTCCGAGTCGTAGGGGCTGTTGGCCCAGTAGCCCGCGATGGTATCCGAATTCACGTTGCACGCGACCTGGCTGTAGGCCCTGATAATGGCAGCGTCGATCTCCGGCTTCTGCTTGTTCACGGCTTCGGGGCCGTTCACGTGGTACTCCGGCACGGGAACCTGGATATAGAGCGGGGATACCAGGTAGTGACCGGGGATGGTGCAGCAGGAGGGGTCATGCATCTTGGCCCCTACGTCGATGAAGAGCAGCTTGTCCGGGTCCAGGTTGGGCGTGACCTTGCGGGAGTCCACGTCGGTGATCTGGTCAAGGAGTATCTTCCGCGAGTCGCACGGGTAGACGATGCGGCTGACGATGTCCTCGTCCCTGGCGCCCGCGAACTTGGAGGCGAAGCGTGGCGGCTCGCGCAGGAGTATGTGGGCCACGTAGAGGCTCCCGCCCTTCATGCTGATGTCCTTCACCCGCTGCATGAAGGAGACATCGAGGTGCCGCGGCCCGATAAGGTTGAGGAAGGTCTTCTTGACGTCGACCGCGCTGAGCACGGCCTTGTCGGCCCAGATGGTCTTCTCGCCCCAGGCGGCGTCGTCCCGCAGGCGCACGCCTGCCGCCCGCCCGTTCCGCAGGATGATCTCCTCTACCGGGCAGCAGGTGAGCACCCGAGCGCCGTGGGCGAGGGCACAGCGGACGATGGAGTGAGCGTAATGATGCATGCCGCCGCGAGGGGGGCTCACTCCGGCTATCATGAGCGATGCAGCCCCGGCGAAGGATGGGATGGCTACCCCCTTCCAGTGGGGGGCGGCCCCTGAGTACCAGGCTATAGCGGCCTGCGCCACCTTGTAGGACTCCGTCTCTGTGAGCTCGTCCATAAGGTCAAGCAGGCTCATCTCGAGGATGCTGTCGCTCCATATCTCCGGTGCTCTCTGCTTGAGGACCTGCACCCACGGAATATCGTCCGGGGTCATCTCCATGTCCTGGGGATGCGGCGGGCACCAGTAGATGGCGCGGAGCAGCTCCTTAAGGAAGGGGTGCTCAGTGCCAATGCCGGTCAGCTTGGCAAAGCCCAGGAGGTCCTTCTCCGTGGGCGGCACCAGGCCCTCGGTGGTGAGGCTGCCACCCCGGCGTCTTGCCTCGGGGTCCGCTAGATCTAGCATAGGGCTCCAGGACATGCGGAAGCCGTACTTCCACAGCTCAAGCTGCTCGAAGCCGGGTGCGGCTGCCCCGTACAGGTAGGTGGCGTGAGGGTCGATGCGTACGCCGGCCATGGGCTCGGTGTTCTCCTGGCCCCCGCCGGTCTCCGGCCTCTCCTCGAGTACGCATACGCTCAGCCCGCATTTCGACAGATACGCCGCCGCGGTGATGCCGTTGTGGCCTCCACCTATGATGACGATGTCGAATCTTTCTTCCCTGTTCACGTCGGCCTCCTTTCGAACCGGCGAAAGCCTGGCAGGGTTCGATAAGGCTCTGCTAAGTCCGGACGCAAAGGAGAAACGGGTGCCCCCTGTTTCTCTGCGAACGGCTAGAGTGACTGTACAAGGCGAGTAAAGCCTTGTCAACATGACATAAGAATGGCCTTCCGCTCACACGGTAGGGTAGGCGGAAGGCCCAGGAGGTGCAGTGCCAGCAGGTCTAGGCGGGCTGGCCCGAACGGTTGAGCTTGGTTTGCCCGAGCCTCGTGAGGAGCGCTCAATCCATCATGTCTAGCAAGCGCTCGTAGGCGGCCATCATAGCCTCGATCTCCTCATCGCTGTGGGCCGCCGAGACCAGGCCTTTCCCCAGCAGGGAGAGTACCCCTTCGTTTCTCAGCACCAGTGCGTACTTCTCCAGGCAGCTCTTGCGCTTGACGATCTCGTCCCGGCCGCCGGGGGCGTCCATGCGGTAGGCCATAGGGGCAGCGGTCCGGACGTGGAGTATGGAGGCGAAGTTGTAGGCGAAGTAGCTGGTCTCCCTCTGCTGGAACAGCGCATTCAGCGCGGCCGCCAGCCTGTCTGTGACCTCTGCGGCCTTCTCGATGGCGCCGGTCTCCTCCAGCTCCAGCAGGGTAAAGTAGCAAGCAGCGCAGGAAAGGACGTTGGCGGCCAGGGTTCCGGCCACGAAGACGGAAGGTCCGCCGCTAGCGATGCCGCCGCTGAGCGCCTCCATGACCTCGGCCTTGCCTCCAATGGCCCCGCAGGAGGGATAGCCGCCCATGATGGCCTTCCCGAGGACGGTGAGATCGGGCTCAACGTTGAAGTAGGCTTGAGCCCCACCCAGTCCCAGGCGGAAGCCCGTCACCACCTCATCGAAGACGTAGAGGGCCCCGTGCCTCTGGCAGAGTCGCTTGACCTCATGGTGGAAGCCATCTATCAGAGGAAGGCTGCCCGACTCGGCGCCCAGCGGCTCCACGAACACCGCCGCCACGTCGTCCCGGTGCTCCCTGAACGCCTGCTCCAGCGCCTCCAGGTCGTTCTGATCGACCAGCACGGTGTGGGCCCGGTACTCAGGAGGGATGCCCGTGGCCATGAGGGGGCCGCTCCCGGGCACCCACATGTCCGTCACGAACTGGTCGGCCCAGCCGTGATGGGTCCCTCTGAACTTGATGATCTTGTTCCTCCCCGTGACTGCCCGCACCAGTCTGGCCGCGGCCATGTCCGCCTCGGTGCCCGACTGGACGAAGCGGACCCTGTCCACAGAAGGCATGTGCTGGATGATCTTCTCGGCGGCCAGGATCTCGTACTCGTCGGAGAGCCCGTGCAGGGGGCCCTTGTCCTTCAATGCCTCCATAAGTCTCTGGTTGAGCCTGGGCGGGTTGTGCCCGAGGATTACGGGGCCGCCAGATAGGACATAGTCGACATACGTGTTGTCGTCGACGTCGGTGAGCTTGCTTCCCTCCGCCCGCTCGATGAATAGGGGATAGGGGTCGGGCGGCAGGAGCATGTGTTGGACGCCCGCCGGGATGGACTGCTTGGCCCGCTCGAACAGCCGGGCCGATGTGGGGGTCTTCTGCCTTATCTCCGCGTAGACCTTGCTCAGCCTGTCAGCGGAGATATCCCTGACGGGCTCGGCGGCCAGTCTCTCCAGCCTTGACTCGATTTCCTTGTAGTCCATGTCTTCCCGCCAACCGCCCGCAGACTATCTGACTGACGGCTGGCAGCTCCCTCGCTCCGAGTGATCAGCGGACGGCATTCCCAGGTTCAGCCGCGGCGGAGGGTGGCCCGATCGTTGAGCCTGGGAGACGTTGCCGTCAAACCGGGCGGGCTACCGCTCCTTCGGCTCGGGAGGACGCCGCTCAGCCCAGGGCCGCTCCTGCTCCAGGGCGCGAGCCACGCGCAGCACTGTGTCGTCCTCGCCCCAGCGACCTACTATGTGGAGACCGATGGGCAGGCCCTCAGGGGTGAAGCCCACCGGCACGGAGGCCGCGGGATTGCCGGACACGTCGAAGGGGGGCGTGAACATGAACTTGGCGATGGCCTCGGGCGGTATTTCGTGCTCCACGCTCCACAGCGGGTCGTCGATCCTGGGGGCGGGTTCCGAGGTCACGGGCGTTAGCAGAAGGTCGTGATCTTCGAAGAAGCGGCGCATGTTGTAGCGAAGGCGGGCGATCTGCCCCAGGGCGCGCGCGTACTCCGTCGCCGGCAGTTGTCTGGCCCGCTCAAAACCGGCCTGCACCTGCCTGCACAGGCCCTCGACCTTGGCTCCGATCAACTCGGCGAGTTCCGAGAAGGTCACGTATCCGTCCGTGCCAAACACAGGGAGGAACGACTCGGCGAGGCCGCTCAGGTTGGGCGTGGCCGATGTCAGCTCGCCCGCCCCCAGGCGCTTCGCCAGCCATCGGGCGGCCTCTTCACAGGCTGCCAGCACCTCAGGGTCGGTAGGAGCGCCGCCAAAGGTGAAGCTCCAGGCGATGCGCAGGCCAGCGGGAGCCTGATCCAGCGTGCCCAAGAAATCTGGCGGAGCCTCCTCGATGGCCCAGGGGTCGCGGGGGTCAGGTCCGGAGCACACCGATAGAAAGAGGGCGGCGTCCTTCACCGTGCGTGCGAGGGGTCCCTCGTGGGAGAAGGCCTGCATCCCTACGCGTGCCGAGTCCTTTGGGATGCGTCCCATGGTCGGCTTGATGCCGAAGACCCCGCAGAAATTCGCCGGGACGCGGATGGAGCCACCGGCATCGTTGCCGTGGGCGAGCGGTCCCAGGCCGGAGGCTACCGCGGCACCCGCGCCGCCGCTGGAGCCACCCGTAGTGCGCTCCAGGTTCCAGGGATTGTGTGCCGGCCCGAAGCGCCGGTTGTTCGTGACAAAGGTCGTGCCGAACTCTGGCGTGTTGGTCTTGCCCAGGATGCAGGCACCGGCATTGCGGACTCGCTCCACCACCACCGCATCGAAGTTAGGGATCCAATCCTTCACTGCCAGGGACCCCAAGGTCGTGCGCACGTTCTTGGTGGCGGTCAGGTCCTTGATGGATATGGGCACGCCGGCCAGAGAGCCGGGTGATCCCGACCGGTAGGCCTGCTCGGCGGCTTTCGCCGAGGCGAGGGCCCCCTCCCTGTCCACAAGCACAAAGGCGTTGAGAGCGGGATTGATGCGGTCGATGCGGCTCAACACCGCCTCGGTCGCCTCCACCGGGCTCAGCGTGCCCGCGCCATAGGCCACGACTAACTCCGCGGCCGACATGAAGCAAATGTCCACATCCTTCATCTGAAACCTCCATGATCACTTATCACCACGGACATCAGCGCGATGGCCTTGGTGCTGAAGCCGCTCAGCGACAGCGCAGTGCATCTGGCTTGCCGCGCCGGAACACGTCCAGGGCACATTATACAGCGAGGACCGTCGGTGGGTGGCGCACAGGCGCTCCGAGTTTCGCCCCCTTGTTTCACTTCGGAGCTTTCCCTTGCCAACCTTGTGCCTTTGGTTCTATAAAGAGTGCGCACCAGAGGGCTAGAGTCGCCCTGCGGGCGACCGAAAGTGAGGGGAGACGTCATGTTGTTCACGCGTGACCCGGTTGCCAGGGGAGCGGGGTCGTCTCGAATGGCGCTGCGAGGATCTCCAGCGGCCCATCCCCGCCGATTCCTGTACCTTCTTTCCGTAACTTTCCTCGCGATGTTGATGTTAATGTTTGTCCCGGCCTGCGGCGAGGAGGAGGAGGCGGAGGAGGCAGAGGAGGGCACTCCCGCCGCCACGGCCGCTGTCACGCCTGAGGCTGCTGCCGAGGAGGTCCCCGGCGTCACCGACACCGAGATCCTGCTGGGCAGCCACCTTCCCCTCAGCGGGAGCCCTGCCGCCGCCTATGCCCCCGTCGGTGACGGCCTGCGAGCCTACTTCGATTACATCAACGATGTGGAGGGCGGCGTCTACGGGCGCAAGATCAAGCTGCTCATCGGCGATGACCACTACAATCCTGCCGACGCAGCAGAGGTGGTGCGCAAGCTCGTGGAGCAGGACGAGGTGTTCGCTATCATAAGCGGCCTCGGTGAGGAGCCCCACGGTGCCGTCTGGAAGTACCTGGAGGAGAGGGGCATCCCCGACATGTTCATCGCCTCCGGGGCCCACAAGTGGACCGAGCCCGTGGTGAGGACCCGTTTCGGCGGCATCCCTGACTACCTGGTCGAGGGCCGCATGCTCGGCAAGTACATCGTCGAGAACTACGACGGCAAGAAGCTCGGCATCCTCATGGAGAACAACGAACTCGGCGAGGACGGGCTCGCCGGCGTCAACATGAGCCTCGAAGGCAGCGAGGTTGAGATCATCGCCAGCGAGGGCTGCGAGGCCATCGACTTCGATATGACCGCCCACACGCAGCGCCTTCGCAACGCTGGAGCCGAAGTCGTGCTTGTTCTGGCAGGTCCGCTCCAGGCGGCCAGCGTGACGAAGACGGCCCGTGAGGTGATCAACTGGGACGTGCCCATCATCGTCTCAGGCATAGATTGCAGCGACATCTTCATTGATCTCGCTGGGGTGGAGAACGCCGAGGGCGTGGTCAGCGTGGTCTTCGGCCACCAGATATACGAAACGGACCTCCCGGGCATCCAGCAGCACCACGAGATCATGGAGACCTACGGTCACGGCGTCCCCGCCAGCAACTTCAGCCTCTACGGCGCGGCCATCGGCGAGCTGATGGTGGAGGCCCTCAAGAACGCCGGTCCTGACCTCACCTGGGACAGCCTCATCGATGGTGCCGAGGCTATTCGGGACTACCAGTGCTCCGTGTGCATGACTCCGGTGAATCTGAGCCCGACGGACCATCGGCCTTTCGAGATCGAGGTGTATAACAGGGTCGAGGACGGGAAGTGGGTAGCCTTTGGCGAGCCCGTGGACTTCGAGACTACGCCTCCCGAAGAGCGCGAGTGACGCTGGCGCGCGCGAGCTACGTTTGAGGCTGGCGACCGGCTCCGGTTCGTAACGGACGCCCTAGGCGACACGTTGTTCTTTTGGGCTTCTAGCCGCTCCGCTGTCAGGCCGAGGGCAGCCCGACAATGCCCTGAGGACCCAGCCCGATGCGGCCCGTAGTCCACGGGATGTTGAGTTCTCCAACGGCGAGCGAAGAGACACGATCGGGACGTGGCAGCTCGCCGCGTCGCGGTCTTCGACGTGGTGCGTCGGGCCCGGAAGGTACGGCTGCGCATCGGCGTGACGTTCCAATAGGTGCCACCAATGTTTCTGGACCGGATGGGAGCCTCGGTTGCGCCCTCAGTGGCCCGTGCTACAATGGGGCCTGCTCGCCCTGGTCGGTCTGAGCTGGCGTTCGTCGTGAGGTGAAGGTGGCGATGGATGAGGGGAGACAGGTTCGCTGGCCTCTGGCCACGCTGGCGGTGGTAGCGCTGCTAGCGGGGCTGGTCGGTGGGCTGGTGGGCGGATTGGTGACGCGCTTCACTACGGGGGTTGATGGGGAAGTGGCCGGTGAGCCCCCGGTTCTGGCCGAAGAGAGGGTTCTCATCCATGAGGAGTCGGCCATCACCGAGGCGGTGGATCGAGCCATTCCAGCTGTGGTCACCATCGTTAATGAGCTGCTTCCTGCTCAGGATGCCCGGGGGCGACCGGTGGAGGAGACGGCCGTTGGGTCCGGGGTCGTTATTGACGAGCGGGGGTACATCGTCACCAACGAGCATGTGGTGCGGGATTCTGTGCGGCTCACGGTGGTGTTTGACGACGGGCGGCAGCGCCAAGCCTCCCTGGTAGATGACGATTATCCGTTCACTGACCTGGCGGTGATCCGGGTCGAGCCGGGCTCGGAGGGACTGGAAGCTGTTCCCTTCGGCGACTCCGATGCCCTGACTCTGGGCCAGACGGTGGTGGCCGTAGGCACCGCCCTGTTCGAGTTCGAGGGCACGGTGACCGTAGGGGTCGTGAGCGGGCTGCACCGTCGCTGGCCCCGAAATGGGGTGATCATGGAGGATCTGGTGCAGACCGACGCCGCTATCAACCACGGCAACAGCGGTGGCGCTCTCCTGAATACCAGGGGCGAACTTGTGGGGCTCAACACTACGGTCATCCGCAGCACCGAGAAGGGTCAGGCGGTCGAGGGGGTAGCCTTCGCTATCTCCAGCAACACCATCGCCCCTATCGTCCGGGCCATCATCGAGGAGGGGAGCCATGCGAGGGCCTACCTGGGCGTCGTCCACCGGGATGTGACGTCGGAGGTGGCAGGGACGGCCGGGCTGCCCGTGGATCACGGTGCCCTTATCCTGGACGTGTCGCCGGATACGCCCGCCGCGGAGGCGGGCCTGCGGCCGGGCGACATCATCGTGCGCATGGGTGATTATGAGCTGGATGAGGACATGCCCTTCATAAACGCCCTGGCCCGCCTGGGACCTCATCAAACGGTCACCTTCGTGATCTACCGCGAGGACCGCCGGCTGACCGTGGACGTCACCATGGGCCTGCGCTAGCCGCGCCGGGAGCGATGCCCTCGATGCACGAGCAGGGGCCCTTCGACCGCATCCTCCGGACCAGCCCTGAGCGGGACCGCACTGCTGCCTACGTCGTCGCCGTCATCATCGGCCTGGGATTGCTGTTGCTGATCCTGGTGCTGCCCCCCGTTTCCATCCTCAGTCGAGGCGAGGGAAGCGAGGAGGGCGGTCTCGGCGGGATCATCACCAGCGCCGCCCGCGGCAATCTGCCTCAATTGCCTGAGGGCTTCGAATCCCTCAGTCCTCTCTACGATATCTCCGCGCCCGAGGACCTGCGCGGAACCGCTGTCATCACTGTGAACCTGCATGCTCCCCAGACCGATGAGCGCAACCTGGCCCTCTACACCTTCGTGGACGGCCGCTGGCAGCGGCTGGCCGGCGCTAGCCTGGTCAACGACGGGACCGCCGCCCAGGGCGAGGTGCCCCTTCTCCCGGACAACGTAGCCGTGCTCCGCCGCACTGAGACGGTGAGGCAGGTGACGGGGTGGTTGCCTTCCGGCGCCGAGCTGGACCCGCGGGCGGGCTTTTCCCTCACCGTTCTCAACCCGGTCGATTTCGCTCCCGCCTCCGACGGTTCCCTGATGGGTAGCCCTACCCCTGTGCCGCCGGATGCGCCCTACCAGGTGTACCCCACCGTCCGGGCGGCCTCGCCCGAGGAGACGCAGGCCCTGGACATTATTCTCTCCTCCCCGGAGCTACGGGAGACGCACGTCAACGCGATCATGGAGATGGTCCGCAGCGGGGCCTACGGCGGGGTGGAGCTGGATTATCGTGGGGTGAACGCGTCCCGAAGGGACGAGTTCCTGGAGCTGGTGCAGGCGCTGGCCGAGCAGCTTCATGGCGACGGACGCGGCATCACCATGCTGCTTCCGCTGCCCGTCCGGGAGGGGGCTGAGTGGGACACCGGGGGCTACGATTGGGAGCGGCTGGGGGCGACGGTGGATGCCATCAAGCTGGCACCGGAGACCGATGAAGGCCTCTACCATCGTCGGATGGAAGAGGTGCTGGACTTCCTGACCCAGCGGGTTGACAGGGGTAAAATTCTTCTGGTAGTGGGACCGCTGAGCCGGGAGAAGAGCGGCGAGGGCATTCGCTCGCTGACTCTCACCGAGGCCCTGGCTCTGGCTAGCCTGCCCGGCCTGCGGGCTGAAGGAGACATCGTGCCGGGACAGACCGTGCGTGTGGTGGGCGAGAACCTGGTCGAGGAGGAGGGAGCCTCCGGCATTCACTGGGACGACGAGGAAGCGCTGGCGGTCACCTTCAGCTACCCTGGTCGTGGAGGCAAGCGGACCGTGTGGATCGGCAACGTCTTCAGCGTTCTCTTCAAGCTGGATCTGGCCCGGCGCTACGGCCTGGGCGGGGTGGCCATCGAGGACGTCTCGCTCGCGGCGGGCCAGGCCGATATCTGGCCGGCCATCCAGGAGTACGCGGATGCTGGCTCGGTGTCCCTGGTGCGGCCCAACGGCGACCTGCTGACGCCGCACTGGGTCGCCAGTGCCGGTGAGCTGGACACGGAGAGGGGCAGCGCGGTGCAGTGGCAGACCCCGCCCGAGCCGGGCGTGTATGAGGTTACCCTCATCGTCAGCGATGGGGTGGTACGGGTAGGGCAGAGACTGGCCGTGGAGGTGCTTGCGCCAGCGGGTGAGGCGAGTCCCTAGCGATGCGTGTCATCGGGGGAACCGCCAGGGGGCGGCGGCTCAAGAGCCCGCGAGGTCAGGGCCTTCGCCCCACCTCAGACCTGCTGAGAGGGGCTATGTTCGACATGCTGGACGCGGCGGGCGTAGACTACTCGCGGGTGCTGGACCTGTACGCGGGCACCGGCGCCCTCGGCATCGAGGCCCTCAGCCGGGGCGGCGGCCGCTGCGACTTCGTGGAACAGGATGCCGCTGCCTGCCGCCTCATCCGCGAGAACCTGGCCCTCACCGGGCTGACTCAGAGCGGAGCTGTGCACCGTCTGAGCGCGGAGGCGGCGGCGGGTCGCCTGAGTGGACCCTACAGCCTGGTGCTGGCGGACCCTTCCTACGCCGATGAGGGGGCCCTGGCGGCCCTGGACCGAATCGCCGCCTCGCCCCTGATCGGGCAGGGGACGGTGCTGGTTCTGGAGCACTCCAAGCGGCAGGAGGCCCCCCAGACGCTGGGGCGGCTTCGCCTGGAGCGTACGCGCAGACACGGAGATAGCTGCATCTCGGTCTATCGCTAGGAGGTGATCCCTTGGCTGTTGCTGTGTACCCTGGTCGTTTCGACCCCGTGACCAACGGGCACCTGGATATCGCCAGGAGGACCGCCGTTCTGTTCGAACGCCTGGTGGTGGCGGTGTATGATCTCCCTGAGGACTCCCTGTTTACCACCGAGGAGCGGGTGGAGCTCTTCACAGAGGCGGTGGCCAAGCTGGGGCTGGAGAACGTGGGTGTGAAGCCCTTCAGCGGTCTGGTGGTGGACTTCGCCCAGCGGGAGTCGGCTAACGTGCTGGTGCGGGGCATCCGCGCGGTGACCGACTTCGAGGCGGAGTTCGATATGGCCCTCATGAACAAGAAGATGGCGCCGGAGATCGAGTCGGTCTACATGATGGCCAGTCTGGAGCACCTCTTCATCAGCGGCAGGCGCATCCGCGAGGTGGCCAGTCTGGGGTATGATGTGAGCGACCTGGTGCCGGAGCACGTGGGAGAGGCGCTGCGGCGCAGGTTGGGGCAGCGGTCCTTCTAAGCGCCCGTTAGCAGCAAAGGGGGTGCTCCCATCGACATCGTGCACCTGATCGATCGCCTGGAGGAGCTGGTGGGGGAGGCGCGGCGCCTGCCCATCGGCTCAGGCGTGGTCATGGACCGGCGACGTCTCCTCGACCTGGTGGACCAGATGCGAACGGCGGTGCCCTCCGAGATTACGGAGGCGCGCGAGATCCTCTCGGAGCGGGAGGAGGTGCTGCGCCAGGCCCACGAGGACGCGGCTATCGTCCGGGCCAAGGCCGACGAGGAGGTGGAGCAACGGCTCGCCGAGAGCGACCTGGTGAAGACCGCCCAGGCCCGCGCGGAGATGCTTATCCAGGAGGCCCAGGCCCGTATCGAGCGTCTGGAGCAGGAGGCCCAGGAGCGCGCCCGCTCCCACATGAGCGACGCGGAGAACGTGGCCGCCCGGCAGATGGATGAGGCCGACCGTTACGCCCTGGAGATCCTGCGGAAGCTGCAGCAGCAGCTCGGCGCCTTCATCAGCAATGTGCAGGCGGGCATCGAGACCCTGGAGGCGGCGCCGTCAGTAGAATCATCCCGACAGGAGCCCCCGCAGGAGGAGACGCCCCCCGCTGACACGGCCCCCGCTGAGACGCCCTCCACCGAGACGCCCCAGGAGGAGCAAGAGCCCTAGGGCGTCCGCTCTCCTCGCTCGACAGACCGGCGCGGCGACAGGCGTTCCCGGGCCGCGTCTAGCTCCCCGTTTCGCGCAGGAACTGGATGATGCGGCGGGCCTTGAACTCGGCGCCGTGCTCGCTCTGCAGGAGCTCGGTGCCGTGGGCGCCTCTTTCTCCTCCGCGCAGGCGGCCAGGAGGAGGGCAAAGAGGGGGACACATAGGAAGAAGCGAAGGCAGTTCCTCACTGAGGCTCTCCGTCGGCTCCTGCCGCTGGCGTGGGAACTGAGCGTGCTTTGGGCAAGAATGCCACAAGTCTGTCGCGGAATTCGGGCAGGTACGATGCCGATTCCGCTTCGAAGCGGTACAGCAGTGTTGTTGCTTCGGGACGAAGCTCCTTGATCTGAGAAGCAACCGCGCGGTGGTCAGTACCGTTCATGATGAGGATTCGGAGTTCTGGATTGACGTCGGCAGCCTCCTGGAAGACGCGCTGAATGAACAGGTCCCTGAAGCTGTACCCAATTACCAGGCAACACCTGGCGTGGTAGAGGCAGTGCCTTAGGTAGGTAAAGCAGGTATGGTAGGGCTCTTCCAGTACCCCGGTCTTTGTCTCTCCGGGATAGATCAGCATGTTCTCCCAGCCGGAGAGGTCCCTTTGGGCCGCCGCGACGCTTCTTACGGTTCGACCGTCCTTGTACCATGTCACTGAGCCGTGAAGCTTGAACAAGACCAGGGCGTATTTACTGTCTGGGGCCCTATAGTCGTGAAACCTTTCGGGATTCCAGATGCTTCTGGTGTGGCCGGGCTGGAACCCGTACTCGATTGGTACACCTGCCTGGTCAGCGAAGGTCTCGATGGCCCGGTCGTAGTTCGTGGTGAATACGGGGATGACGCGATGCCTGCCGAAGCGTCGTACGGTGCGGAAGAGTGGGCCGTACAGATCAGCCACGTTCGTCCCTTCCGCAACATCCTTGCCGTACTCCCGGAAAATGAGGTCGCGGGTCATGTCGTCCAGCGGCCCAACAATATCCGGAAAACCTTTCCCCGCGGGTTGACCTATGAACGGCAGTTCCAAATGCAGATACGGTCTGAGGCCTTCGAAGTTCGGATCGTTGTCCATCAGACGCAGGGTCTCGTGGTACCGGGTTAGGCTCTCTACCACTACCTCCAGGTCTCTCCCGGGAGAGCCATTGGGAAGTCGGTATTCGCTGTAGATTTTCTGCAAGACCTGGAACTGGGTCGAATCTGCCTCCCCCTCTAGCATGTCCATGAAGGAGTCCATGAGAGCGAAACCGAGCGGCTGGGATGCCCCTGCGCCGGTAAACACCACCACCGGGCTCTGGGTGATAGCTTCGTTTAGCATACCTCGGGCTCCCTACGGGACTCGCCTCCAACGCGATGGTGACGGCGTCAAGCCGATTATAGCACCGTAGCGCGGAAGGTGCGCTGCCACTACCCCACCACCACGTTCACGAGCCGGCTAGTCCTCTCTCAAGAAAGTATGTGTTGCTGTGCCCTTTCCTGACAGCCTGAATAATCCGCTATTTGTTAGGTTGCTGACTATTTCATCTTCTTTCATATGGTGGTCGCTAAAGGACAGGATCCCATTTGGTTTCAATATTCGATGTAGCTCTTCCAGTACGCCACTTGGGTCGCTCAAGGCGTGAAAGGTGTCGTATACCAGAACTACATCTACGGTGCTATCTGGCAATCCAGTCCTGCAATCGGAGCAGATGGTTTCCACATTCCCTAGTCGCTTCTTTGAGGCGAGATTCTGAACGCTCTGAACTGCAAGTGGATGGATGTCCAGGGCGTAGATCTTGCCTGATTCGCCGACCAGTTCCGCAGCGTGGACTACGTAACTCCCTGAACCACAGCCATAGTCGAGTACGTGGAAGCCGGGCCTTATCCCCACCTCTCCCAAAACGTCTTCCCTGGGCGAGAAGAAGTCGCGGAGCTTGAAGCTCAACGACATCAATCTGAAGTGCAGGTTGGACATCGGCTTGTCCATGACAGTTGCCTCTTGGAACGCGGCCTAGCGCGTCAGCTGTGCGGCGCCCCGGAGCTATTGGCTACCTCACCACCACGTTCACGAGGCGTCCCGGCACGTAGATGACGCGCTGGGTGGTCTTGCCTTCGATGTGGGCGCGCACGCGGTCGCTGGCCAGGGCCAGCTCCTTCGCCCGCTCCTCTGTGATGTCGGCGGGTACGCTGAGGCGGTCGCGCAGCTTGCCGTTCACCTGCACCACCAGGGTGATCTCCTCCTCGGCGGCGAGGTCCCGGTCCCACTGCGGCCAGGGCTGGTCGTGGATGGAGTAGGCGTGGCCGGTGCGCTGCCAGAGGTCCTCGGCCATGTGGGGAGCGGTGGGCGCCAGGAGCAGCATGAGCGAGTCCATGGCCTCGCGCCAGGCGTCGGCGTCCACGGGGCCGGCCTCGCGCTGGCGGGTGAGGGCGTTGGTGTACTCCATGAGGGCGGCCAGCATCGTGTTGAAACGGAAGCGCTCGACGTCGTCGCTCACGCGGCGGATGGTCTGGTGGGTGAGGCGGCGTAGCTGGCGGGTGGCCTCGGGGTCGGCCTTGCTGGTCGTGCTCACGGGTTCGAGTACCAGGTTCCAGACGCGGTTAAGCCAGCGCGACATGCCGGCGATGCCGGAGTCGTCCCACTCGCCGCCCTGGTCCCAGGGGCCGATGAACATGAGGTAGGCGCGGACGGCGTCGGCGCCGAGCTTCTCCACGTAGGCGTCCGGGTTGACCACGTTGCCTCGCGATTTGCTCATCTTCATCTTGCCCGAGACGATGACGCCCTGGTTGAAGAGGCGCAGGCAGGGCTCGTCGAACTCCACGATGCCCATGTCGCGGGCGGCCTCGGTGAAGAAGCGGAAGTAGAGCAGGTGCATGACGGCGTGCTCGGCGCCGCCGGTGTACTGGTCGACGGGGAGCCACTTGCGGGCGAGCTCGCGGCTGAAGAGGCGCTCGGGGTTGTGTGGGTCCACGTAGCGCATGAAGTACCAACTGGAGCACATGAAGGTGTCCATGGTGTCGGTCTCGCGGCGCGCCTCGCCACCGCACTTCGGGCAGGCGGTGTGGAGGAAGCCCTCGTGCCGGACCAGGGGCGATTCGCCGGTGGGCTTGAACTCGGCGTCCTCGGGCAGGAGGACGGGGAGCTGGTCCTCGGGCACGGGGACGGTGCCGTCGACCGGGCAGTAGATGATAGGGATGGGAGCGCCCCAGTAGCGCTGGCGGGAGATGAGCCAGTCGCGCAGGCGGTAGGTGACGGTGGGGCCGCCCCATTCCTTCTCCTTCAGGTAGGCCGATACGGCGGCCTTGCCCTCCTCGCTGGGGAGGCCGTCGAAGCGGCCGGAGTTGACCATCGTGCCGGGCTCGAGGTAGGCCTCGCTGAGGGGCTGTCCTTCGTAGCCGGGCGGGGCGATCACCACGCGGATGGGTATGCCGTACTTGTGGGCGAACTCGAAGTCGCGCTGGTCGTGGGCGGGCACGCCCATGACGATGCCTGTGCCGTAGCTGAGCAGCACGTAGTCAGCGATGAGAATGGGGACGCGCTCGCCGTTCAGGAGGTTAACGCAGTGGGTACCGGTGAAGACGCCGGACTTCTCGCGCTCGGTGGAGAGGCGCTCGATCTCGCTGGCGCGGCGGGCCTGCTCGACGTAGGCCTCAACCTCGGCGCGCTGCTCCGGAGTGGTGATCTTCGGCACGAGGGGGTGCTCGGGTGCCATCACCATGAAGGTGACGCCGAAGACGGTGTCGGGGCGTGTGGTGAAGACGCGGATATCCTTCTCTTCGAGGCCGGGAACGTCCAGGCCGAAGGCGATCTCGGCGCCCTCGCTGCGGCCGATCCAGTTGCGCTGCATGGTCTGGATGCGTTCGGGCCAGTCGATGCCGTCGAAGGAGAGGAGCTGGTCGGCGTAGCTGGTGATGCGGAAGAACCATTGCTCCAGGTCGCGCCTGGTGACCGGCGAGTGGCAGCGCTCGCAGGTGCCGTTGGGCAGCACCTGCTCGTTGGCGAGGACGGTCTGGCAGGAGGGGCACCAGTTGGCGGGGGCGGCAGCCCTGTAGGCCAGGCCGTGCTTGTAGAGCTGGAGGAACCACCACTGGGTCCACTTGTAGTAGGACGGATCCGATGTGATGATCTCGCGCTCCCAGTCGAAGATGGCGCCCATCGACTTGAGCTGCTCGCGCATGTGGTCGATGTTGTCCATGGTCCAGCGGTAGGGGTGGGCCTTCTCCCTGATGGCGGCGTTCTCGGCGGGGAGGCCGAAGGAGTCGAAGCCCATGGGGAAGAGGACGTTGTAGCCGCGCATTCGCTTGTAGCGCGCCTGGACATCGGAGGGGGCCATGGCGTACCAGTGGCCGACGTGCAGGTCGCCCGAGGTGTAGGGGTACATGGTGAGGGCGTACCACTTGGGGCGGGGGTCGTCGTCGGGGGTGCGGTGGAGGCCGTCGGCCTCCCAGCGGGCCTGCCACTTCTTTTCGACCTCGGCGGGAAGGTAGCGTTCGGCCATTGACGCCTCCTGGCCTGCTTAGTCTCTGTCTGCGGTCTCGTCCTCGTGGTCGGCCTCCCTGGGCCGACGCTGGAGGTACTCGTCCAGGCGCTTGGTGACGATGCGCAGCTCCAGCAGGCCGACGGCCACGGCCGTGCCTACCAGGGCGACGAGGTACAGCTCGTTGCCGAGGGCCAGGCCGATGGCGGCCATCGCCCAGATGGTAGCGGCGGTGGTCATGCCCTTGACGGTGGCGCCCTCTCGGAAGATCATGCCCGCGCCGATGAAGCCGATGCCGGTGACGACGGCGGCGGCCACGCGGTCGTCGCCTCCCATGACTCGGGAGACGTCCGTGAACAGCGTGGCACCCAGACAGACCAGGGCCATGGTGCGGATGCCCGCGGGGTAGCCGCGGAACTCCCGCTCGAAGCCGACGATGGCCCCCAGGGCGGCTGCCAGGATCAGGCGTAGGGCCAGCTCTAGCTGATCAGATGCGTCCATGGCCTCCCAAAAGCATCGCCCCCCGCCCGACAGGGACGGAGGGCTTCTCCGCGGTACCACCCTGCTTCCCCGAGACGCTCTCGGGGCGCTTGAGGACGCTGTAACGGGCGCACCCGGCGCCGGCTACTGTTCGTTCACCGGCGCGGCTCCCGGGCGAGTTCGGTCCTCATTCGCCGACTTGCACCGGCCGTCGGCTCTCTGCTGGGCGGGCCTACTACTCCCGTTCGCCGCCGTTGCCCGGATAGTTGTCTACAAATACAAAGCTGGTGGAGCTGGGGGGATTCGAACCCCCTACCTTTTGTCTGCCAGACAAACGCTCTCCCAATTGAGCTACAGCCCCACCGGGTTGCATTAAATGCTAGCAGGAAGGGCAAAGGGACGCAAGGCTCCGATGCCCCCTTCCTGCGGCATCTTGACAGGGCGGGAGCCCTCCACCATGATGCCCTCGCACGAGCGCCCAAATCAACGGAGGAAGTCGCCATGATGCCCCTGGAAGGAGTGAAGGTACTGGACCTCTCCCGGCTGGCGCCGGGGCCATTCTGCACGATGCTCCTGGGCGACCTGGGGGCCGAGGTGCTGCTCGTTGAGCCGCCGCCCCAGGCGGTGGCCCGCCCGAACGTTCCCTCGGGCTTTCCCCGCGATGTGGCCAAGGCCACGGCCCACAACGCCCTGGGGCGCAACAAGCGCAGCATCATCCTCAACCTGCGCGACGAGGAGGCCCGCGAGGTGTTCCATCGGCTGGCGGAGTCGGCTGATGTGGTGCTGGAGGGCTTCCGACCGGGGGTGGTGAAGCGCCTGGGGGTGGACTACGAGACGCTGCGCGGGATCAACCCGCGCCTCATCTACTGCTCGCTGTCGGGCTACGGGCAGGATGGGCCCTACGCGGGGCTGGTGGGCCATGACATCAACTACATCTCCATGGCGGGCGCGCTGGGGATGATCGGCTGGCCGGGGCAGCCGCCGGCCATCCCTTTGAACATCATCGCCGACTTCGCGGGAGGTGGGCTGCACGCCGCCTACGCCATCATGGTGGCGCTGTTCGTGCGCGAGCGCATCGGCCGGGGCCAGTATGTGGACATCGCCATGTCCGATGGGGTCATGTACCTGATGGCCATGGCCATCAGCCAGTACTTCGCGACGGGCTCGGCGCCCCGGGCGGGCGAGCACCTGCTCAACGGGGGCGCTCCTCACTACAACGTCTATCAGACGAAGGACGGCGGGTGGATCAGCCTGGGCAGCCTGGAGCCCCACTTCTATGCCAACCTCTGCCGGGCCATGGGTCGCGAGGACTTCATCCCCTATCAGAACGATTCCTCCAAGTGGCCCGAGGTCTTTGAGCACTTCCGCCAGCAGTTCAGGACGAGGACGCGGGAGGAGTGGTTCGAGACTCTCAGGCAGACGGATATCTGCGTGGGTCCGGTGTACGGCCTGGGCGAGGCCCTGGCTGACTCTCACAATCGCCACCGCGGGATGGTCATCGAGGTGGAGCATCCCAGCGAGGGCAAACTGCGGCAGGTGGGCATCGGCACGAAGTTCTCGGAGACGCCGGGGCGGGTGCGTTCGACGGCGCCGCTGCCCGGCCAGCACACCGATGAGGTGCTGGCCTCGCTGGGGTACGACGCGGCCCGCATCGCCGCCCTGCGGGAGAAGGGCGCGGTGGGGTGAGCTCAGGGGAACGTTGCAGCCGCCTCCGGCGGCGGGGGTTTTCTAGCGTCCTGCTGGTGTACGGCGGGTGGCACTCTCTGCGCCACCCGCCGTAGGGAGGCTGCGGGACGATGGGGCAAGAGCGCCTCGGGGCCTATCCGAACTCGAAGTCGATCCCGAAGATCTCGATGCCGCTCAGCAACTCGGTCGGCGCATCGTACAGGAAGACGCCGGGTGCCAGGAACGAGTCGTCCGTCACCAGGAGGGTGAGGACGATGGCCCACACGGCGAAGCCCACCACGTTCGCGACCAATACCTTGGCGGGGTCGGCCGGCGTCACCGACTGAACGGCGATGGTGGTGAGTCCGAAGAACAGGGCCACCGAGGCCAGCCCGACACCCAGCCCGATGGGGGTGATCAGGATGAACAGCGAAAGCGCCAGGGGCGCTGCTGCCAGGCCCATGGTGCGGAGCATCTGCTGCCAGTCGGCCTCTTCACGGAAGACCTGGGTGAGGATGACGTAGGCCACCAGCAGCCAGACGATCCACAGAGCCACCGAGAAGAGGCTCCCCAGGATCACCGACTGAATGAGGACCTTGCCGGTGTCGCCGAAGTCCTGAAAGATCCACCAGAGCCAGCCGCCGATCCCCGCTAGGAACGTGGCGCCCGCTGCTACTACCAGGGCAGGAATGGTGGCGGCGGGGTCCACCTTCACCTCATCGAACACGCTCGTATCCAGCCTGGCCAGCCGGAGGAGCCGGGCAGTAAGGGCCTGCCAATCCATGCCGCCTGCTTGCAAGGTCATCGTCTAGTCCCTCCACTATGCAACCGTGGTCCTTCCGTCTGCCTGCGGCCGTCTACCCTGCTGCCGCCTCTCTCTGCCTCGCCGGCCGCCGAATATCAGCGAGGGGGCGCGCGACCCCTGGACGACGCCAGAGCCGCCGTCCCCCCGTTCATCCCGAGCGGTGCTTGTCGGATATGGATCACCTGCATATCACGGAGAACATTTTATCACGTCTGTCCAGTGTGTGAGTCAAGGGGTTTCGGACCTGTTTTGCGCGAGACCTTGCCCTTACAGAGGGCGTTTCTTGGGGATGCCGGGCCGGCGAGGGTAGCGCGGCGGCGTAGGCGCCTGCTTGCGCACCAGGACCAGGGTCTGAGGGTGCTTGGCGTAGGGGATGGCGAGGGGGCGGACCTTCTCCAGGACGCCCCCCAACAGCGCTAGCGCCAGGCCCGAGCGGGCCAGCTCCTCATCCACGCCGCTGCCCTTGGGGGCGGCGAGTACGCCGCCCACTCGAAGGAAGGGCAGGGTCAGCTCCAGCAGGGTGGGCAGAGGGGCCACCGCCTTGGAGACGGCTAGCTGGTAGGCCTCTCGATGGGGAGCCTCCCGGGCCAGCGTCTCGGCGCGGCCGGGGAGGACCTGCACGTCCCCCAGGTCGAGCTCCTTCAGGAGCCGGCGCAGGAAGGTCGCTTTCTTGGCGGTGGCCTCGACCAGCGTCAGGGAGAGACGCGGCAGCAGGATCTTCATGGGCACGCCGGGGAATCCTCCGCCGCTGCCCACGTCGATGAGGGGGTGCTGGCCTTCGGCCGGCAGCAGTCCTTCCTCCCGCAGGGCCACGGCCAGCGCGACAGACTCGAGGAAGTGGCGTCGCTGCACCTGCTCGTATGTGAGAGCGGTGGTGAGGTCGATGCGGCGGCCGGCCTCGGCCAGCAGGTGGTAGTAGTGTTCGAAGCGTTCGAGCTGCCCGGCGTCCAGCCGCAGGCCGAGTCGGGAGGCGCCGCTGGTCAGTAGAGGGAGCATAGGATGCGGGCCGATTATAGCATCGGCCCGCCCGGTGCGGGGCTGGCCTTAGGTTTGACACTGCGAAGCTGGTCCACCTACAATGCGACCGCGGGAGGTCAGGAGGAGCATGGCGGATCCGTCGGATGAGGGGTTGATTCTTCAGGAAGCGGCCAGCCGCTATCTGGCTTCCCTTTCGCCGGAGATGCGCCGGCAATCCCAGGCCGAGGTGCACCGATTCATGCGCTGGTACGGGGCTGACCGTCCCGTGGGGGAGCTGCACGGGCACGATGTCTCCGCCTACGCCGGCACTCTGGGCGAGGGCGTGGCTGATGCCGCCCGGCGCATCGATACAGTGCGTTCGTTCCTGACGTTCGCCAAGAAGAAGGGGTTCACCCCCACCAATCTGGCCGTCCACCTGCGAGTCCGCAAGGGCGCATCGGCCCAGGCGTCTGCGGGTCCTGCCTCGGCGCCGCGGGAGGTGCAACTGACGGAGGAGGGCCGGGCCGACCTGGAAGCGGAGCTGGAGCGGCTGAAGGCGGAGCGGCCGCGCGTGGCCGAGGAACTGCGAAGGGCCATGTCCGACAAGGACTTCCGCGAGAATGCCCCCTTGGACGCCATCCGCGAACAGAAGGCTCACCTGGAGAGCCGCATCCGCGAGGTGGAGGGCACCCTCCGCGACGCTGTGAGCATCGAAGAGAAGAAGCCGGAGGGCGCCCCCGCCAGCGTGGGCAGCACTCTGGTGCTCCGCAATCTGAAATCCGGCGGCGAAGTGCGATACACCCTGGTCTCGCCCAGCGAGGTGAACCCTGGCCAGGGCAAGATCTCCGTCGTTTCGCCGGTGGGGAAGGCCCTGCTCCGGCGCAGGGCGGGCGAGGAGGTGGAGGTGGCGGCCCCCGCGGGGGTCGTGCGCTTCCGTATCGAGCACGTAGAAGGATAGGGCGCCCGGGTCGCCGAAAGGTGGCGGCCCGGCCTCCTGGCGGGCATCATGTCAGGGTGTGCTCTTCTGGGCTGTAGCGGATTTCAGGGAGAAGGGGAAGGCGGACTCTATAGGAATAGGGAGAGATGGCCCTATCAGGATTGAAGCGCATCGTTCATGCTATGGCAAAAAGCTGGTGGAGCTAGACGTGGGAGACGAGGAGCCCCCGAATCCTGGAAATGAGGGGGCTTTTATTTCTTGTTCAGCGGGGGGAGACCCCGCGCTAGGAGGAGAGTAATGACTTCTGAGTATGTACCAGGGCTTGCGGGCATAATTGCCACCAAGTCGCAGATCAGCGACATAGATGGCCAGCGAGGAATCCTGAAATATCGCGGGTACGCCATCCAGGAGCTGGCCGAGAAGAGCACCTTTGAGGAGACGGCCTACCTGACCATTGAGGGTGAGCTGCCCACGAAGCAGCAGCTTGATAAGTTCAGCAACGAGCTGAAGCGCGCCCGGAATATCGAGCCCGCCATCCTCGACATGATCAAGCTCTTTCCCAAGGATGGGCACCCCATGTCGGCCCTTCAGTGCGGGGTGGCCGCCATGGGCATGTTCTACCCCAGGCCGGTGGAGGATGAGCAGGTCAACTACGAGGCTGGCATCCGGCTGATCGCCCAGGTGCCCACGATCACCGCCGCCTTCCACCGCCTGCGCCAGGGCAAGAGCGTGGTGGCTCCTAAGGACGACCTGAGCCACGCCGCCAACTTCCTGTACATGATGAACGGGGAGGTGCCGGACGAGCTGGCCGCCAAGGTGTTCGACGTGTGTCTGGTCCTCCACGTGGAGCACACCATCAACGCCTCCACCTTCACGGCGATGGTCACCTCCTCGTCGCTGGCTGATCCCTACAGCACCATGGCTGCGGCCATCGGCTCCCTCAGCGGGCGCCTGCACGGCGGGGCCAATGAGCGGGTGCTGGACATGCTCAACGAGATCGGCTCGGTGGCCAAGGCGAAGGCTTCCATTGAAGACAGGATCGCCAAGAAAGATCTGATCATGGGCATGGGCCACCGCGAGTACAAGACCATGGACCCGCGGGCTACCATCCTCAAGGGACTCAACGAGAGGCTCTTCGAGAAGCTCGGCCGCAGCCCGCTGTACGACATCGCTCTCGAGGTAGAGGGAGTCGTCATCGAGAAGCTGGGCGAGCGGGGCATCTGGCCGAACGTGGACTTCTACTCGGGGATCGCCTACGACAAGATGGGCATCCCCGTCGACCTGTTCACGCCGGTGTTCACGATTTCCCGGGTGGCCGGCTGGGTGGCCCACTGGCGGGAGCAGCTCATCGGCAACCGCATCTTCCGGCCCACCCAGATCTACACCGGCTCAGGCGACCGCTCCTACGCGCCCATCGAGAAGCGGAGCTAGGCCTGGTTCCACTAGCTGCAAGCGACGGGGCGCTCCTTCAAAGGAGCGCCCCGTTCTTGGTCCTTGCGCTGGGAGAGGCGATGCGGGCGGGCTGCTCGCCGTAAGGATGCTTCCCTGGGGCAGGGCTGCGGTTACGATTGACGGCAGCTTGGGGGGCGTGCTAGAGTTAGTGTAATCTTGACACTAAGTTCCATCGGGGGCTGCACCGCGCATTGACTGGGAGCATTGCATGCGGGTTCTTCGCGTAGGGCTGGCTCAGATCAACAGCACGGTCGGAGACCTTCGGGGTAATGCGGCCAAGATCCTGGAGTGGACCGAGAGGGCCCGCGCCCTCGGGGTGGACCTGATAGCCTTCCCGGAGATGGCCATCACCGGCTACCCTCCGGAGGACCTGCTGCTGCGCTCACGCTTCATCGAGGATAACCTGGCCGCCCTGAATCAGGTGGTGGAGGGCAGCCGCGGCCTGACCCTGGTGGTGGGCTTCGTCGACAGGGGGGAGGACATCCACAACGCCGCGGCGATCATCCACGAGGGCAGAGTGGCCGCTGTCTATCGCAAGCAGTACCTGCCCAACTACGGCGTCTTCGACGAGAAACGCTACTTCCAGGCGGGAAGCGAGTCGCCGGTATTCGAGGTGGCGGGGGTGCGCGTGGGCATCAACATCTGCGAGGACATCTGGTATCCGGACGGCCCCTGCCGGGCCCAGGCTCGCGGCGGGGCGGAGGTCATCGTCAACATCAACGCTTCTCCCTTCCACGCGGGCAAGGGTCACCTGCGGCAGCGCATGCTCTCCACCCGCGCCAGCGATGAGGCTGTGTTCGTCTGCTACACGAATCTGGTGGGTGGACAGGATGAGCTCGTCTTCGACGGCGGCAGCATGTTCTTCGATCCCCGTGGTGAACTGCTGGCTCAGGCCCCACAGTTCGAAGAGGACCTGCTGGTGTGCGACCTGGACGTGGAGTCGATCTATCAGGCTCGCCTGCGCGACCCCCGCCGCCGCAAGGAGCGTCCGGAGCCTGTGAGGGCGGGCGACGTGCCCCTGGTGCGCGTCTCGACGGCGCCCCCGGCGGCCGACAAGCCCCCCCTGACCCCTCGGAAAGCCGAGCCCCTGGGCCGGGAGGCCGAGGTCTACGCTGCCCTGGTGCTGGGCACCCGAGACTACGTGCGCAAGAGCGGCTTCAGCACGGTGGTGATAGGGCTATCGGGCGGGGTCGACTCGAGCCTGGTGGCGGCCATCGCCGTGGACGCCCTGGGGGCAGAGAACGTGGTCGGTGTGTCCATGCCTTCACGCTTCTCCTCGGAGGGGAGCGTTATCGACGCGCAGAGGCTCGCCGAGAACCTGGGCATCCGCCTGCTCGATGTGCCCATCGAAGAGGCCTTCGGTGCCTCCCTGAAGATGCTCGACGAGCCGTTCGCGGACACCGAGTTCGGGGTGGCCGAGGAGAACCTCCAGGCGCGCATCCGCGGCAACATCCTCATGTCGCTCTCCAACAAGTTCGGCTGGCTGGTCCTCACCACCGGCAACAAGAGCGAGTTCGCCACCGGCTACTGCACCCTCTACGGCGACATGGCGGGAGGCTTCGCCGTCATCAAGGACGTGCCCAAGACCCTGGTGTACGAGCTGGCCCGCTACTGCAACCGCTCTGCCGGCCGCGAGGTCATCCCCGAGGACGTGATCAGCAAGCCGCCCTCCGCCGAGCTGCGCCCGGACCAGCTCGACAGCGACTCCCTGCCTCCCTACGAGGTGCTCGACCCCATCCTGGAGGCCTACGTGGAGGAGGACCAGAGCCTGGAGGAGATCGTCGCCCAGGGGTTCGAAGAGGGGACGGTGCGGCGGGTGATGGCGATGGTGGACCGCAGCGAGTACAAGCGCCGCCAGGCAGCCCCCGGCGTGAAGATCACCCCGCGCGCCTTCGGCCGCGACCGCCGCCTGCCCATCGCCAACCGCTATCGGGGGTACTAGAGGGGCGCGCACGGGGTGAGGCTGGTGGGCGCGACGCGGCGGCCTTTCTAGGCGAAAGCGAGGGCTTTCACGTCGGCTCGTAAGCTGCGAATCTGTGCCCGGTACGGGTTCCCTTTCCAGTAAGTCAAGTTTAGAGGCGGTTGGAGCTTGGCGACAACTTGGCTCTCCAGCAATTGGGGGGAGGGATGCTGGTACCAGGTGAGCCCGAGGTTGCGCTTCATCCAATGGGTTAGTCGGTCTTCTCCGGTGTCCTCAAAGCCGAAATGGGTAAGGCCACGGCGCACTGGCGTGAGGTCCAACACATCAAGCAATATGGCTCCCAGGCTTCGGCGAACAGTAGAGGCCGCCGTGCTGCGTGACCTGTAATGCTTCCTTACGTCGCGCTCCTTGAGGTTTATAGACTTGCCAACGTAGAGAGGCCCAGTGCACCCGTCCCAGCTTTCCAACATCGTACCGCCCAAGGTGCTTCCCATCACCCATACTGCGTACAGACCAGGGCGGCTAGGGACGCGGTTGACAAAGTCCTGGAATGGTACGGGCGGTGACCGTAGGCTAGCTATCGCTTCCCGTGTGTTCATGCCGCTGTGAGGTAGGGTTCTGGTCACTGGCCGCCCCTCTTCCTGTGGCTGTCCTCATCAGAGCGTCGCAGGACCTGACCTTTTGGTGGACCCAGCACAGAGCTGAAGCCCTGCCCCCTACCCCTCCTCCTCTTGCCGCATATACTTCTCGCCGTCCCAGATGATCCAGGCGCTCCGCTCGATGCCGGTGGTCTGCCCTCGCACGTCGAGGTGGGCGCGTAGGATATCCAACTCTTCGTCGCTGGGGGGCTCCAGCGTCTCTACCTTCTCCGGCACCACCGGCTTGTGCGCGCACTCCTCCAGCACTTCCTCCACCGTCACCCAGGGGGCCACCCCCATCAGGCGCAGGCGGCGCTCCTCGTTGTAGTCGTAGAGGGCGCAGGGGGTGACCACCCGCCAGGGGCCGGTGCCGCGAGGGAGGCCGGCGCGCTCGCGGGCGCCGGGGCTCCCGTCCAGGAAGCCGGGCGACGAGATGAAGTCGACGCGCTCCACGAACTTGCGGGCCTCCTGGTCGGTCATGAGGATGGTCCGCCAGCAGAGGGAGGCGATGGAGTCGGCGCCGCCGGGCCCTCCGAAGCGCCGCGCCTCCTGGCCGTAGACGCCGATGGCGGTGGAATTGATGTTCCCGTACTGGTCGATCTGGAGGGCGTTGAGGATGCCGTAGTCCATCAGCCCCACCTGGGCGTGGGCGCCCGCCACGTTCATGGTGCCCCAGCCCAGCGCCCGGTAGCCCGCGCGGGCCGAAACCATGCTCATGATGGGGTCGAAGGGGAGCATGGGCTCGGGGGCGATGACCCCGTCCTCGGTGATGTACTGGGCGTCGGGTGCGTACAGCCTCTTGCCGATGAGGATGGCATAGAGGGGGGCGGCGGCGCCCGCCACCCAGTAGGTCCTGCCGTTCTCGATCATGCGGGCGACGGTGCAGATCTGCATCTCGCGCTCGTTGAACGTAGTAGCCTGGGTCATGGCTGATACCCCTCCTTGGTGGCGACGCGCTTCTTGATCTCCAGAAGCTTGGCCAGCCCCACCTTCTGCTCGAGGAACTCCTGGTGGTTAGCCACGCTGTACACGTATTTCTCGAGGTACTGGTCGACCATGTCCGCCAGGGCCGCGCCCGCGACCTCGATGACGTGCGCGGGGTCGGAGGCGTAGTAGCCGGCGCACTCGCCGGGGTAAGCGCCGAAGGGGGCCTCGACCACCGCATCGACGGCGTAGTAGGGGATGCTCGTCCGTCCGGGGTCGCGGCGGACCTCCTCGCTATCGATGATCTCCTCGGCGGAGATGATGACCTTCTTGGAGGCGAGGGCGGACTCCTGATGGGCGACGCCCGTGCCGAAGATGCGGGCGTTGCCGTAGGCGTCGGCCTGGTGGGCGTGGATGAGGGCCACGTCCGGATTAAGGGCGGGCACGATGACCAGGGGCTGGCCGGTGTAGGGGTCCTCGATCACCTTGGCCCCGGAGTAGCGCACGCCGTCGGTGCCGCCGAAGGAGCGGATCGGCATGAAGGGGATGCCCATCGCCCCGGCCTGGAGGCGGGCGGTCATGACCACGTTGCTGTACTCGAAGATCTGGACCATGCCCTCGCGGGCGTAGCGGTCGATGGACTTGCCGAAGAGGAAGAAGCCGCAGTCCACCTTGTCGGCGCAGCCCGCGCCCACCAGCAGATGCACCGCTACCCAGGTGAACTTGCCGGCGATCCAGAGCTTCTTCTTACGCTGGCGGATCACCTCGCGCAGGAGCGAGCTCGGCCCGCGCTGGAGGTAGTTGCAGTCGTAGACCAGGTAGTCGCCATCCTCCACGAACTTCGAGACGGCCTCCTGCTCGGACATGAGCTTCGGTTCGAGGGCGCGCGACTTGTGGTCGCGCACCCACTCGCGGAAGCCGTCCGGGTCAACGGGGTGGTACTCAGCGATGCCTTCTTCGAGAACTTGCATGGTGGTATCTCCTCAACGGGGAGCCGCCTGGGGCTCGATCCTCCGGGCCGTATCGGGAAGGGATGCCGCGGGAACGCGGACTAAGGTCAACGGCACGCCCGCGTTCGATTCAGAACGCCAGCGGGAGCTATAATAGCCCAACCGAGCGGGCTGTCAAGCGAAGCGGGCCAAGCGCCGAGGCGGATGACGGTGACCGAACAGGCCCTGGGCGACCTCCGTGTCCTAGACCTCTCTCAGGGGGTGTCGGGCGGCTACTGCACCAGGCTGCTGGCGGGCCTGGGGGCCGAGGTCATCAAGGTGGAGCCGCCCGGCCGCGGCGATGCCCTCCGCCGCATGGGTCCCTTTCTCTATGACGCGCCCCACGCGGAGACCGGGGCTCTGCACCTGCACCTGAACAGTGGCAAGCACAGCATCACCCTTAACATGGCGTCGGCGAGCGGCAGGCGGCTGCTCCGTCGCCTGCTGCCCCACGTCGACGTTCTGGTGGAGAGCTTCCCGCCCGGCCGTCTGGCGGAGCTGGGCCTGGGCTACGACGACCTGGCGCAGCTCAACCCGCGCCTCGTGTTGACGTCGATCACCCCGTTCGGCCAGGAGGGGCCGTGCGCTCGCTATCGGGGCCCTGAGATCGTGATATATGCCCTGGGCGGCTACATGATGCTCACCGGCGACCCCGACCGGGAGCCCCTCAAGGCCTACGGCCACCAGGGGGAGTACCAGGCGGGCCTCCAGGCGGCCGTCGGCACCCTTACGGCCCTGGCCGCCCGCGACGGAGGCTTCGGCCGGGGCCAGCAGGTGGACGTGGCGGCGACGGAGGCGGTCGCTTTCCTGCTCGGAGGGCCGCCGCAGGTCTACCACTTCTTCCGCCAGGAGTGGCGTCGCAACGGCGCGCGGCTGGTAGGCTTCGGGCCGAACTACCTGTACCCGTCGACCATCCGGCCCTGCCGGGGCGGCTACGTGCACGTCCATTCCAATAATCGCTACCCGGAGCTGCTGGCGGCGCTGCTCGACGAGCCGCGCCTCTGCGAGCCGGAGGTCCTCGCCTCGCTCATGGGCCACGCCGACGAGATCGACGCCGTCATGGACCGCTGGCTGGCCAGTCGTGATAAGTGGCGGGCGGTGGAGGAGGCCCAGGCCCTCCGCCTGCCCTTCACGGAGGTGCTGGACCCCGCTGAGGTAATGGAGGACCGCCTGGGGCAGCAGCGGGCGCGCAGCTTCTTTCAGGAGGTGGAGCACCCCGTGGCGGGGCGTCTCCGCCAGGCCGGGGCGCCCGTCCGCATGAGCGAGACGCCCTGGCGGCTCGCTCATGCGCCCCTCCTGGGCGAGCACAACGAGGAGGTCTACTGCGGCCGCCTGGGGCTGAGCCGGGCTGACCTGGTGCGGCTGCGCCAGGCGGGAGTTATCTAGGGGTCTGTTGACAGACCCTTCTGTCCTGTCACCCTGAGCGAAGCGAAGGGTCTCCATGAAGCAGATTCT